>NZ_JAGESA010000019.1:0-47488 GCF_017572835.1 Salmonella sp. 32120201201600049SM | reverse complement strand
GGCCGTCCGCGCCGCCGATAATGCCGATGGCCGCCGCCTGCGGCAGGGTGAAGGCAATCAGGCCGAAGTAGTTCAGCGTCAGCGCCCCCAGCACCGTGGCGAAGATGCCGAACTGCGCCGCCGCGCCCAGCAGCAGGGTGCGCGGGTTGGCCAGCAGCGGGCCGAAGTCGGTCATCGCGCCCACGCCCATAAAGATGACCAGCGGCGCGACACCGGAGCCAATCGCCACTTTGTAGAACAGCGCCAGCACCCCCGGCGTGTAGCCCATGTCCACCGCCAGGTTCTCCATCTGGCTCTGCACCGACGGCAGCGCCAGCGCTAATGCCTCTTTAATGGCGTGCACGTCCGGCGCGCAGTTAAGCTTCGCGGCAATCACCGCCAGCTGCCCGGCGTCGTGATGCGCCAGCAGGCTCTCCAGCGCGGTCAGCGCCATGCCCGCTTCCGGGATGTTGGAGAGCAGCCCGCCGAAGCCAATCGGCAGCAACAACAACGGCTCGAACTTCTTCGCAATCGCCAGCCACAGCAGCAGCAGGCTCACCAGCAGCATGATGGCCTGGCCTGCGCCAAGGTGCATCAGCCCCATGCCCTGAAGCAGGGCGTTCAGACTTTCCATTTCAGTTCTCCGTTACGCCAGCGTCATCAGGGTGTCGCCGACGGAAACCGCGTCCCCGGACTTCACCGCGATACCGCGTACCGTCCCGGCCTGCGCGGCGCGGATTTCGGTTTCCATCTTCATGGCTTCCAGAATCAGCAACACATCGCCTTCGGCCACCGTCTGGCCCTCGGTGGCAATCACCTTCCAGATGTTGCCCGCCAGCGGGGCGGTGACCGGGGTGCCGGCGCCTGCCGGGGCGGTGGCAGGAGCAGAAGAGGCAGCAGGTGCAGCCGCAGTGAGCTGGCTGATATCGCCGCCGTCGCTGACCTTCACCACAAAGGCTTTGCCTTCCACTTCCACGGTGTAGATACCGGAAGCGGCAGGCTTCTCTGCTTTTGCCACCGGCTGCGCGGCTTCCGCCTGCGGCAGTGGCTCAAACGCCGCCGGGTTATGGCGGTTTTCGAGGAATTTCAGCCCAATCTGCGGGAACAGCGCCACGGTGAGCACGTCGTCAATGGCGTTTCCCGCAAGCTGAATGCCCTTCTCCTGCGCCTGGCGCTTCACGTCCGCTTCCAGTTCAGCCAGTTCCGGCTTCAGCAGGTCCGCCGGGCGGCAGGTCACCGGAGCGCCCCCTTCCAGCACGCGGGCCTGTAACGCGGCGTTAACCGGCACCGGGGTGTGGCCGTACTCGCCTTTCAGAATGCCGGCGGTTTCTTTGGCGATGGTTTTGTAGCGTTCCCCGGTCAGGACGTTGAGCACCGCCTGGGTGCCGACAATCTGCGAGGTGGGGGTCACCAGCGGGATGAAGCCGAGGTCCTCGCGCACGCGGGGGATTTCCGCCAGCACCTGGTTCAGTTTGTCCGCCGCGTTCTGCTGCTTCAGCTGGCTTTCGAGGTTAGTGAGCATTCCGCCCGGCACCTGCGCCACCAGAATACGGCTGTCGTAGCCTTTCAGCTGGCCTTCAAAGGCGTGATATTTTTTGCGCACCTCGCGGAAGTACGCGGCGATGTTTTCCAGCTTCAGGATATCCAGCCCGGTGTCATATCCGGTTCCGGCAAGCGTGGCGACCAGCGCTTCGGTGGCCGGGTGGCCGTAGGTGGCGCTCATGGAGGAAATCGCCGTGTCCACGCCGTCAACGCCCGCCTCGATAGCCTTCAGCAGGGCCATCTCCGCCATCCCGGTGGTGGCGTGGCAGTGCAGGTGCAGGCGCACGTCATAGCGTTTTTTGATTTCGCTGACCAGCTCATACGCCGCCACTGGCGTCAGGATACCGGACATATCCTTGATGGCGATGGAATCGACGCCGGTTTCCAGCAGTTGCTCCGTTAAATCCAGCCAGGTCTGCAGGGTGTGGGCCGGGCTGGTGGTGTAGGAGAGGGTGCCCTGGGCGTGCGCCCCGTGGCTGCGTACCGCCTGCAGGGCGGCCTTCATATTGCGCGGGTCGTTCATGGCGTCGAAGACGCGGAAGACGTCCATGCCGTTTTTGACGGCGCGTTCGACGAAGCGTTCCACCACGTCATCGGCGTAGTGGCGATAGCCGAGCAGGTTCTGGCCGCGCAGCAACATCTGCAGCGGGGTTTTCGGCATGGCTTTTTTGAGCTCGCGCAGGCGAACCCACGGGTCTTCGCCGAGGAAGCGGATACAGGCGTCAAAGGTGGCGCCGCCCCAGCACTCCAGCGACCCGTAGCCCACATCATCGAGCTGAGCGGCAATCGGCAGCATATCATCAAGGCGCAGGCGGGTGGCGAACAGGGACTGGTGGGCGTCACGCAGGACGACGTCGGTAATGGCAATAGTCATGGATCCCTCCGGGAAATTAAACGTGGTGGCGGTGATGGTGAATGGCGGCGGCAATCACCGGCTTTAAGCGGGTGAAGTCGTCCACGACGGGAACGGCGCGCGGTGCGGGCGCGGCGACGGGTTCCGGGAAGAAGCGAGTAATCACGGCGGACATGCCGCGGATGGCGAAAATCAGCAGGAACAGAAACGCCAGCACGAACCCCATGCCGAGGAACATCAGGGTGAAGCCTTCACCTAATAGCAGAGCTGCATTAGTCATAAAATAGCCTTCAGGCAGGAGGCACGATAATGGGGCTATTTATGACGATGAAATAATAAGGGTGGATTTCCCTGAGCCGCCCCCGGCCAGAGCCCTTGGTTATTATTATCGTCATAACGTATTACCACCATTATCGTGCAATTTACGTAATCAGGTTTATTTGATGAAACTTACGTTCTGGCATATTTCATCAGCGACGATCTCTTTACGCTGATTAAAAATAATTTTGTTCTGTTCAAACAGATTATTCCCATGGGTATCAATAGAAACAATCAGCGGGCCAAACTCTTTAACCCGACAGACCCACAGCGTTTCCGGCATCCCCAGATCGCGCCATTGGGCATCTTCAATTTCTTCCACGCACACGGCGGCTACAACCGCACAACCGGCAGGGAATACGCAGTGCAGCGCTTTGTGTTCAGCACAGCCCTCTTCGGTACCTTTACCCATACCGCCTTTACCCACAATTAATTTCACGCCAGTCTGCGCAATAAATTCTTTTTCGAATTTCTCCATACGCATGCTGGTGGTTGGGCCAACGGAGACCATTTCAAACTTATCGTCTTCGCCTTTAATTGGGCGGACAATGGGGCCAGCGTGTAAAATAGCGCCGCCGCGAACATCTACCGGAAGTTCGCGACCACCTTCAATTAAACGGCGATGGGCTACGTCACGGCAGGTAACAATATGACCGTTGAGATAAATAATATCGCCAGCCTTAATATCCGCTAAATCTTCATCTTTAATTGGCGTAGTCAGGATTTTTTTAGTCATCAGAAATTCACTCCGCTGTGAGACGTAATGGTGTAATTCAAATCTTTATCGAAAACGATATGCCCTTTACGGTGCGACCAGCAGCCGACGTTTACCGCCACGCCGATGGTAGAAGGATGACGCGCGGTGTTTTCAATGTTCACGCCCATAACGGAGGTATTACCGGACATCCCCTGCGGCCCCAGGCCAATTTTGTTAATGCCGTCTTCCAGCATTTTTTCCAGCGAGGCTGCACGCTCATTCTCGTTATGCGAACCGATCGGACGCATCAGCGCTTTTTTCGATAGCAGTGCCGCCGTTTCAACAGAGGTCGCTACGCCCACGCCAACCAGCAGCGGCGGACACGCGTTGAGGCCGTAGCTGGTCATCACATCCAGTACAAAGCGGGTCACACCTTCATAGCCTGCACCCGGCATCAGCACCATCGCTTTCCCCGGCAGAGAACAACCACCGCCTGCCATATAGGTATAAATGCTGCACTGATCGGAATTGGGAACGATTTCCCAGAAGACCGTCGGCGTACCTTTACCCACGTTTTTACCGGTGTTGTATTCATCAAAAGTTTCTACGCTGTTGTGGCGCAGCGGAGAATCTACAGTTGCTTTGATCACCGCCTCACGCAACAACGCTTCCAGCTCGCCAATCAGCGGAAAGTTCGTCCCGCACTCCACCAGAAACTGAATGACACCGGTGTCCTGGCAGGAAGGTCGATCCAGCTCTTTCGCCAGACGCTGGTTCTCAATCATGGTAGTAAAGATGACGTCGGCCAGTTTACTGGTCTCTTTCTTATGCAAATCTTCCAGTTTTGCAGTGACATCATCAGGCAAAACTTTGCCGGTATATCCCACAAACTTGGCCATAACGTCGGTCATATGGGATATCTGTTCACTTTTACTCATAAATGCTCCTTAGTCAGAACAGCTTCCGTTAATTACGGATGAAAAGGGAAAAGGATTGGCAGCAGGATCAAGCTGACAATGGTTGAAACGATAATCAGGGGGATACCGGCCTTAGCGTAGTCGACAAATTTATAGCCACCCGCGGAGAGCACCATCATGTTGGCAGGCATACCGATAGGGGTTGCGTAGGCGCAGGAACCGCCAATGACCGTCGCCATCAGAACCGCACGCGGGTCGGCCCCCATGCCTGCGGCAATCGACAGACTTACCGGCACCAGCAGCGCGGTCGTGGCGGTATTAGACATAAAGTTGGTCATGATGACGGAGAGCGCAAAAACCGCGACCAGTAGCATGAACGGCGAGGAGTTTTGCCCCAGCATACCGATCACGCAATCCGCAACCAGTTTGCCCGCGCCGGTCATTTCCAGCGCTTTTGCCAGCGCCAGCGTACCGCCGAAGATAAAAATAGTTTGGGAATCAATGGCTTTATACGCCTGTTTTTCACTCAGCACGCCGGTCACCACCAGCACCAGCGCGCCGATACAGCCGGTAACCGCCAGACTAATACCAATCTGCTTTTCAAAAATCATGCCGAGGATCGTGACGATCAGCACAATTAACGACAGGAGTTGCTTCCAGCGCGGAACATGGCTGTAGTCATGCTGCTCGCCGATGCTGCCTACAGCGCCGCTGTTTGGGTTATTCGGCAGGAACTTATAGCCGATGGTCAGGAAATACAGGATACCGCAAACCAGCATCGGCAAACCCACTTTGGCGTATTCAAAGAAACCAAAGCCGCTGCCGATATTCTGCAATGCCGATTGCGCAATCAGGTTGCCCGGCGCGCCAATTAGCGACAGGTTACCGCCAAGCGCAGCAGCGAAAACCAGCGGCATCAGCAGGCGGGAACGGGCAAAACCAGATTTCGCCGCGACGCCGATAACAACGGGAATCAGCACCGCTGCGGTACCGGTATTGGAGAGAAAACCGGACATCACGCCGACCACCACCATGATGGTGAAAATCAGCTGTTTTTCAGTCTTTGCGAAGAGCGTAATCACGCCGCCCACTTTATTCGCCATTCCGGTTTCAAATAGCGCACCGCCGACGATAAACATCGCAACAAAGAGGATGACGTTGGTGTCGATAAAGCCAGCGAACGCCTGCTTCAGGTCCAGCACGCCGGTGAGGACTAACGCCACGCAAACCACCATGGAAGTGACCGCGAGCGGTATTTTCTCCCACACGAACATTGCTATAGCGAACACCAATAAACATAAGGTAAGGGTAATGGGTTCCATATTTATAATTATCCAATCAATGATATATGATATTGTATCCAATATTGACAGGGAGAAATTATTCCCATACAAAAACTAAGTCAAATCGTTTCTCAGGAAAGATGCAGGAGTGGGATCTACATCAAGATCGTGGTTAGATCGTTACTGGACGTGATTAATAGAATTGAAGAATTGGTTGAAGCGCCTGCGATGCTCACGCAGGCGAAAAGATCAGGCAGAAGGGTCACCAACATAGCGGGTCAGCATATTCTCCATCGAGCGAATAATGTGTTCGCGCATGCGCTGGCGTGCCAATGTTTCATCATGAAGTTCAAGAGCTTGCAGAATACTTTTATGTTCCTGAATGGAAATCACGGCATACTCTTCTTCGGTGACCTTATGGCCCATCGACAGGCCGTTCCACATATTACAGAGCAACATTTTCATTTTTTCGTTGCCAGCAACATTCCATATTTCCATATGAAATGCCTGATTCAGGTCGGAGTATTCCGCCGAGTTATTTTCCGCGAGAGCCTTTTCAGCGGCATAATGCACCTGGGCTATCCGCGAGATATCGGTGCCAGGACGAGAAGCTTTAGCCACCGCCTCACTTTCTAACAGCGCGCGAATTTCATAGTGTTCACGGATCGTTTGTTCATTGATGCCCAACACCACCGCCCCTTTATTAGGGCGCACTTTTATCAGCCCATCCGCCGCCAGAATCTGAAACGCCTCGCGCACTGGCATACTGGACACGCCGACCATTCCGGCAATGCCTTCTAACGTAATCTCCTGCCCTTCCACTAACTCCCTCGAAAGAATCGCTTTACGCAGCACTGCCGCGACCTGTTCTTTCGCTGAAAGAAGCTTAATCTTTCCTAACTTAGGCTTCTGCACTTTCCCAATCCTTCATATGTTGACGCATTATTTCTGCTAAAGAGAGGAAATAACGCTGCATAACTTGCCCAATCTCATCACGCCGCCCCTGGCGTATGACGTCAGCCAGTTCAGCGAAAAGCTGCGCCGACTCCTGATTATCTTTTTTCAGATGCAAAATAACATAAGAGACATAACCGTCCAGGAACTGCTGATACACCTTTTCCAGATAGCGGTTATTCACATAAGAAATCAGCATCGCATGACACTCCAGTTCGCAGGATTTATCTTCTGCGACAGCCAGCGCTTGCGCACGTATCAGGAGGGCATCGCCTACTTCGCTGGGTATCAGCGAAAACATTTCGGCAGCCATCGCGGCAATCACGCGAAAAATATGACTCACGCGATCGGCCTCAAGATGCGCGACCTGCATGTGCCTGTTGGGCAGTCGGATTAAAAAACCTTCCTGTTCGAGTGACTGTAGCGCTTCTCGAACCGGCATTCGTGAAAGACCAAGCTGCTCCGCAATACTTTCCTGCGCGAGTTCTTCTCCCGCTTTTATATTGCCGGAAAGAATTTCATAGCGAAGCATTTGCGTAATGTGATCGCGGGTTTGCGTTCTTTGGATCTTTTTCACGACGTTCTCGTTAATAACCGATAAGACGTGAGGAGTTTAGCAGATTTAGTACTTGATTTCGTGGCTTGTTTACAGTCAAAGAAGCCGGAGCAAAAGCCCCGGCATCGGGCAGGAACAGCTTATTTATTAATAAAATCTTCACCCAACTGAATATCTTTTTTCAGCGTATCCAGCATAGCGTCCAGCGAATGTTGCTCGAAAGCGCTCAGTGTGCCGATGGATTTACGCTCTTCTACACCGTTTTTACCCAGCAGCAGCGGCTGAGAGAAGAAACGGGCATACTGACCGTCGCCTTCCACATAGGCGCATTCCACCACGCCTTTTTCGCCCTGCAGAGCGCGAACCAGTGAAAGACCGAAACGCGCGGCAGCCTGACCCATAGAGAGGGTTGCCGATCCGCCGCCGGCTTTCGCCTCGACGACTTCAGTACCGGCGTTCTGAATACGTTTAGTCAGCTCGGCCGCTTCTTGTTCGGTAAAACTTACGCCTGGAATCTGCGACAGCAGCGGCAGAATCGTCACGCCGGAGTGTCCGCCAATCACCGGCACTTCAACTTCCGTTGGCAGCTTACCTTTCAGCTCTGCAACAAAGGTATTAGAGCGGATGATATCCAGCGTGGTAACGCCAAACAGTTTGTTTTTGTCGTATACGCCTGCTTTTTTCAGCACTTCCGCCGCAATCGCAACGGTGGTGTTCACCGGGTTGGTGATAATGCCCACGCACGCTTTCGGGCAGGTTTTAGCGATCTGCTGCACCAGGTTTTTCACGATGCCGGCGTTAACGTTAAACAGGTCGGAACGGTCCATACCCGGCTTACGCGCCACACCCGCAGAAATCAGTACTACGTCAGCGCCTTCAAGCGCCGGGGTTGCGTCTTCACCGGAGAAACCTTTGATTTTTACAGCGGTGGGGATGTGGCTCAAATCAACGGCCACACCGGGAGTCACTGGAGCGATGTCGTACAGGGAGAGTTCTGAACCTGAAGGCAGTTGGTTTTTTAAAAGTAATGCCAGCGCCTGACCGATACCACCAGCAGCGCCGAGGACTGCGACTTTCATCCTAAACTCCTTATTATATGATTAGCTAAGTGTCTATTGCTCCGCGGCGGCGACCTTAATTCACAAATTCAATGATTACAATCCTCACTCATCAAGAATGCGGAGTCGCGCAATTTTGGCTTTTATGCATTTAATTTGCGTAATCCGGATCGACTGCAACCAGAGAGCAACGTTCCTACAGGTGGTGACAATATACCCTACTATCCTCTCAAAACAACATCATTTTGATAACAATTAATTTACTTTTAATCTTATTTGCGAGGCGTGACACAGGCATGTTTCTTGATAACGAAATTTGATAAAATTCCGCTCTTTCATAACATTATTTCAGCCTTAAACAAGGCAGACTGTTTGCATAAAAATTCATCTGTATGCACAATAATGTTGTTTCTACTGCCATATTACGGGTGACTTATGCGAAGCTCGGCTAAACAAGAAGAACTAGTAAGAGCGTTTAAAGCGCTCCTCAAAGAAGAAAAATTCAGCTCACAGGGCGAAATCGTCCTCGCGTTGCAGGATCAGGGCTTTGAAAATATCAATCAGTCCAAGGTCTCGCGCATGTTGACTAAGTTCGGCGCAGTGCGTACACGTAACGCAAAAATGGAAATGGTGTACTGTCTTCCGGCTGAACTGGGCGTCCCAACAACATCCAGTCCGTTGAAAAATCTGGTGCTGGATATCGACTATAACGACGCTGTCGTGGTGATTCATACCAGCCCCGGCGCGGCACAACTCATCGCGCGCCTGCTGGATTCACTGGGGAAAGCAGAAGGTATTCTCGGCACGATTGCCGGCGACGATACTATCTTCACTACGCCTGCCAGCGGCTTTTCCGTAAGAGATCTGTACGAAGCCATTCTGGAACTTTTTGAACAAGAGCTTTAGTCCCACTTCCTCCGTCGTCGTACGGCGGAGGCACCTTTTTGTCCTCTCCCCTCGCCGCTTTCCTGTACAGCTATCATTTGGCAAATCATGCCCTTAAACATTCACCACATGAATGACAAATCAAAAAAACGCACAAAATGTCAAATTTTTTAACCGATTGATTTTCTTTTATTTTTTAAACAGCAGCGGCGAAAAACAGCAATTTTAATTCCATAACGTTATAAAAAATAAAATTTTTAATGTCTTTAAAAAGCAGAAACAATTAGCGTGGTATTAATTAATCGCGTGATTAGTGTATACTTAATTTTGTGATGAGGGTCACGAAACAAAGACCCCAGTAAAGGAATTCGACGAGGTAAAAATCATGAAAATCAAAACCACTGTTGCAACATTAAGTGTTCTGTCCGTTCTCTCTTTTGGCGCTTTCGCCGCAGAACCTATCAGCGCAGAGCAAGCGCAAAATCGTGAAGCAATCGGATCGGTTTCAGTCAGCGCTATCGGCTCATCGCCTATGGATATGAACGCCATGCTGAGCAAAAAAGCGGATGAACAAGGCGCTACGGCCTACCACATTACCGAAGCGCGTAGCGGCAGCAACTGGCACGCCACTGCCGAACTGTACAAATAAAATTCACCTGCCATCGCATATAACGTGTCATTGCTTCGCGGAGATATCGCATAAGAAAAGCCCATTAATCCGCGAGGTTGACCCTATAAAGGAATAAAAGACCATGAAAACGAAATACATTATCGCATCACTCGGCCTGGCCACTCTGCTCTCTTTCGGCGCAAATGCCGCAGTACACCAGGTCAACGCGGAACAGGCGCAGAATCTGCAACCGATGGGCACCATTTCCGTCTCGCAGATTGGCAGTACGCCAATGGATATGCGCCAGGAGATCGTCGCTAAAGCCGAAAAAGCAGGCGCTAATAGCTATCGCATCATCGAATTAAAAGAAGGTGATAACTGGCACGCCACCGCCGAGTTGTATAAGTAAACCCTCGTCGTCTAACCCGACGACTTGCCCCCGCCTGTCGGGGGCTTTTTTATGCTTTTTCAATGCCGGACATTAAATCGTAGCCGTCCCTCCAGCTCTTCTTCCGCTTCATCAAAGAGTAAAATCAGCGCCCCGTAGCGCCTGCGCAGTTTATCAGGCAGGTGAACGAACTCAATCTCTAGCGGTAGGGGTAAGATATCGCTCATTACCGCATCCCATAATGTATCAAGATCGCTTACTTTCTCACTGGCAAGACCAAACGTCTGCGTAAACTCGCGATAAAAATCGCTTTGGTTTTTAATATCATTAAAATCAAAAGTATAGACATTCATAGCCAGCCACCATCCCCGACAGACAATTGTCTGTTTTACTACTAAGCATCATTATGCAGAGGTTTCACTTCCAGAAACGCTTTTAGCCCCGGAGCACTCTTGCGCTGTTTTTGTATCTCAAATAAGTATAGTCATAAAAAAACCGACGCTTTTGGCATCGGTTCTTGTGGGTTAGCTATCGGTAAGCGCGTTCTGGTATTTATGTAACATGCCCGTCAGGCGTTTAACCGGTTCCGTCACCTGCGGCGGCGCCTCCCAGATACGTAATTTCTCCTGATAGATATCCAGCTCATCCAGCAACTGACCAAAGTAGCGTCGCCGTTTATCATCGCTTCCGGCGGAAATAACATGGTCTGCGGTACGACGAAGCTGACGGTGGAACACTGACAGATCTTCATTAACCGGTATCGGCGCGTCGCGCAGACGTTGATGAGCAATGATCATCGTTAGCGCCAGGCGAAACTTCGGCAAATCGCCAGGGAATTTATTCATCAGCAAAAAGAGTTGCTGATATAACGCAGGCAGACGGTTTTCTTTACGACGTACCACGTTGGTCGTCATTGCCGAGACCGCAGCGGAAACAAACTGATTAAGCAGCACGCGACCGGTTCGATCTTTGGATTTATCACGCACCAGCAGGATGACGATAAACGCCAGCATACAGCCGACAATTTGCCCCAACGCGCTATCGAGGAACTGGCTGAAATGGAACGTCATCGGATTATCCAACACAATAATGTTAATCGTACTGGCCAGCGCCCCCATCGACCCCAGACGCCGTTTCTGGACCTCAATGCCGATAAAGAACCCCAATACCGCCAGGCTCAAACATAACAACAGCATACTTTGCTGCGTATTGGGAATAATCACCAGGAAATAGAGCAATCCCAGCGGCAACGCCGCCAGAGTGCCATAAATAAAATCAATGCAGACCATGCGCGGATTGGGTAAACGCATCGCCAGCGAGGTCACCACGGCAATCATCACCATCGCGCCATTACCCGATGTCCAGCCGGTCCATAGCCAGAATAATGTCCCCAGAATGCAGGAAAGCGTGGTGCGCCAGAAGTTCACCATCGCATGGTGACGTTCAGCGGATTCCACTTTAACTACGGGCTCGCCTTGCAGGATCTCTTCTTCCGTCGCGCTGATTTTGGTGTTGCTGATCACGCCGCGTTTAAGCAGCAGATAGCGCGTCGCAGCGCCTACCCAACTATAAAGCGTGACGGGCGTTTCGCGCTCGCCGGTCCAGACAATAACACGCCGCATCCGTTTTAACTGCCTGTGGACGTCCTGTACCGTTTCAACCGGCGTCTCGAACAGTTCCCGGAATGTATCGGTAATCAGTTCCGGCCGCGTGTTTTGAATAAGATAAGTTTCACAGGATTGCGTAATCAGCGTGAGCGAAAGCGTATTCAACGCTTTCAGGCGGCGGTTAGCGCGTACCCAGCGCGAAGATTCCATATTCAGATTACTTCGCATCCCCTCCAGCGCCGCCGTGCGTCGCACCAGATCGCCCCAGGCGTTGTCGACTTCTTCGCTGTCGCCATGCTTAATACAAAGTTGCATTAGCTGATATTGCGCTACCAGTAAACTGTCCAGTTCGCGATCAACCTCCTGCTTTATCGATCGCGGCGAGAAAAGCAGATCCGCTAAAATAGCGCAGCCAATGCCGATGACGATTTCGCTACAGCGCTCAAGCGCAAATTGCGGCGTGAGCAGCGGCTCCGTCTGAATGGTAATCACAATGATCAGCGCAGTATAACCTGACAGTCCCCACGCATAAGAGTTTTCGATCCGTACTAAAGAGGAGATCCAGGTACAAAAACCGGCCCAGACACAGCACACCAGAATCATCAATAGCGGCGCGCGGATCATAGAGATAATAATGATAAGCGCGGCGATACAGCCAATAAACGTCCCGATAATACGCAACATTCCGCGATAACGGATAGCGCCGGAATAGGGTTCCCCGCCGGCGGCAAATGCCGGGCCTGCCGCCACGATCGCGGCGGTCAGCACCGCCCAACGCGGCGTCTCCAGTTGAAAATGGAAGCCGATAAATAATGCCAGCACAATGGCGCACGCCAGCTTTACCGCAAAACGAATGTGCTGGTTGGCAATGGAGAAAATGCCCATGACGATTAACCGAATTCGCGCAGCCGGTGCGCCAGTTTACGGAAGAAGGAGTCCTGGCTTGCGTCACGATCCTGCTTACCGGTGATCACGACGGTTGCCGTCGTACCGGCAGGCCACAAATTCCCCTGCTGCTCGTCGAGCCGGATGCGCACCGGAACACGCTGGGCCAGACGCACCCATTCGAGGTTAGAGTCTATCGTCGCCATCCCTTTCGCATCGCTGGTACTGCTGGCATTCGTTACCCCTGCCGCCACGCTATCGACGGTACCTTTTAATACCCGGTTGCTGCCAAGCGGCGTGATTTCGGCACGATATCCCGGACGCACGCCTTCCAGCTTGGTCTCTTCCATATAGGCCTGCACGTAAAAAGAGTTCTTTTTCACCAGGGCGACGGCCGTGGAACCGCGGGTAATAAATTCACCGGCATAAACATTGAGGTTAGTCACCCAGCCGTCGGCAGGCGCGCGAATGACGGTGCGTTCCAGATCGAGTTTAGCCAGATCGCGCGTCGCCTGGGCTTTAGCCAGTTGATGCAGTACAGTCTGCAAGACATTGTTCGCCTGATCGATCTCTTCCCGGGACATCGCCTGTACGCCGAGGCGATTACGGCGACCGGCTTCCTGGCGTTTTTCCTGCGCCAGGACCTGATAATAGGCTACATCAGCTTCCGCTTCCGCCAGCGCTTTTTGATAGCGTGGCTGATCGATGGTAAACAGGACCTGATCCTTTTTCACCAGTTGGTTATCATGCACGTTTACATGGGTAATCAGGCCCGCGACATCCGGGGCAATAGCGACGACATCGGCGCTAAAACGCGCGTCGCGCGTCCAGGGAGATTCGGTGTAATACACCCAGGCGCGGAAAATGGCGATAAAGGCCAGAATAACCAGTACGAGGGTAATGGCCGTACGGGAGAGTTTTCTTGTTAGTGTTTTCACTTCAACCTCAAACGAACAGGCGCGATATTAAATAAAACAGACAACAATACAGCGCGGTATTGAACAGAGCCGGATGCCAGACAAAATCATAGATACCCGTCGGCACAAGCATCCGACGCACCAGCCAAAAAATAGCCAGTGACAAAAGCAATTCGAAAAATATCGGTGGGAAGGAAAGACCAAACACCACGATAACGGGAAACAGACTCATGTTGACCTTGATTTCTGAGAGAGAGCAGGCGATAGATTGTTAAGCTACATCGCCGCAGAGAAGGGCAAGAGACGCCAGGCGAGAGCGACATAGCTCTTATTCGAATAATAGTATATTAACGTAATTGTTATGCTGTTATCTATATTATGTGATCTAAATCACTTTTAAGCCAGAGTGAATAATGGAACGATTAAAACGAATGTCGGTATTCGCCAAAGTTGTCGAGTTTGGCTCTTTTACCGCCGCAGCCAGACAGCTGCAAATGAGCGTATCGTCCATCAGCCAGACTGTGGCGAAACTGGAAGATGAGCTTCAGGTTAAATTGCTCAACCGCAGCACACGCAGCATTGGGCTCACCGAGGCTGGAAAAATCTATTATCAGGGCTGTCGGCGTATGTTGCATGAAGTGCAGGATGTTCACGAGCAGCTTTACGCTTTTAATAACACGCCTATCGGTACATTGCGTATCGGCTGTTCTTCAACCATGGCTCAAAATGTGCTGGCCGGGCTTACCGCAAAATTATTAAAAGAGTATCCCGGTCTGGCGGTCAATCTGGTGACAGGAATTCCGGCTCCGGATTTAATTGCCGACGGGCTGGACGTGGTGATCCGCGTGGGCGCGCTGCAAGACTCCAGCCTGTTTTCCCGTCGACTCGGCGCGATGCCGATGGTTGTGTGCGCCGCCAAGCCCTACCTCGCTCAGTACGGCGTCCCGGAAAAACCCGCCGATCTCAGTAGCCATTCCTGGCTGGAATATAGCGTGCGCCCGGATAATGAGTTTGAACTTATCGCGCCGGAAGGAATTTCTACCCGACTGATTCCACAGGGGCGGTTCGTCACTAACGATCCGATGACGCTGGTACGCTGGCTGACCGCCGGAACCGGAATCGCTTATGTGCCGCTGATGTGGGTGATCGATGAGATCAATCGTGGCGATCTGGAGATCCTGCTGCCTCGCTATCAGTCCGATCCCCGTCCGGTGTACGCGCTGTACACCGAAAAAGATAAGCTGCCGCTTAAAGTGCAGGTAGTGATTAACGCGTTAACTGACTATTTTGTCGATGTCGCACACCTGTTTCAGGGGATGCACGGGCGAGGGAAAGAAAAATAAAAACACCGGGTAATTGCTGAAGACGATTGTAGGCCAGATGCCACCCGAGGCTGACATTTCCTGATGGCGCTGCGCTTATCAGGCCTGGGCGGCACACACCACAGGCCTGATAAGGCGGGCAGTTATGCGGTGCCGCCAACCGTCAGGTTATCGACTTTCAGCGTCGGCTGGCCTACGCCTACCGGCAGACTTTGCCCCTCTTTACCGCAAACCCCCACCCCGTTATCCAGCTTAAGGTCATTGCCGACCATGGAGATCTGTTGCATCGTTTCAATGCCTGATCCAATCAACGTCGCGCCCTTCACCGGCGTCGTGACTTTGCCGTTTTCAATCAGATACGCTTCCGAGGTAGAGAACACAAACTTGCCGGAGGTGATATCCACCTGACCGCCGCCAAAGTTAGGCGCATAGATGCCGTACTCAACGGATTCGATAATTTCCTGCGGCGTTGACTGCCCCGCCAACATATAGGTATTCGTCATACGCGGCATCGGCAGATGCGCATAAGATTCGCGACGCCCGTTACCGGTCGGCGCAGCGCCCATCAGGCGCGCGTTCAGCTTGTCCTGCATGTATCCTTTCAGCACGCCATTTTCAATCAATACGTTGTACTGGCCTGGCGTACCTTCATCATCGATAGCAACGGAGCCACGACGGTTCATCATTGTGCCGTCATCCACTACGGTGCAAAGCGCGGAGGCAACCTGCTCGCCGATCTGACCGCTAAACACAGACGTCCCACGACGGTTGAAATCACCTTCCAGCCCGTGCCCGACCGCTTCGTGCAGCAATACGCCCGGCCACCCGGCGCCCAGAACCACCGGTAACGTCCCCGCTGGCGCAGCGACCGCGGAGAGATTAACCAGCGCCATGCGTACCGCTTCTTTCGCCCACGCGTCGGCGCGCACCTCGCCGTCGAGATCGGCAAGAAAATACTCATAACCAAAGCGACCGCCGCCGCCGCTGGCGCCGCGCTCGCGTTTACCGTCTTCTTCCACCTGCACGCTAACGGACAACCGCACCAGTGGACGGACATCCGCCGCCAGCGTCCCGTCGGTCGCCGCCACGAGGATTAATTCATATACGCCGGTCAGGCTGGCGTTAACTTCCTGCACGCGTTTATCGGCTTCTCGCGCCACTTTGTCAACGCGTCTGAGGATATCCAGCTTCTCTTCGCGGCTCATACTTTGCAGCGGATCAAGGGTGGTGTAGAGCGGCTGATGCGCTACGGCGGCGAGCGTTTTTACCTTGCCTTCGCCGTTCTCGCGTACAATGGTTCGCGCTGCCTGCGCACTCTGCTCCAGCGCCAGGAGGCTTATCTGGTCAGCATAAGCAAAACCGGTTTTTTCGCCGCTAATGGCGCGAACGCCAACGCCCTGGTCGATATTATATGAGCCATCTTTAATGATGCGGTCTTCTAAAACCCAGGATTCGTGATAGCTCGACTGAAAATAGAGGTCGCCATAATCAAGACGGCGTTCGGCCAGTTGGCCCAAAATAGCGAACAGATCCTGATGGTTCAGGCCATTCGCCGCTAGCAATTGTTCACTTACCAGGTTCAGACTCATCGTTTTTGCTACTCGTTGATTTCTGCCGGATGGCGGTTCACGCCTTATCCGGACTACGTTGTTAGATTGTACAAACCGGATAAACGCAGCGCCGTCCGGCATGACTATTTACTGAGAGTGGGGCAATTCCTCGCCCCCGTCAAATCATTGCTGGCTTTCTTTTCTCGGTTGGCGCAGAACTTCGTTGATCTGCGGCGCATCGACCGGACCGGTAATGCGATAACGCAGAATGGAGACCTTGCTCCATAGCGGCCCCAACACTTTACTGGCGGCAAATACCGCCGCGCCGACAATCGGGTTAACGGCAAACGCGGCAGCGACGCCCACGGTGGCGGAAATTTCCGGCGCGACAACGGCCTCCATATCAAGACGACGACGCACCAGATCAACAGAACCTTTCATTGCAATATCCGCTTCCAGCCCATCCACCAGCGTATCGTCAGTATGCAGGACGCCATCTTTAATCCACGCGGTACTATGAATAGAGTCGAAATAGAAGCCCTCGCTAAAGGTATCTCTGAAGTCAAACCGCAGCTTACGCAGCAACGCATCAAAACTGAGCAGCCGCAGTAACTGTCCGGCATGACCGCTACTGAGATCAGTAAACTCGCCTTTGCCCAGACGCGTACGTAAAATCCCGTTGAGCGTGGCTTCCTCAGGTTGCCAGGGCGGGTTTCGCCAGTGCAGATCGTAATCTACGTTAAAAGACGCGTTCTGGATTGGCGTCGAGATGCCGAAGAACCCGGCAGCCGTGTCGAGGTTACTACCATGCAGACTACCTTTCAGCGAGGTTCGTTCATTACCCGGCGCATTCACCCACTCGCCGTTCGCTTTCAAACGGGCGAATCCGGTATCGATCAGGCCATTCGCCAGAGTCAGCGTATTGCCTTTGATGGCGAAATCGCCATCAATACGCCCATATTTTTGCCCCCATAGCCAGCACTCTTCGCAGCGAAGCTGTAAGTCCGGCCAGCCGCGGAAGCTAATCGTGTTCGCCGAAGCCAACGGCGATGTCGGCGTTGGTGACGAGGCGTGCGTTTTTGCGACACCAGGGTTGTAATACAGGTACTTAATGTTCGCCAGCCACGGCGCATGGTTGCGCATGAGCAGCGTGGCGTTCACCTCACGGCCCTGCGCTTCAATTTTTGTTCCGTTCAGCGAGGGGGCTGAAACGACGCTCAAATTGTTCCACTGCTGGCCGCCCAGCGATAGCGCGGGAGTACGCAACGTGACGCGTTGAGGAAACTCGGCCGAACTGCTCACGTTATCCGCCGCGCCTTTCTGGAATAACGCCAGCCACTGCGCGCCATCCAGCGCCGGCAGATTGAGCTCAACGCCTTGTTGAGCAGGTAATGGCGGAATCGTCCGGCTGTCCGTCGTCCAGATAGCCCGATCCAACGTCAGCTTCTGATTTAATAACCAGCGGCTGTTAAAGTGATTTTTACTCCCTGCGCTCCCCGTTAGCGCAAAACTTTTCAGGTTGCCGTCAGCCTGAATGTTCACCGGAATGGCTTCGCCTGCGGGTTTATTTAGCGGAGAAGGTAAGTGACTGCTCACATTTCTTAGATCGCCGTTCAGCTCGATGTGATAAGTGGTGTCAGCGTGATACGGAAGATCGATGCCGACTTTACCATTCCACGTCACGCTGCCGCTCAGGGCGTCATTCAGTTGCGGCGGTAAGACGCCCATACGCGTTGGCTGCCAGTTACCGTTCAGGTTGACGGCGACCTGATAGGCTTTTGCCCCTTCCGTCGTACTGAAATCCAGGTTAAGCGGCTGATTAAACCAGTTTGCCGTCAGCGGCCCGCTTTTTAGCGCGCCATTCACAAAGCTGAATTTACCGTTCAGATTTTTGAGCGTGCTGTTTAGCGGCTTAATAAACAGGCTGTTGTTACGCAACGAGACATCGCCCTCAGCGGTAACCTGTTCGCCATCCAGCGGAATATCAAGATGTAAGCGAGCATTCACATCGCCATCTAACTGGAGCTCCGCCAGCGTCGAGCCAAGCGAATCTTTTAGCGGCGTCTCGTCAAAATAAGGCCCAACGGCTTTTCCCGGCCCGTTAATATCGGCATCAATGAGCAGTTTCTCTTTGGAATAATCCGGAATCGCCGCCGCGAGTTTACTGGCCTTCACCCCGCCCAAATCGACGCTATCCGAACGCATCCACAGGCCGTCGTTCAGGAAATCCAGTTCAATGTTGAGATTTTTTAGCGCCGGCCAGTCGGGTTGAAAAGCAAACGTCGCATTGCGTAGCGGCACCAGCACTTCGAACTGACCTTCGTTATGCTTATAGGGAAAGAGGTGCGGGTTACCACCGTAAACCAACGTGGCGTTATCCGCCTCGCCGCCCTGAATCGCGCCGCTAAGGTAATCGACCAGCGCTTTGCCCATCAGGTTTTCCGGAAAATAGCGCCACGCCTGAGATCCATCGTCGGTACTGATTCCGGCCAGAATACCCAGCCACGGTTCGTCGCCCGTCGGTTGCAGATAGCGGAACCCGCCGCGCGCATGTACCGCCTTTGCTTTGACGTCAATGTCGCGGCCATCAAGCTGAAAGCCGTTCTCATTCTTCAACCAACTAAGCGTCGCGACGCCGTTTTCAATTTCCAGCGGCGCGCGAAAAACGGTTTCATAGGGCATCTTAGCCTGCTGCATCGCAACCTTCATCTGCCCGTCTTCTACGCTTCCCGCCAGCGTACCGGAAAAATGTTCCGCGCCGGGCAACAGCTTCCACTGTTTCCAGGCAAGATTTTCCCACGATGCCTGAAAACGCGTTTTTTCGGTCGCCTGTAGCGGAATATCCAGCGCCAGTGTGGCGATCTTTCCGCTCGGCTGCGTAGCCTGCCATATTTCGCCCAGCACAGGCGACAGTTTAGCCGCCAGCGGACGTAATGCTTCCAGCCCCGCCAGTTCAAGATTACTGGCGCGAATGCGTAGTTCATCGCTACGTGTGTGATTCTCGCCGCCGACGTCCTGCTGCGGGAGCCAGGCCACGGTTAAGGCTCCGCTCGGCCAGGGTTTACCATCAAGCGTAATCCGTGTGTCCGGAATATAAAACTGCCAGCCCGGCTGCTCGCGGCTAATCTGCGCCGTCAGGTTATCGACAGACAGCGTGTGCGTCGTGTTATCGCCCAGCCAGCTTGCGCCGCCCTGTTTCAGCCAGACGTCCCCTCCGGCGATTTCGCCTTTACTGAGCGTCATCCAGCCTTCCAGACTGAAACGCGCCGTCTGGAGCGCCACATTATCCTGCATCCATTTGCCCAGCCACGGCTTGACGTCAATATCGTCGGCCTGTAACCAGACTCTGCCGTTATTTAGCAAACCGTCGTCATCGCGTAAATCCATCCGCACCTGCATCACGCCGTGCTGGCCGGTCAGGCTGGAGAGGCTGACTTCGCCTTCGGCGCGGTGCCGCTCTTTGCCGTTTAGCCAGGTAAGCTGTGGGATCGCCAGCTCCGCGCGTTGTCCGGAAAGCGTCAGAAAACTGATTTGGCTATCGCGCAGATCGAAATGATCGAACTGACGCAGGAAAAGATCGCTTAAACGGCTGGTTTCGATGCCTTCGCCGTCGCTGCTTTGAAGAGGCGTGTTGGTGCGGAAATTGAGTTGCCAGAAGGTCAGGTCGCGAAACTGCCAGCGCATATGCAACAGGCTTTGCCAGACGTCCAGCGCCAGCGTAACGCGTTTTATCGACAGTTCGCCGCCATCTTTCAGGGCGGCATGAATATTATGCGCTTCCAGCGTAGGGCCAAAATTTTGCCAGCTTGCGGAGAGTTGGCTGGCGGCCACCGGCACGCCGGTCACAGACTCAATTTTATTCAGGATAGCCGGACGCCAGGCGTCAAGATGAGGCAACGCCAGGCGCAGCCCGCTAACCAGCAGCGCTGCAATGACGATGAGCGCGGCTCCAGTGAGCAATAAAATCCCCGGCAATCGCCTCACGCGTCTCTCCTTGTCTGCCAAAAAATACGACTCACAACCTTGCTTTGCCGGACGGCGGCGTGAACGCCTTATCCGGCCTGCAAATGCTCGTACGGGTCGCGGTCTTTTACATCATTACGACGTCAAACTGCTCCTGGTTATAAAGCGGTTCGACCTGAACTTTAACCTGTTTGCCGACAAAGATTTCGACTTCCGCCAGCGCGTGTGATTCTTCGCCTTTCAGCGCTTCCGCCACCGCAGGAGAAGCATAAACCAGGAAGCGATCGGAGTCATAAGCGTGATGAACACGTACAATTTCACGCATGATCTCATAGCAGACGGTTTCCACCGTTTTTACCGTCCCGCGGCCATGACAGGTTGGACACTCGTTACAAAGCACATGTTCCACGCTTTCACGGGTCCGTTTACGGGTCATTTCCACCAGTCCCAGCGGCGAAAAACCGTTAATACTGGTTTTCACGCGATCCTTACTTAACGCCTGTTCCAGCGAATGCAGCACCCGACGGCGATGATCTTCATTATTCATGTCGATAAAATCGATAATGATAATGCCGCCCAGATTACGCAGGCGTAGCTGGCGGGCAATGGCCTGCGTCGCTTCAATATTGGTATTAAAAATGGTGTCGTCGAGATTACGGTGTCCGACAAACGCGCCGGTATTGATATCTACCGTCGTCATCGCTTCGGTTTGGTCGATAATCAGATAACCGCCGGACTTGAGTTCAACCTTACGCTCCAGCGCGCGCTGGATCTCATTTTCCACGTCATAAAGATCGAAGATCGGCTGATGGCCACTGTAATGCTCCAGCTTACTGGTCATTTCCGGGATGTATTCTGCGGTAAACTCCAGCAGCGACTCATAGGTCAGACGTGAGTCGACGCGAATTCGGTCCAACTGCGCATCGGCGAAATCGCGCAGCACGCGCTGCGCCAGCGCCAGTTCGCCATACATCTGGTAGCGCGTTTGCGGACGCTTTTTGCGCTCCATGACTTTCGTCCAGACGCGCTTGAGATAGGCGGCGTCAGACGCGAGATCCTCTTCACACACGCCTTCCGCCGCGGTGCGGATAATAAACCCGCCCTGTTCGTCGCAGTATTCCGCCACCACCTTTTTCAGGCGCTCGCGTTCACTTTCGCTTTCGATACGCTGGGAAACGCCAACGTGTGACGCGCCGGGCATAAAAACAAGGTAACGGGAGGGCAACGTGATGTCCGTGGTCAAACGCGCGCCTTTCGTGCCGAGCGGATCTTTCACTACCTGCACCATCAGATCCTGTCCCTGACGCACCAGTTCGGAGATATCGCGCACGGTAAACTGTTTTTGCTCGTCGCCCGCCACGCATTCGGTATGCGGCATAATGTCGGAAGCGTGAAGAAATGCGGCTTTATCCAGCCCAATATCTACAAAAGCCGCCTGCATACCTGGAAGTACACGACTTACACGACCTTTGTAGATATTGCCTACGATTCCGCGTCGCGCTTCGCGCTCAATATGGATTTCCTGAAGAATACCGCCATCAATGTACGCCACGCGCGTTTCCGATGGCGTTACGTTTACCAACAATTCAGCCGTCATGTTTATCCCTTTTATCACGCAGTGCGTTAAAATGACTCAACAACTCATACGTTTCAACCAGCGGTAAGCCGACCACGGCGTGGTAGCTGCCATTTATCTTCCTGACAAAACAGCCACCCTGCCCCTGAATACCGTATGCACCTGCTTTATCTAAAGGCTCGCCGCTGGCGACATAGCCAGTAATATCCTGCGCAGAAAGCGTGCGGAAAGTCACCTCCGTTACCACCACACAATCCAGCGTCTGCTGCGAGTCCGCAAGCGCAACAGCAGTCATCACCTGATGCGTATTTCCGGAAAGCAAACGCAGCATTTCTGCGGCATGAGCGGCGTCGCGCGGCTTTTCCAGCACCTCGCCGTTTAACACGACTATCGTATCCGCGCCCAACACCGGCAGATCACGGGGAACCAGCGCCACGCCAGCCTGCGCCTTTTCGCGCGCCAGCCGAACAACATACTGCTGCGCGCTTTCCTGAGCACGCCGTTGCTCTTCAATACCAGGCACGACCTGCTCGAATGAAAATCCAAGTTGAGTCAATAATTCCTGGCGACGCGGGGAACCGGAAGCAAGATACAGAGTTGTCATATCGACCTTTATTGCACAGCAAACTGCTGGCGTACTTTACGCATCAGCAAAAAGAGCCAGGGCCACAGCACGCCATTGACTACACTACTCCAGAACACTTCCGGTCTGAAAGAGACGTTGATCACTAAAAACTCGGCCCAGAAAACAATAATGTCCACGGCCAGTGAAAGCAACATTACCACCAGCGCCTGCTGCCAGAGCGCCAGGTTACGGAAGAGCTGGAATTTCAGAGCGACCAGATAGGCGACAATACTCATCGACAGAGCGCGCACGCCAAGTGTGGAACCGCTGATGAGATCAAGTATGGCACCCATCACAAATCCCGTCCCCACATTTACGCGGTGCGGCAGGGCCAGAATCCAGTACAGTAAGATGAGCAAAACCCAGTTTGGCCGGAAAACAATGATGTCGTCCGGCCAGGGCATGATTTGCAGCAACAGCGCAATAAGAAACGAGAGCCAGATAACCCAGCGCCCCTGGCTACGATAGCTCGCCACCATTACCCTCCCGGCGCACGCGCAGGCGGCGTGGTCGCGCCCGAAGGCGATGGTTGCGTTGATACCGGCGCAGTCTGGCCCGCAGATGGCTGAGTAATCCCCGTCGCCGGGTCCGGCACTGGCGCCGGCGGCCCCATCGCATCCGGAGAAGGCAACACCTGCGGCATCATCTGCATCAGGCGCTCATTGGCGACGCGGTGAACCTCTTCCGGCGTCATCGGATTGGCGCCGTTACGATCGGCTCCCCACAACAGCAGCAGATAGCGTAAACGCTGCAAACCCGCGGTTGGACGTGCCTGAATGACGGTATAGGCGCGCTGAGTGTCCAGCTTGACGGAGGAGACCACCGCCACCGGATACCCTTCCGGGAAACGCCCACCAAGTCCGGACGTTACCAGCACATCGCCGACGCGAATATCGGTATTGGCGGGCAGATGTTCAAGCTGAAGATCGTCAGTACAGCCGTTACCGGCGGCAATCACGCGGATGTCATTGCGCAGTACCTGAATCGGCAGCGCATGAGTCGCATCGCAAATCAGCAGTACGCGGCTGGTCAGTTTCGCCACGGCGACAACCTGCCCTACGACGCCTTTGTCGCTAATGACCGGTTGACCTTCATATACGCCATTAACGCTGCCTTTATCGATAACGACCTGATCGCTGTAAGGATCGTTAACCGTTGAAATAACCTGCGTCACCATTTTCTGCTCGTCCTGACGCAGCGGCGACCCCAGCAGCTCGCGCAACCGCGCGTTCTCCTGTTTGTACTGCCCCAGCATCAGCAGGTCGCTGTTTTTTAGCAGTAATTCCTGGCGCAGCGCCCGGTTTTCCAGCTCAAGCTGGTCGCGAGAAGCCAGCGTTTGCGACACGCTGTCGAGCAGTTCACGAGGGCCGTTTGAAATAAAATAGAAAGGACTGACGGCAGTGTCCATGTACGTTCGGATTTGACTGAACGTCCCCAGGCGGCTGTCGGCAATGATAACGCCGAGCGCCACCAGCACCGCCAGAATAAGGCGAATCTGTAGCGACGGGCCACGGCTAAAAATTGGCTTCATAGGCTATGCGTATTCTCGCGTCGGAGAGGCAGGACAATCCAGGGATAATCCTGCCCGTATCCAACTACTCTTCGCTGAACAGGTCGCCGCCGTGCATATCGATCATTTCCAGCGCCTTGCCGCCGCCGCGCGCCACACAGGTCAGCGGATCTTCAGCAACCACGACAGGAATGCCCGTCTCTTCCATTAACAGACGGTCAAGGTTACGCAACAGCGCGCCGCCGCCGGTGAGCACCATACCGCGCTCGGAGATGTCTGACGCCAGCTCCGGCGGACACTGTTCCAGCGCCACCATTACCGCGCTGACGATACCGGTCAACGGTTCCTGCAACGCTTCCAGAATCTCGTTTGAGTTCAGGGTAAAGCCGCGTGGAACGCCTTCCGCCAGGTTACGGCCACGCACTTCGATCTCGCGGACTTCGTCGCCCGGATAAGCGGAACCGATTTCGTGTTTAATACGTTCTGCGGTGGCTTCACCAATCAGAGAACCGTAGTTACGACGAACGTAATTAATGATGGCTTCGTCGAAGCGGTCACCACCAATACGGACAGAAGAAGAGTAAACCACGCCGTTCAGGGAGATCACGGCAACTTCAGTGGTACCACCACCGATATCCACAACCATTGAACCGGTTGCTTCAGAAACTGGCAGACCTGCGCCGATCGCGGCCGCCATCGGCTCTTCGATCAAAAAGACTTCACGGGCGCCTGCGCCCTGAGCGGATTCACGAATTGCGCGGCGTTCTACCTGCGTCGCGCCGACCGGCACGCATACCAGTACGCGCGGGCTTGGGCGCATAAAGCTGTTGCTGTGCACTTGTTTAATAAAGTGCTGGAGCATTTTTTCGGTCACAAAGAAGTCAGCGATAACGCCGTCTTTCATCGGACGGATCGCAGCGATATTGCCCGGCGTACGGCCCAGCATCTGCTTCGCATCATGACCGACTGCAGCCACGCTTTTCGGCGAACCGGCACGATCCTGACGAATGGCCACAACGGAAGGCTCATTCAATACGATGCCTTGTCCTTTTACATAAATGAGGGTATTCGCGGTACCCAGGTCAATGGACAGGTCATTGGAAAACATGCCACGAAATTTTTTCAACATACTAAGGGATAATCCTGAAAGCTGGGGCGGAAAACAAAATCCGCTTACTTTACCAACCACACGCAGCAGCGACAAGGCGCAAAAATCATCTGCTACGGTGAAAATTAGTGCAGTTCGTTTCCTTTGTTACAAATCTCGGCCTGAGTCCCTCAGGGCTGAAAAAATCAGCAGCAATCCTCGCCTTCGTTTGCAACCTGTCAAAGGTCATTCACCTGCATATTTGCTGCAACAATCTGGCGAGCAGACAAGCACACCCCCATGAGGCGCAGCGCGCGTTATTCTACGTGAAAACAAATTAAACGGCAGGTTAAACCGAGTATCTTTGCGAATATTTTTTCACGTTTGTGTCAAGTAGTTGGGAGGAGGCAAAAAAATCACCCTGCCCGCCAGCCACGCCGCGTTTTGTCAGCGTCTGCCACTCGCCGCGCGAACGGACGCCCGTCGCGTAAACCTGCGTAGGCGTGCCCGCGCAGGCCTCTACCAGACTTTGAACCAGAAGCTGGTTTTCCGTTCGCTTCTCAATGTTTCTGACCAGACTCGGATGCAGCTTGAGTAATTCCACATTGAGCGCTTTAATCCAGCTCGTGCTAACCAGCGTCAAACCCGCCTGTGTCACCGCCACCCGAACGCCAAGCGCATTGACTAAGCGAAGGATAGGTTGTAACCGGCTGATGTGTTGACAAACATCTGCCTCCGCAAGTTCAATAATTATGCGATTTCGCTGTGATTTTTCACACTGCATTAACGTATCGCGCAACCAGCGCTGAAAACGCGGACGAATCAGCGACTCAACCGTCAACTGCATTGCCAGATTTTCATCCGGCCAGTAGCCCAGCAACGTAATCAGGCGGCTAATTTGTAATCTGTCATACTCTTCCGATAAACCAAATTGCAACACCATCGGCATATACTCCGCCGAGCTCACCTCTTCTTTACCGTCATAGATGCGACACATCAATTCCCGATGATGTACGCGACCTTCTCGCGTGACCGCCGGTTTTTGATAAAGTCGCGGTCCGCCCCGGTTCAGCATCTGCTCAATCAATGTGCGCCAGCGCACATTGCCGCGCCCTTTTTCCGGCAGAGTGTCGTCGTAGATAGCCCAGCTATTTCCCCCCTGCAGGGCGGCATTCCGCGCCGCGGCTTCAGCATGTTCCATCACCTGCTCGGTGGACTGTCCGCTGCGCCAGGCGCAAATGCCGATATGTACCATATCGTCACGATCGAGCATTTTGTTAGCCGGTAGCGCATCGACAGCTTTTAAAAGCTGTCCGGCAATACTTTCCGCTTCTTTCAGCGTTCGATGCGGTAGCAGCACGGCAAAGTCGCTGCGGTGATAACGCGCCAGCAGCGAGCCTGGGTAACGCATAATAAATGTCGATAGCAGATTGATAAGCATAAACATCTGCTCTTCCGCCTGATTGCCTCCCAGGCTGTCGCGCAGAAGATTGAAGTCTGGCAAGCGGATCATCATCACCACGCCATGCACTCCCACTTTTTCCTGATCTTCCAGCAGCGTCGCCAGCTGGTTATCAAAGAACAGACGGTTACCGAGTCCGGTTTTGGTGTCCTGCGCGGCGTAGGAGCGAATGAGGGTGTCCAGGCGACTACGCTGTTCGTGAGCAAACTGAATTTCGGAAAGCAATACATCAAGCGCGCTACTGGTGCGCGCTGGCCATTCGTAAACAGAACCGCGGACATTCGCCCCGCGTTCGCCGTTCAGAATACGCGTTGAGCGAATTTCCAGAAGCTCCTGCCCGGAAAGCTGCCGCTGCAGCCAGCGCACCGATAAAAACAAAATCAGAACGATAAAACCGATCGCCAGCGTCAGCGGTGCCGTGGTGATCAGTGAGTGAAAATAATTACCCATCGGGTCCTGATAAACCAGACGTAGCGACATTCCTGGATGTTTTATCAGCGGTACGACCAGCTCGCGATACATGTCGCTGGTGCCGGCTGGCCGATAACCTCTGGCGCGAGAATGGCTGTAGACGCTGCGCTCCCCCTGCAACAGATCGACACACACAATATCGGAAGCGATCATGAGCTCGTCGATTTGCGGCGTCAGCGAGACAATATCATGGGTCACCAGGTGCGTATCAATGGCTGTCGCCGTCGCCTGCACACGGCTGACATACTTATACTGTACGGCGTTATAAAAGCTTAGCGAGCAACCTATCAGAGTCACGAAGATCGTTAACCCCGTGAGCAGCGTGATAAAAGCTGAGAATTTCGTCGTTAATCGCATCCTTGAGTTAACTCCGACGGTTATAAACAGTATGAAAAAGCGAATCTGAAGGCGGAATTCGCCACGGCGCGCAATGAAGCAGGCATACTACCAAAATGGATCTATCTGGCAATTTATTGCGTTGCATCGGCATCACGTTTTAATTAGCGAGTATAGTCTTCGTAGCTATTTTTCCAATCTACCATGTAAAGTGAGGACAGGTTATGCAGGCGTTGATCTTAGAACAGCAGGACGGTAAAACCCTCGCATCCGTGCAACATCTCGAAGAGAGTCAACTGCCGGCAGGTGATGTGACGGTGGATGTCCACTGGTCCAGCCTGAATTATAAAGATGCTCTGGCTATCACCGGAAAAGGGAAAATTATCCGTCATTTTCCGATGATTCCTGGTATTGATTTCGCCGGCACCGTTCACGCAAGCGAAGATCCTCGCTTTCATGCAGGCCAGGAAGTACTACTGACTGGCTGGGGCGTGGGCGAAAACCACTGGGGCGGCCTGGCCGAACGCGCACGCGTTAAAGGCGACTGGCTGGTCGCGCTGCCTGCGGGACTGAGCAGCCGTAACGCCATGATCATCGGCACCGCCGGTTTTACCGCCATGCTGTGCGTCATGGCGCTTGAAGATGCAGGTATTCGCCCGCAAGACGGTGAGGTTGTCGTCACCGGCGCCAGCGGCGGCGTGGGCAGCACTGCCGTTGCATTACTGCATAAGCTGGGCTATCAGGTTGCAGCAGTATCAGGACGTGAAAGCACCCACGGCTATCTTAAGAGCCTGGGAGCTAACCGTATTCTCAGCCGCGATGAGTTTGCTGAATCTCGCCCGTTGGAAAAACAGCTATGGGCCGGTGCAATTGATACCGTTGGCGATAAAGTGCTGGCGAAAGTCCTGGCACAGATGAACTATGGCGGTTGCGTGGCCGCCTGCGGCCTGGCGGGCGGCTTCGCGCTGCCGACCACCGTTATGCCATTCATTCTGCGTAATGTGCGTTTGCAAGGGGTGGACTCGGTGATGACCCCACCGGCACGTCGCGCAGAAGCCTGGGCGCGTTTGGTTAAGGATCTGCCGGAATCGTTCTATGCTCAGGCCGCCACAGAGATTACGCTGGCGGATGCGCCGAAGTTCGCCGATGCCATCATCAATAATCAGGTTCAGGGCCGTACGCTGGTGAAGATAAAATAACGTCACGTATAAAAAAATTTACACTTAATTAACTATTTATTTTTACACATTGACACACTCCCTGTCATATTCACTACACGCCATGTTGTGGTGGGTAGACCGGGAGTCTGTGATGAAAAAGATACGTCTATTAACAGAAGCCGATGTGACTGCGGAATCGGCTTTTTTTATGCAGCGCCGACAGGTGCTAAAAGCATTAGGCATCAGCGCGGCCGCCTTATCCTTACCCTCAACGGCGCAGGCCGATCTCTTCAGTTGGTTTAAAGGCAACGATCGTCCGAAAGCGCCTGCCGGTAAACCGCTTGAGTTTAGTCAGCCTGCCGCCTGGCGAAGCGATTTAGCGTTAACGCCGGAAGATAAGGTGACGGGCTACAACAATTTCTATGAGTTTGGCCTTGATAAAGCCGACCCGGCGGCCAATGCCGGAAGTCTGAAAACCGAACCGTGGACGTTGAAAATCAGCGGGGAAGTCGCGAAGCCATTTACGCTGGATTATGACGATTTAACACATCGTTTCCCATTAGAAGAGCGTATCTATCGAATGCGCTGCGTCGAAGCGTGGTCCATGGTCGTGCCGTGGATTGGTTTCCCTTTATATAAGCTACTCGCGCAGGCACAGCCCACCAGCCACGCTAAATATGTGGCATTCGAAACGCTATACGCGCCGGATGATATGCCAGGACAGAAAGATCGTTTTATTGGCGGCGGACTGAAATACCCTTATGTCGAAGGGCTACGTCTGGACGAAGCCATGCATCCGCTGACTCTGATGACCGTTGGCGTCTATGGTAAGGCGTTACCCCCGCAAAACGGTGCGCCTATTCGACTCATCGTTCCATGGAAGTATGGTTTTAAAGGTATTAAATCTATTGTCAGCATTAAACTCACCCGCGAACGTCCGCCAACCACCTGGAATTTGTCGGCTCCCAACGAATATGGTTTTTACGCCAATGTGAACCCGCATGTGGATCATCCACGCTGGTCTCAGGCTACCGAACGCTTTATTGGTTCAGGCGGTATCCTTGATGTGCAAAGGCAGCCGACGCTGCTGTTTAACGGCTACGCCAATGAAGTCGCTTCGCTGTATCGCGGTCTCAATTTGCGGGAGAATTTTTAAGTGCGTCTGACAGTAAAACAGATAACCTGGCTAAAAGTTTGTCTGCATCTTGCCGGTTTTTTGCCGCTTCTGTGGCTCTTTTGGGCGATAAATCACGGTGGACTCAGCGCAGACCCGGTAAAGGATATCCAACACTTTACCGGCAGAACCGCGCTCAAATTTTTGCTCGCCACCTTGCTGGTTTCACCGCTGGCGCGCTACGCTAAACAGCCATTATTGATACGCACACGCCGCCTGTTAGGATTATGGTGTTTCGTTTGGGCTACGCTGCATTTAACCAGCTATGCCTTGCTGGAACTGGGGATACATAACCTGGCGCTGTTAGGAAGCGAGTTGATTTCACGCCCTTATTTGACGCTTGGGATCATTAGCTGGCTGGTGTTACTAGCGCTGACGTTGACCTCAACGCAATTTGCGCAGCGTAAATTGGGTAAACGCTGGCAAACACTGCATAACGTCGTCTATCTTGTCGCGATCCTGGCTCCCATACATTACCTGTGGTCGGTAAAGATTTTATCACCGCAACCGGTCATCTACGCGGCATTAGCGTTAGCCCTTTTAGCGTTGCGTTACCGGAAGTTTCGCCAGTGGTGGCGCTAGTTCGGTGAACTGTGCGGTCGATTGCAAAACGCAAAACAGGTAATGTCCTTTTTATGTTTCGGGTTGATTATCTTCCCTGATAAGACCAGTATTTAGCTGCCAATTGCGACGAAATAGTTATAATGTGCGACTTTACATTGCCCAACGGCGATTTTCGTTCGCAGAAAGGGTGACAATCGAGCAATGAAGGTATATTTTGTTTTTTGCCCGAAAATGGCAGAAGATAGCCACACAATGACTGGCAAATCATGAATTTCACCTTCGGGTGCTACGGCATAACAGGCAAATCAAAGATGCGCGGTATTTTACCCGCGGCAGTCATTCACATGCTTTACAGACGGCGCTAAAACGCCTGTCACAATCACACTAAACAAAGAGTACGGAACCCACTCATGGATATTCGTAAGATTAAAAAACTGATCGAGCTGGTTGAAGAATCAGGTATCTCCGAACTGGAAATTTCTGAAGGCGAAGAATCTGTTCGCATCAGCCGCACAACGGCAAACGCCGGTTTTCCGGTGATGCAGCAGGCTTATGCGGCGCCGATGATGCAGCAACCCGCTCTGTCTAACGCTGTCGCGCCAGCGGCTACTCCAGCAATGGAAGCGCCTGCCGCAGCGGAAATCAGTGGTCACATCGTACGCTCCCCAATGGTTGGTACTTTCTACCGCACCCCAAGCCCGGACGCGAAAGCGTTCATCGAAGTGGGCCAGAAAGTGAACGTGGGCGATACCCTGTGCATCGTTGAAGCCATGAAAATGATGAACCAGATCGAAGCTGACAAAGCAGGTACTGTGAAAGCGATTCTGGTCGAAAGTGGTCAACCGGTAGAATTTGACGAGCCACTGGTCGTCATCGAGTAACGAGGCGAACATGTTGGATAAAATTGTCATCGCCAACCGCGGCGAGATCGCACTACGTATTCTTCGAGCCTGTAAAGAACTCGGCATCAAGACCGTCGCTGTGCACTCAAGCGCGGATCGCGATTTAAAACACGTATTGCTGGCGGATGAGACGGTCTGTATTGGTCCGGCACCGTCCGTAAAAAGTTATCTGAACATCCCGGCTATCATTAGCGCCGCTGAAATCACCGGCGCGGTGGCAATCCACCCGGGTTACGGCTTCCTTTCTGAGAACGCCAATTTTGCCGAGCAGGTTGAACGCTCCGGCTTTATCTTTATCGGCCCGAAAGCGGACACCATCCGCCTGATGGGCGATAAAGTGTCCGCGATTACCGCGATGAAAAAAGCGGGCGTGCCGACCGTACCAGGATCTGACGGCCCGCTGGGCGACGATATGAATGCGAACCGCGCTCATGCCAAACGTATTGGCTATCCGGTGATCATCAAAGCGTCCGGCGGCGGCGGCGGCCGCGGTATGCGCGTAGTTCGTAGCGATGCTGAACTGGCGCAGTCCATCTCCATGACCAAAGCGGAAGCGAAAGCAGCTTTCAGCAACGACATGGTATACATGGAAAAATACCTGGAAAATCCACGCCACATCGAAATTCAGGTGCTGGCGGACGGCCAGGGCAACGCTATCTATCTGGCGGAACGCGACTGTTCCATGCAGCGTCGCCACCAGAAAGTGGTTGAAGAAGCCCCGGCGCCAGGCATTACGCCGGAACTGCGTCGCTATATCGGCGAACGCTGCGCGAAAGCGTGCGTAGACATCGGCTATCGCGGCGCAGGGACGTTCGAATTCCTGTTCGAAAACGGCGAGTTCTATTTCATCGAAATGAACACCCGTATTCAGGTTGAACACCCGGTGACTGAAATGATTACCGGCGTCGATTTGATCAAAGAGCAGTTGCGCATCGCGGCGGGTCAGCCGCTGTCGATCACACAGGACGAAGTTGTCGTTCGAGGCCATGCGGTAGAATGCCGTATCAATGCCGAAGATCCGAACACCTTCCTGCCAAGCCCAGGCAAAATCACGCGCTTCCATGCGCCTGGCGGCTTTGGCGTTCGCTGGGAATCTCATATCTACGCGGGCTACACGGTGCCGCCGTACTATGATTCCATGATCGGCAAACTCATCTGCTACGGTGAAAACCGCGACGTGGCGATTGCCCGTATGAAAAATGCCCTGCAGGAACTGATTATCGATGGTATCAAAACCAATATCGATCTGCAGACCCGCATCATGAATGACGAGCACTTCCAGCACGGTGGAACCAACATCCACTATCTGGAGAAAAAACTCGGTCTTCAGGAAAAGTAATCGCACGTTAATCTCAAAAGGCCGGTGAATCCGGCCTTTTTTATTTCTGGGGATAGCGATGCCCCATCATGTACAATTCCCGCTTTCTTCACCCATAAGGGACAAAAAATGGACGCTCGTTTTGTTCAGGCCCATAAAGAGGCGCGCTGGGCGCTGTGGCTGACCCTTTGCTATCTGGCGGCATGGTTAGTGGCTGCTTACTTACCTGGAGACTCGCCGGGAATTACCGGTCTGCCGCACTGGTTCGAGATGGCCTGCTTATTGACGCCACTGGTCTTTATTTTGCTGTGCTGGGCGATGGTGAAATTCATTTATCGCGATATTTCGCTGGAGGATGACGATGCAGCTTGAGGTCATTCTACCGCTGGTAGCCTATCTGATCGTGGTCTTCGGGGTCTCGATTTACGCTATGCGCAAGCGTACCGCCGGCACCTTTTTAAACGAATATTTTCTTGGCAGCCGTTCGATGGGCGGGATCGTGCTCGCGATGACGCTTACCGCCACCTATATTAGCGCCAGTTCATTTATCGGCGGTCCCGGCGCGGCTTATAAATACGGTCTGGGCTGGGTCTTGCTGGCGATGATCCAGCTTCCCGCCGTCTGGCTTTCACTGGGTATTCTGGGTAAAAAATTCGCTATCCTGGCGCGTCGCTATAATGCCGTCACGCTTAACGATATGCTATTCGCGCGTTACCAAAGCCGCCTGCTGGTGTGGTTGGCAAGCCTGAGTTTATTGGTCGCGTTTATTGGCGCAATGACCGTACAATTTATCGGCGGCGCGCGACTGCTGGAAACCGCGGCGGGAATTCCCTACGAAACCGGCCTGCTAATATTTGGCGTCAGTATCGCACTCTATACGGCGTTTGGCGGCTTTCGCGCCAGCGTACTTAACGATACGCTACAGGGCCTGGTGATGCTGGTCGGCACGATAGTGCTGCTGGTGGGCGTGATCCATGCGGCGGGCGGTCTAAGTCAGGCCGTTGACACGCTGCACGCTCTCGACCCCAAACTGGTAACGCCGCAGGGCGCCGATGACATACTTTCTCCCGCCTTTATGACCTCTTTTTGGGTACTGGTCTGTTTTGGTGTGATTGGCCTGCCGCATACGGCGGTGCGCTGCATCTCCTATAAAGACAGTAAAGCGGTACACCGGGGCATTATTATCGGTACGATTGTCGTGGCGATTTTAATGTTCGGGATGCACCTTGCCGGCGCGCTGGGTCGCGCGGTGCTTCCGGATCTGACGGTGCCGGATCTGGTGATCCCAACGCTAATGGTGAAAGTTTTGCCGCCGTTTGCCGCCGGGATCTTCCTCGCTGCGCCAATGGCGGCGATCATGTCAACAATTAACGCCCAACTGCTGCAAAGTTCCGCGACGATCATTAAAGATCTCTATCTCAACCTGCGCCCCGATCAGATGCAAAATGAGATCCGGCTGAAGCGTATGTCGGCAGCGATTACATTACTGCTAGGCGCGCTGTTGCTGCTGGCCGCGTGGAAACCGCCAGAGATGATCATTTGGCTCAACCTGCTGGCGTTTGGCGGCCTGGAAGCGGTGTTCTTATGGCCGCTGGTATTGGGCCTTTACTGGGAGCGGGCAAACGCGGCAGGTGCGCTAAGCGCCATGATCGTGGGCGGCGTGCTATATGCCCTGCTTGCCACATTTAATATTCAGTACCTGGGCTTTCATCCGATTGTGCCCGCCTTACTGTTAAGTTTATTGGCTTTTCTGATCGGAAACCGATTCGGCTCTTCCGCTTCGCAAGCCACCGTATTGTCTTCTGATAAATAAAGAGTTTTGCCATGCCATGGATCCAATTGAAACTGAATACCACCGGCGCGAATGCTGAAGAGCTGAGTGATGCGCTGATGGAAGCGGGCGCCGTTTCCATTACCTTTCAGGATACGCACGATACGCCGGTTTTTGAGCCGTTGCCGGGCGAAACCCGTCTGTGGGGCGATACCGATGTGATCGGTCTGTTCGACGCCGAAACCGACATGAAAGACGTTGTCGCTATTCTGGAGCAACATCCGCTGCTGGGTGCCGGATTTGCCCATAAAATCGAACAACTGGAAGATAAAGACTGGGAACGCGAATGGATGGATAATTTCCATCCGATGCGTTTTGGCGAGCGTCTGTGGATTTGTCCCAGCTGGCGCGACATTCCGGACGAGAATGCCGTCAACGTGATGCTCGACCCGGGACTGGCGTTCGGTACGGGTACGCACCCCACCACCTCTTTATGTCTGCAATGGCTGGACGGGCTCGATCTCAACGGCAAAACCGTGATCGACTTTGGCTGCGGTTCAGGCATTCTGGCGATTGCCGCGCTGAAGCTGGGAGCGGCAAAGGCGATTGGTATTGATATCGATCCGCAAGCTATTCAGGCCAGTCGCGATAATGCCGAACGCAACGGCGTGTCTGACCGGCTGGAGCTGTACCTGCCGAAAGACCAGCCAGAAGCCATGAAAGCCGACGTGGTCGTCGCTAACATCCTGGCAGGCCCATTACGCGAACTGGCCCCGTTAATCAGCGTACTGCCCGTTGAGGGCGGTCTGCTGGGGCTTTCAGGTATTCTCGCCAGCCAGGCGGAAAGCGTCTGTGATGCTTACGCCGAGCTTTTCACTCTCGACCCGGTCGTCGAAAAAGAAGAGTGGTGCCGCATTACTGGCCGTAAGAAATAATTCTTGTCAGCGTGGTCGCCCGGCCACGCTTTTCTCCACACAACTGCCTTAACGCCTTTCAGGCACCGAGACATCATTAAATTCATCAAATGAATGCCTGAAATAACTTCTTTGTCACTATCCGTCTGGATAAACAGCTGCTACCAGCGGACAAAAGATACTGGCGTTTTAACGGGTGGCAGCCATCGCCCTCGTACTTAGTAATGCTGTCCGGGTTGTTCTGCAGCATCCGCTAACGCGCTCTTCAGCACAGCTGGAAAAATTTATGCGTGCCATTCATGAACACAAAAGCGCATCTGTGCGCCCCCTTCCGACTGGCAATGGAGAAAAGTCACGCGCAGCGGGAAGTGATCTTGTCCTGAAACGAGACGGCGATCCCATTCATTTGGGGTAATTAGCTTATAAAAAAAGCAGATTATTCCGCTTATCTTGTTTCTGGACGAAGAAATAGAGAGAAGTTACGGGAATTTGTAAGCGCGTACAAAACCGCCGACAATAAATAACCCTATGATTTTACTGAATTATAAATTTATTTTGCTGTTTTTAAGCACGATTCATTGATCTACAACAGTGGATTGTTCAAAGTTTGGCCTTTCATCTCGTGCAAAAAATGCGTAATATACGCCGCCTTGCAGTCACAGTATGGTCATTTCTTAACTCATGCGCATCGGACAATATCAGCTCAGAAATCGCCTGATCGCAGCGCCCATGGCTGGCATTACTGACAGACCTTTCCGGACGCTGTGCTATGAGATGGGAGCAGGATTGACAGTATCCGAGATGATGTCTTCTAACCCGCAAGTGTGGGAAAGCGATAAATCTCGTTTACGGATGGTGCACGTTGATGAGCCAGGAATTCGCACGGTGCAAATTGCCGGTAGCGACCCTGTTGAGATGGCCGATGCCGCACGTATTAACGTGGAAAGCGGCGCCCAGATTATTGATATCAATATGGGGTGCCCGGCGAAGAAAGTGAATCGTAAGCTGGCAGGTTCAGCCCTCTTGCAGTACCCGGATTTAGTGAAGTCTATACTCATCGGGGTCGTAAACGCAGTGGACGTTCCTGTGACTCTCAAGATTCGCACCGGCTGGGCGCCGGAACACCGTAACTGCGTAGAGATTGCCCAACTGGCTGAAGATTGTGGTATTCAGGCTCTGACCATCCATGGCCGCACCCGCGCCTGTTTGTTCAACGGAGAAGCTGAATACGACAGTATTCGGGCAGTTAAGCAGAAAGTTTCCATTCCGATTATCGCGAATGGCGACATTACTAACCCGCATAAAGCCAGAGCTGTTCTCGACTATACAGGGGCGGATGCCCTGATGATAGGCCGCGCAGCTCAGGGAAGACCCTGGATCTTTCGGGAAATCCAGCATTATCTGGACACTGGGGAGCTGCTTCCGCCGCTGCCGCTGGCAGAGGTAAAGCGCTTGCTTTGCACGCATGTTCGGGAACTGCATGACTTTTACGGTCAGGCAAAAGGGTACCGAATCGCGCGTAAACACGTCTCCTGGTATCTCCAGGAGCACGCTCCAGACGACCAGTTTCGGCGCACATTCAACGCTATTGAGGACGCCAGCGAACAGCTGGAGGCGTTGGAGGCATACTTCGAAAATTTTGCGTAAACAGAAATAAAGAGCTGACAGAACTATGTTCGAACAACGCGTAAATTCTGACGTACTGACCGTTTCTACCGTTAACTCTCAGGATCAGGTAACCCAAAAACCCCTGCGTGACTCGGTTAAACAGGCACTGAAGAACTATTTTGCTCAACTGAATGGTCAGGACGTTAATGACCTGTATGAGCTGGTACTGGCTGAAGTAGAACAGCCCCTGTTGGACATGGTGATGCAATACACCCGTGGTAACCAGACCCGTGCTGCTCTGATGATGGGCATCAACCGTGGTACGCTGCGTAAAAAATTAAAAAAATACGGCATGAACTAATTTCGATTAGCTAACTGCTTGTTTAAAAAGGCGCTACTCGGCATGGGGAAGCGCCTTTTTTATACGCATCACATGGAATTTGGTCATGAAAGCGGAATGTGAACCTCAGTACTTTGGCGATGAATCGAAGAAGATTATTCACGGTGACGCGCTAACAGAACTTAAAAAACTGCCTTCTGAAAGCATTGACTTAATTTTTGCCGATCCGCCTTACAATATCGGAAAAGATTTCGACGGTATGGTGGAGTCCTGGGACGAAGCGTCTTTTCTGGCCTGGCTGTATGAATGCATTGATGAGTGCCACCGCGTACTGAAGAAACACGGCACCATGTACATCATGAATAGCACAGAAAATATGCCGTATATCGATCTCAAATGCCGAACGCTTTTTACCATCAAAAGCCGTATCGTCTGGTCCTATGATAGTTCCGGGGTGCAGGCGAAAAAATACTTTGGTTCTATGTATGAACCGATCCTGATGATGGTAAAAAACCCGAAAAGCTATACCTTTAACCGTGATGCGATTCTGGTCGAAACCACTACGGGCGCTAAGCGCGCGCTAATCGATTATCGAAAAAACCCGCCCCAACCATACAATCAGAAAAAAGTGCCGGGCAACGTCTGGTCATTTCCTCGCGTACGTTATCTGATGGATGAATATGAAAACCATCCTACGCAAAAGCCCAGCGCGCTGTTAAAACGGATCATACTGGCCTCTTCTAACCCGAGCGATACCGTATTGGACCCTTTCGCGGGCAGTTTCACCACAGGCGCTGTCGCAGCGGCGTCAGGTCGTAAGTTTATCGGTATTGAACTCAATAATGAGTACGTAAAAATGGGGCTCAGAAGATTGAGCGTCACTTCGCATTATTCAGAAAATGAACTTGCAAAAGTCAAAAAGAGAAAAACACAAAACCTGTCCAAAAAGCAGCGAAATGTCGGGATAAACGCGCTATCTTCAGAGAAGTAAAAGCATTGTAAGTCCGCTTTTCAGCGTCAAAATTTCATGTATATTCCCAGCACGCATGGGCATGAATACACAGGATTTGACGATGATACGTAAGTATTGGTGGCTGGTTGTTTTTGCCGTCTCCGTTTTTCTTTTTGATGCGCTTTTGATGCAATGGATCGAATTGATGGCGACTGAACAGGATAAGTGCCGAAACATGGACTCGGTTAACCCTCTTAAATTGATCAATTGTACCGATCTGGAGTAGCGAACCGGGCGATTTAACCTATGATTATTTATCACCCGGATTTCTTTTATCCCTTATAAAAACAGGGAATTAAAACACGTTGAGGATAAAAGAAGGGGTGATACTGTCTCGTCCTGTTCTTTTCCTGCATAACCAATGAGCTAATGATACATGCCGGTTAGTGAGTACAACCACATCCTTGTGGCGGTTTCATTTGCTGTCGCTATTTTTGCGTCCTATACCGCATTAAATATGGCCGGACGCGTAGCCGGAAGCGCCCGATCAAACGCCAGAATATGGCTAATGGGCGGCGGCTTCGCGCTGGGCGTCGGTATTTGGGCGATGCATTTTGTCGGGATGCTGGCGATGGATCACGCGATGAACATGCGCTTCGATCCGTTCCTCACCGGCCTCTCCATGCTGATCGCGATCGGCTCCTCCCTGTTTGCGCTATGGCTGGTTAGCGCTGAAAAACTGCGCCTGCGCCGTTTACTACCGGGCGCGCTGGTGATGGGACTGGGCATCAGCGCAATGCATTATACCGGGATGGCGGCGTTGCAATTTGCTTCCATTATCGCCTGGAATAGCGCATGGGTTGCCCTCTCTATCATTATCGCGCTACTGGCGTCCTGCGGCGCGCTGTGGCTCACGTTCCGCCTGCGTCATGAGGGAACAGATGTCGCCCTGAGGCGAGCAGGCGCCGCGGTATTAATGGGGATAGCTATCGCCGGCATGCATTACGCCGGCATGAAGGCCGCACACTTTCCCCAAAACTGGCCGATGGAGCATCGTGGCGTCGATAGCAACTGGCTGGCCGTTCTTGTCAGCGTGGTCGCGCTGACTATCCTGGGCATTACTCTGCTGGTTTCTTTATTTGACGCCCGGCTTCAGGCCCGTACCGCACTACTTGCCTCTTCGCTGGCGCAGGCGAACCAGGAACTGGCGCAGTTGGCGCTGCATGATACGCTCACCCGTTTACCAAACCGGGTACTTCTTGAGGATCGTCTGGAACAGGCCATCAGCAAAGCGAATCGGGAAGGCACGTCTTTCGCGCTACTGTTTATGGATCTGGATGGCTTTAAAGCCGTTAATGACGCTTATGGTCATGATATCGGCGATAAGCTACTGGTGGCGGTCACGCATCGTCTGAACCAACCACTGAGCGGTCAGTTTACCCTGGCGCGGATTGGCGGCGACGAATTTGTGCTGCTTGCAGAAGTCAGCGCGCCTGACGAAGCGGCTTCCCTTGCCAGCGCGCTGGTACATTCGATAGATGCGCCCTTTACGATAGATCCGTATGAACTGGTCGTCACCCTTAGCGTGGGAATAGCGCTCTATCCGCTGGACGGAAAAAACGAACGGGAACTGATGTTCAACGCCGATGCCGCGATGTACCACACGAAGCATACAGGGCGTAACGGATACCATTTCTTTCAGCCATCAATGAATATGCTGGCGCAAACCCAACTTCAGCTAATGAATGACCTGTGGCTGGCGCTGGAAAGACAAGAGCTCAGGCTGGTGTATCAGCCTAAATTTCAGGCCCCTGCCGGCCCCATTGTAGGATTTGAGGCCCTGTTGCGCTGGTATCATCCAAAACAAGGCGTACTGAATCCTGACCAGTTTTTACCGCTGGCGGAAAAAACGGGTCTTATCGTCACTATCGGTAGCTGGGTGATAGACGAGGCGTGTCGACAGCTCCGCGAGTGGCACTTACAGGGATACGCCTTATGGTCAGTGGCGGTAAATCTGTCCGCCTTACAATTTGAGCAGCCCGGGCTTGTGGACACCATTACGCGGAGCCTGGCCCGACACAGTATCCGTCCCGATTTATTGATTCTGGAAATCACCGAAACCACGGCGATGAACAAGCCAGAGCAAAGCGTCGCTATACTCACCAGATTAACGGAAATGGGGGTTAAGGCCTCTATTGACGACTTTGGCACCGGTTATTCCAGCCTTCTCTATCTGAAACGTCTTCCGGCGTGCGAACTAAAAATTGATCGCGCTTTCGTACATGAACTCAGCGAGGCAGGCGACGGCGCGACCATTGTTGCGGCTATTGTCGCGCTGGCGAAAGCGTTAAATCTGCAAATTGTGGCAGAAGGGGTAGAAAATGAAACGCAGCAACAATTTTTGACCCAGTTAGGATGCCATACGCTTCAGGGGTTCCTGCTTGGCAAGCCGCGTACGGCAGAGGAAATTGCTCGCGATATTCGGGACCCTGCCAATATATTCACAAGGCCAATATATAATATCAACTCAAAATAATCTCAGGCTTCTTCCGCCTGTTGTTCATTTGGCATTAATTGCCTCACACTGCCATCCGGGCTTAGCATTTTTAATACATTATCGACTAATGCAGGCGCCTGCTTATAAAGATCATAACTTGTGGGATTCATTAACCAGTTCTTTACTATTCCGCTAAAACTACCATGCAGAATAATTAATATGACATCCAGATCAAGACTGCCTGAGATCAGCTTTTTATCCATACATCGCTGTAATACTTCAAGCAGCGACTGATGATGGAAACCCATCTTCTCCCGAATGGCCTGTTCCGATATCATACCATTATGGAATTCACATTTATGATATAAAATCTGCATTAATGCCTGCTGACGAGGCACTGCCGCAATATATTGTAAGGCTGCAATAAATTTCTCTCGTAGATCCTGTAAAGGATTATCATTCCAGCATCCCGTAAGCCTATCCTGAATAAGTTCGCGTAAAGGTGGTTGCTGTAACCAAACCTCATTAAACAACTGCGTTTTATTCTCAAAGTGCCAGTAGATGGCGCCCCGCGTGACATCAGCGGCATCAGCGATATCATTCAACGTCGTGTTGGCAACGCCGCGCAAAGCGAACTGCGCAATAGCGGTTTCAATCAAATGTTGCCGCGTTTTAAGCGCATCCGCCTTCGTTTTCTTCGCCATAATTAAGATATCCTGGACCATAAAAACGATAAATACGCTGATAAAATACTCAGCACAAAAAACAACTTTACCATGTCCTTTTTAGTCAGACGAGAGACAGCTATTTTTATTTCGCACAATATCGCCAAATCAATAATAAAAACAAATAAATTAATAAAATATATTCATATAAAATATATATTTCTAATTATGTTATTCAACATCATGATTTTACTAATCGGGACATTATGAAACGACAGGGAATAGTTCTTTTTTTTTGCTTTTATGTGCCGTGAACCCCATCCCAAAATAAGTATTGCTTACATCACAAGCTAATAATTTGTAGGATACCCCACTGCTATTCTATTTTTCGCGCGTTAACGCCTTACCGTTATCCGGTGAATAACGAGCTTTCGGTTTTTTAAGGAACAGTAATGACGAAACATGCCAGGTTTTCACTCCTGCCCTCATTCATCATATTCTCTGCTGCGCTGCTGGCCGGTTGTAATGACCAGGGAGATACCCAGGCTCATGCCGGCGAGCCGCAAGTCACCGTCCATGTGGTCGAAACAGCGCCGCTAGCCGTAACGACCGAACTTCCCGGACGTACGTCCGCATTTCGCATTGCGGAGGTTCGCCCCCAGGTGAGCGGGATCGTGCTTAAAAGAAACTTCACCGAAGGTAGCGATGTAGAGGCCGGACAGTCGCTTTATCAGATCGATCCTGCCACTTATCAGGCCGATTATGACAGCGCTAAAGGCGAACTTGCTAAAAGCGAAGCGGCTGCGGCTATCGCGCACCTGACGGTCAAACGCTATGTTCCACTGGTCGGCACAAAATATATCAGCCAACAGGAATATGATCAGGCGATTGCCGACGCCCGCCAGGCCGATGCCGCCGTTGTGGCGGCAAAAGCCGCTGTTGAAAGCGCGCGTATTAACCTTGCGTATACCAAAGTCACCTCACCCATCAGCGGGCGTATAGGAAAATCTAATGTGACTGAAGGCGCGCTGGTGACTAATGGTCAGTCAACTGAACTGGCTACCGTGCAACAACTCGACCCGATTTATGTCGACGTGACGCAATCAAGCAACGACTTTATGCGACTCAAGCAATCCGTCGAACAAGGTAACCTGCATAAAGACAGCGCCAGTAGCACGGTTCAACTGGTAATGGAAAATGGTCAGGTCTACCCGATTAAAGGCACGCTGCAATTTTCCGACGTTACCGTAGATGAAAGCACCGGCTCTATCACGCTCAGGGCGGTTTTCCCTAACCCGCAACATAGTCTGCTTCCCGGTATGTTTGTTCGCGCCCGCATTGATGAAGGCGTCCAGCCCAATGCCATCCTTGTCCCCCAGCAGGGCGTAACCCGCACGCCGCGCGGCGACGCAATGGTGATGGTGGTTAACGATAAAAGCCAGGTCGAAGCCCGCAATGTCGTGGCGGCGCAGGCTATTGGCGATAAATGGCTCATCAGCGAAGGGTTAAAACCGGGCGATAAGGTCATCGTCAGCGGCTTACAAAAAGCGCGACCGGGCGTCCAGGTGAAAGCCACTACCGATGCTCCTGCAGCGAAAACGGCGCAATAAGGTAACCGTACATGGCAAACTTTTTTATTAGACGTCCTATTTTCGCCTGGGTTCTGGCCATTATCCTGATGATGGCTGGCGCACTGGCAATAATGCAACTTCCCGTTGCGCAGTATCCAACCATTGCGCCGCCAGCGGTTTCTATTTCTGCAACCTATCCTGGCGCGGATGCGCAGACGGTACAGGATACGGTTACTCAGGTTATCGAACAAAATATGAACGGTATCGATAACCTGATGTATATGTCCTCTACCAGCGACTCTGCTGGTAGCGTGACCATCACCCTGACCTTCCAGTCCGGCACCGATCCGGATATCGCGCAGGTTCAGGTGCAAAATAAATTGCAGCTCGCCACGCCTTTACTGCCGCAAGAAGTCCAGCAGCAGGGGATTAGCGTTGAAAAGTCCAGCAGCAGCTTTTTGATGGTCGCCGGGTTCGTCTCGGATAATCCGAACACTACCCAGGACGACATCTCTGACTATGTCGCCTCTAACATTAAGGATTCTATCAGCCGTCTGAATGGTGTGGGCGACGTTCAGCTATTTGGCGCACAGTACGCCATGCGTATCTGGCTGGATGCGAATCTGCTAAATAAATACCAGCTCACGCCAGTTGACGTCATCAACCAGTTAAAAGTACAGAACGACCAGATTGCGGCAGGCCAACTGGGCGGTACGCCAGCATTACCGGGCCAGCAGCTTAACGCCTCAATCATCGCCCAAACGCGTCTGAAAGATCCGGAAGAGTTCGGCAAAGTTACGTTGCGCGTCAATACCGACGGCTCTGTCGTCCATCTCAAAGATGTCGCGCGTATTGAGCTTGGCGGTGAAAACTATAACGTTGTAGCGCGCATTAACGGTAAACCGGCCTCCGGTCTCGGTATTAAACTGGCGACCGGCGCTAACGCGCTGGATACCGCAACCGCAATCAAAGCGAAACTGGCGGAACTGCAGCCTTTCTTCCCGCAGGGAATGAAGGTGGTTTATCCTTATGACACAACGCCCTTCGTAAAAATATCTATCCACGAAGTAGTAAAAACGCTGTTTGAAGCGATTATTCTGGTGTTCCTGGTAATGTATCTGTTTTTACAGAATATCCGGGCAACCCTGATTCCTACCATCGCTGTTCCTGTCGTGTTGCTAGGCACTTTTGCGGTACTCGCCGCCTTTGGCTACTCCATCAATACCCTGACGATGTTCGGCATGGTACTGGCGATAGGGCTGTTGGTTGACGATGCGATAGTGGTCGTAGAAAACGTTGAACGTGTAATGATGGAGGATAACCTTTCTCCCCGAGAGGCGACGGAAAAATCCATGTCGCAGATTCAGGGAGCGCTGGTTGGTATCGCGATGGTACTGTCTGCGGTATTTATCCCGATGGCCTTTTTTGGCGGCTCGACCGGGGCAATTTATCGCCAGTTCTCTATTACTATTGTTTCAGCAATGGCGCTATCCGTTCTGGTTGCGTTGATTCTGACGCCAGCGCTGTGCGCTACGCTGCTTAAACCCGTATCTGCTGAACATCACGAGAAAAAAAGCGGCTTCTTTGGCTGGTTCAATACCAAGTTTGATCACAGCGTTAACCACTATACTAACAGCGTAAGCGGTATCGTGCGTAATACGGGTCGCTATCTCATTATCTATCTACTTATTGTAGTCGGAATGGCGGTTCTGTTTTTACGCCTCCCGACCTCCTTCCTGCCGGAAGAAGATCAGGGGGTATTCCTGACCATGATTCAGCTCCCCTCTGGCGCTACGCAAGAACGTACGCAGAAAGTGCTGGATCAAGTCACTCATTACTACCTGAATAATGAAAAAGCGAACGTCGAAAGCGTGTTTACCGTAAACGGCTTTAGCTTTAGCGGTCAGGGACAAAACTCAGGGATGGCATTTGTCAGCCTTAAACCCTGGGAAGAACGTAACGGTGAAGAAAATAGCGTCGAAGCCGTTATCGCCAGAGCGACACGCGCCTTTAGCCAGATTCGCGACGGGTTGGTGTTCCCCTTCAACATGCCGGCAATTGTCGAGTTAGGTACCGCGACAGGTTTCGACTTTGAACTGATTGATCAGGGAGGACTCGGTCACGATGCGTTAACGAAAGCGCGTAATCAACTCCTGGGTATGGTCGCGAAGCATCCTGATCTATTAGTACGCGTACGCCCGAACGGGCTGGAAGACACGCCACAGTTCAAGCTGGATGTCGATCAAGAAAAAGCGCAGGCGCTCGGTGTTTCGCTGTCTGATATCAACGAAACCATCTCCGCGGCGTTGGGCGGCTATTACGTTAACGACTTTATCGATCGCGGACGAGTGAAAAAAGTATACGTTCAGGCTGACGCTCAGTTCCGTATGCTGCCGGGAGATATCAACAATCTTTATGTGCGCAGCGCCAATGGCGAGATGGTGCCCTTCTCTACCTTTAGCTCAGCACGGTGGATTTATGGTTCGCCACGCCTGGAACGCTATAACGGGATGCCGTCAATGGAACTGCTCGGCGAAGCAGCGCCCGGACGAAGTACCGGTGAAGCCATGTCGTTAATGGAAAACCTGGCTTCACAGCTGCCAAACGGTATTGGCTATGACTGGACAGGTATGTCGTATCAGGAACGGTTGTCAGGTAACCAGGCACCGGCGCTGTACGCAATCTCACTCATTGTCGTTTTCCTCTGCCTTGCCGCTCTGTATGAAAGCTGGTCAATTCCGTTCTCGGTAATGCTGGTCGTACCGCTCGGCGTGGTTGGCGCTCTGCTTGCAGCGTCATTGCGCGGTCTGAACAATGACGTTTACTTCCAGGTTGGCTTGTTAACCACTATTGGCCTTTCTGCTAAAAACGCCATCCTGATTGTCGAGTTCGCCAAAGATCTCATGGAAAAAGAAGGACGTGGATTGATTGAAGCGACGCTGGAAGCATCCCGTATGCGTTTACGTCCTATTCTAATGACCTCGCTGGCCTTTATTCTCGGGGTAATGCCGTTAGTTATCAGTCGTGGCGCAGGTAGTGGGGCACAGAACGCAGTAGGCACAGGGGTTATGGGGGGAATGTTAACCGCAACCTTATTAGCTATCTTCTTCGTGCCAGTATTCTTCGTTGTTGTAAAACGCCGATTTAATCGCCATCATGATTAACCGGTAAACAGAGGCGTCTTCGGACGCCTTTTTAAACGGTACGTCTTTATCTCCGCTATTCCCCCTCTCCGCTTACCTCTGCATTCTCCATAGTTTTTACAATTCACATGAATTGAGATGATTCCTCATGTCGGCCATTTTTTCTGTGGTGGTAAAATAACTCTCGTTTTCGCAGCGGTTAGAGCCAGCATTTACGTTGCTGTACTTCGCGAAACGCTGATTAATGAGGTAACACCATGAAAAGACTAATTCCAGTTGCATTGCTTACCACCTTATTGGCAGGTTGTGCACATGATTCTCCCTGCGTACCGGTTTATGACGATCAAGGGCGGCTGGTTCATACCAATACATGTATGAAAGGTACAACGCAGGATAACTGGGAGACAGCAGGCGCTATCGCTGGCGGCGCTGCGGCGGTAGCAGGGTTGACGATGGGTATCATTGCGCTTTCTAAATGATACATGCAGGCGCGGCAATGCCGCGCTTTCAGTAATAATATAAAGGTCGTAAGGATACTCAGCGACGTAATCTATTCAGCCTATCCCCCGAAAGTTAACACGATAAAACGCTCTCTTTTCTTACTCGCCCATCCCGATGGTATTTATTCTATTCCTTGTCCGATGCAGACAAAATTGTAGCTTGATAGCATCGTAAGCCGCATTACAAACAGGCTTTATACAGTAAGACTTAGAGCGTGGTCATTAGGCGTAATTATTACAGACAGTCTGGATATAAACCGGAGCATACACGTAATACATGAGGATTTTGAGCACTGTCCCAGGGCCAAACTGGCAAATAAAATAGCCTAATGGACCAGATTCTTAGTCCTCAGCGAATATCTCTATTGCTTATTAGTGGCGTAAGTAAAAGCCGTTTGTACATCTACTTCAGCACGGTTCACATTCGATGATTCAGGCGGCTATATGGCGGGAAATCACGTTGACTAAAACGGTTTTTATCCACTCTACGAAGATGTTATATATACCCAAAATAATTCGAGTTGCTTAAAGGCGGCAAGGGAGTGAGTCCCCAGGAGCATAGATAACTATGTGACTGGGGTGAACGACAAATCTGCCGGGAGCAGATTTGTCCTCCTCAGGAGAGTACTCACCGACAAACAACAGATAAAACAAAAGGCCCAGTCGAAAGACTGGGCCTTTTGTTTTATTTGATGTCTGGCAGTTCCCTACTCTCGCATGGGGAGACCCCACACTACCATCGGCGCTACGGCGTTTCACTTCTGAGTTCGGCATGGGGTCAGGTGGGACCACCGCGCTACTGCCGCCAGACAAATTCTTTTTCAAATGCCGAACTTTAACCGTATTAAGTGGTGCTGATACCCAGAGTCGAACTGGGGACCTCACCCTTACCAAGGGTGCGCTCTACCAACTGAGCCATATCAGCACACTAAATTTGATGCCTGGCAGTTCCCTACTCTCGCATGGGGAGACCCCACACTACCATCGGCGCTACGGCGTTTCACTTCTGAGTTCGGCATGGGGTCAGGTGGGACCACCGCGCTAGTGCCGCCAGGCAA
>NZ_JAGESA010000018.1:0-49097 GCF_017572835.1 Salmonella sp. 32120201201600049SM | reverse complement strand
TCTGCTTTGGCAATCTGATGCGCGAAAGCGGCGTGGTGGAGCGTCTGAGCGACACGGTACAGAACGGGCTGATTAATATCGTGACCATTTTCCTCGGGCTGTCGGTGGGCGCGAAGCTGGTCGCGGATAAGTTCCTGCAGCCGCAGACGCTGGGCATTCTGCTGCTGGGTGTGATTGCGTTCGGGATTGGGACGGCGGCCGGGGTGCTGATGGCGAAGCTGATGAACCTGTGCAGTAAGAACAAAATTAACCCGCTGATTGGCTCCGCCGGCGTGTCGGCAGTGCCGATGGCGGCACGCGTATCGAACAAAGTGGGCCTGGAATCAGACCCGCAGAACTTCCTGCTGATGCACGCGATGGGCCCGAACGTGGCCGGGGTGATTGGCTCGGCGATAGCCGCCGGGGTGATGCTGAAGTACGTGCTGGCAATGTAATCCAATCTAATCGGGAGCAGTGATTCTGTTCCCGCAAAATGAGGACACAGTAATGAGTGAAATGGTTGCGTTTCGGCAAGGTACATCCATGCCATCCAGAGAAACCATCTTGCATTATGTTGTTGAGACGGTGAGTCAGATAACTGAGCTTGAGCCAGCGCTGCATTTACTGCCGTGGTCTGGCGTCAACTCAGCAATATATGAGCAACGTTTTGCACAGTGTTACGACGAGGGGCTTTGTGCCGCACAGACGTCGGCACCGAATGTTCCGCAGGGGATTCTGCCATCAACCGATTGGGCTCAGGGTATCGGGTTACTCTGTTTTGCCGCAGGGTATATGAGCGCAGGCGAGCGGCCATTAACACACAATCAGTTATGCGATTTCGTCAAACAGGCGGCTGTTGGTTTATCGCCGATTGAGGGGGAGGCGGCGAGCGGTTTCTCGACGGTACGTAGTATTGCATTACCCGTATTCAGGCGATTACAACGCGATGGTCACGCGTCTCGGATCCTGCTGTTACAAACGTTGCTGCATCTGGTTGCCTGGAAAAGCGCATCGCAGTATGCGCGTCAACAGGCGCAACGACTGCTCTGGATGGGCGGCATTCTGGGGGAAGGGGGCGAGTCTGGCTTATTGGCACTCGATAAGGCGCTGCGTGAAGAAGCCGTCGGGGAGAAAAGTCTCCCCGCTCTGCTGATCTTCACGAGTTTCCTGGCGCATTTTCCGGCAGGGCCAGTCTTTATTGACTAGTCGTCGAACGACGCGGGCAAAAGCCGCGTCGTTTTAGTTCGACGCCGGGTATTCCTGCACCGTCACCTGGAACGTGAGCTGCTTATCATCCCGCATTACCACGACCGGAATGACGGAGCCCGGGCGGATTTCCGCCACCTGATCCATCGTCTCCAGCGCGGACACAGCGGGTTTATTATTGACCGAAATAATCAAATCATTAACCTGAATACCGGCAAGCGCGGCGGGGCCGTTTGGCGTCACTTCATTAACGACAATGCCCTGAATCGGGTCCATGCCGCTACCCTGCTGCGCGTGCAGCGGCGCGATTTCTCGTCCGCCAATACCGATATAGCCGCGAATCACGCGACCGTCGCGGATAAGCTTATCCATAATTTTCGTGGCTAGCTGGAAGGGAATCGCAAAACCAAGGCCTTCCGGTGTTTCGCCATCGTTACTCTTATCAAAAGAGAGGGTGTTGATCCCCATCAGTTCGCCTAACGAGTTGACCAGCGCGCCGCCGGAATTACCGTGGTTAATCGAGGCGTCGGTCTGGAGAAAATTCTGTCGCCCTGTTGGGTTCAGGCCGATACGACCCGTTGCGCTGATGATTCCCTGGGTGATGGTCTGTCCCAGATTATATGGGTTGCCGATAGCCAGTACGACGTCGCCAATATGCGGTGTACGCTTTGTATTAATCGGGATGGTAGGCAGCCCGCCAGTGGCGTTGATCTTCAGCACCGCCAGATCGGTAAGCGAATCGGAGCCCACCAGTAGCGCTTCAAAGACGCGGCCATCCTGTAGCGCGACGATAATCTGATCGGCATCGTTAATCACGTGCTTGTTGGTAATAATATAACCGCGTTGATCCATGATCACGCCGGAACCCAGCGTGCGGATCTCCAGTTGATTATGCGCGGTACTGTTCATACTGCGGTTATAGACGTTGACGACGGCAGGCGCGGCGCGGCGAACCGCAAAATTATAACTGGCTGGCGTCTCATCGGTACTGTCGAATTGCGGGACGGCGATAGGATTAATTTTGCGCAAAGAAGGCATGACGGCCAACAGAATAGCGCCGACAATTAAACCTATTGCGACCGAACGTAAGAGCTTCACAAACATGATGGAGGCGTCGTTAAAAAAGGGAACGGCAGCAGCATACCATGAGTTAACCGGACATCACATCGCAGGCTGATGCCCGATTTAAGACAGGATTAGCGCAGCAATAGATAAATGTTCTCGTTGCCGCGTACTACCTGAAGAGCAATGATGGACGGTTTTGCCGCCATCACTTTGCGCATTTCGGCGATAGAACTGATGCGATCGCGATTAACGCCGATGATAACATCATCTTTTTGCAAACCGGCCTGCGCGGCAGGACTGCTTTTTTCGACGCTATCAACCTTAACGCCTTTCGTCCCGTCTTTCAGCTGGCCGTCGCTCAACGTCGCGCCTTGCAACGCCGGGGCGATCATTTCGGCGCTGGCGGAAGAAGAGGTATTGGAATCCAGCGTGACTTCCACCTCCAGCGGCTTACCATCGCGCAGCAGGCCCAGCTTCACTTTCGTACCCGGTTCGGTGGTGGCGATACGTGAACGCAGTTCGGCAAAGCTATTCAGCGGCTTACCGTTAAGACTGATAATCACGTCTCCGGATTTCACCCCGGCCTTCGCCGAACCTGAATTGGGTAAAACCTCGCTGACAAAAGCGCCACGCTGAACGTTCAGTTTGAATGCCTTAGCGATATCAGCGGTCATTTCAGTGCCTTTAATTCCCAGCAATCCGCGTTTGATTTCGCCGAACTGAATCAACTGCTGCGCCAGCGTCTGCGCCATATTGGAAGGAATAGCAAAGCCAATGCCGATGCTCCCGCCCCCTGGCGCGAGGATCGCGGTATTAATCCCGATCAGCTCGCCGTTCAGGTTAAGCAGCGCGCCGCCGGAGTTGCCGCGGTTAATAGAGGCATCGGTTTGAATAAAGTTCTCAAGCCCTTCCAGATTAAGCCCGCTGCGTCCCAGCGCTGAAATAATCCCGGAGGTGGCGGTTTGCCCAAGGCCAAACGGATTACCGACTGCCACGGCGAAATCGCCGACGCGGAGTTTGTCGGAATCGGCGATGGCAATTTGCGTTAACTTGCTGGGATTCTGAATTTGTAACAGAGCGATATCGCTCTGGTCGTCGCCGCCGATCAGCTTCGCGTCGAATTCGCGTCCGTCATTCAGTTGAATGCTGATCTTCTGTGCCTGATTAATCACATGATTATTGGTTAATACATAGCCTTTCGCGGCATCGATAATCACCCCCGAACCGAGTCCTTCAAACGGCTGGGACGGCTGGTCTGGCAGATCCTCGCCAAAGAATTTTTTAAACTCCTCCGGCACTTTTTGGCTCTGGGCGGCGGTTCCCTCGACTTTTACGCTGACGACAGCAGGCAGCACTTTCTCCAGCATAGGGGCAAGGCTTGGCAGCGTCGCCTGGCCTGGCACCTGGCCTGGTATCGATGCAAGGGCTGGAAACGGCGCCGAAAGAGTTAACCCGACACTTAACGCTAATGCACTTAACAGCTGGGTGTGTTTTTTCATGGATGCTGCTCTCGTACCTTGAATGAACGGATAGACAATTCAAAACAGATTGATGTTATTGAATTTTCAGCCTGGTAACAATGATAATAGCTGGGACAGGAAAGATAGAGAGAGGGCGCAAGCGATGCGCCCGATAAATTTCTTAACGGCGTGCGATTAATCGCGCTTTGCGCCGCTACGTAACAGGCCAGACGCGCCTTCAGAATAATCACGTGGCATTTGTACTGGCGCCTGATCGTTGCTCGCCTCAGACTCCGCCAGACGGTTACGGAACGGATTCGACTCCGCAGACATTTCCGGCAGCAGGCTGCTGGAGCTTTTCGCCATATGCTGATACAGCTGGCGGTAATCATGCGCCATGGTATCCAGCAGTTCCGCGCTGCGGGCAAAGTGGCTAACCAGCTCTTCACGGTACTCTTCCAGCTCAGCTTTGTTTTTTTCCAGTTCGTACTGCAATGCCTGCTGTTGACGTAACTTACGATTACCAAAACGCATGGCCACGGCACCAATGATGATACCGACGACTAATCCAATTAGCGCATATTCCCAGGTCATGAACATCTCCCGTTGTCTTATGTTTCCGTAGGGTGTTGGCTCCAGGCTCCATGCCCGCGCCTGATTATGCCACTATAACCGCTAATTCCGTAGAAGTGGAATCCCGACAGCATATCGCGTAGTGTAGAACGGCCTTTTTTTCGTCAGCCGTGAACGACGGCACATCGATTTTCAAGGAATAACAATAACATTATGCAAAGCCTTTCCCCTACATCGCGTTATCTCCAGGCACTCAACGAAGGCACCCATCAGCCTGACGACGTACAGAAAGAGGCGGTCGACCGTCTGGAAACCCTTTATCAGGCGCTCACCGCGAAAAAATCGTCGGCTACGCCACCCGGCGGACTGATAGCGCGACTGGGGAAATTATTAGGCAAAAACGAACCGGACGCGCAAATACCGGTTCGCGGGCTGTATATGTGGGGGGGCGTGGGGCGCGGCAAAACCTGGCTCATGGATCTCTTCTACCACAGCCTGCCGGGCGAGCGAAAACTACGACTGCATTTTCATCGGTTTATGCTGCGCGTGCATGAAGAACTTACCGCGCTACAGGGACAGATCGATCCGTTAGACATTATTGCCGATCGGTTTAAAACCGAGACGGACGTACTGTGTTTCGATGAGTTTTTCGTCACCGATATTACCGACGCCATGCTGCTGGGCGGTTTAATGAAAGCGCTGTTTGCACGCGGCATCACGCTGGTCGCGACCTCCAATATTCCGCCGGATGAACTCTACCGCAACGGTTTGCAACGCGCCCGCTTCCTGCCGGCTATCGATGCCATTAAACAGCACTGCGACATTATGAATGTGGACGCCGGCGTCGATTACCGGCTGCGGACGCTGACGCAGGCCCATTTATGGCTAACGCCGCTTAATAATGAAACCCGGCGGCAAATGGATAAACTGTGGCTGGCGTTAGCGGGGGCCGCACGAGAACACGCTCCGACGCTGGAAATCAATCATCGCCCTTTATCCACCCTGGGCGTTGAAAACCAAACGTTAGCGGTCTCTTTCGCTACGCTGTGCGTCGAGGCCCGCAGCCAGCATGATTACATTGCGCTCTCAAGGTTATTTCACACGGTTTTGCTGTTTGACGTGCCGGTCATGACGCCGCTGATGGAGAACGAAGCGCGCCGCTTTATTGCGCTGGTGGATGAGTTTTACGAGCGCCACGTTAAGCTGGTGGTCAGCGCCGCCGCGCCGTTATATGAAATTTATCAGGGGGAGCGGCTCAAGTTTGAATTTCAGCGCTGTCTGTCGCGCCTGCAAGAGATGCAGAGTGCGGAGTACCTCAAGCGGGAGCATATGCCGTAAGCCGGACAAGCGCAGCGCCCCGGCATTATGCGGTATTATATCTGTGCAACCTCCCCGACCGAGGGTGAACCAGGCCTGAACAAAACCCGCGGCAAATCGCAAAAAGGGGTCGATCTTTGACCTGGACTTCTCTATAATCCTGCGACCCCACGTTACAAGAGAGTTTTTTCCCAAACTTTCTCTGTGCCGGCCAAACATATCCGAGGGGGTAGGTTTACCGGACTTTGTCGTGTGAACCTCAACTATTTAAACGTTTGGGTGTTCACCAACGTGTAACTTATTTATTTGGGTAAGCTTTTAATGAAAACTTTTACAGCTAAACCAGAAACCGTAAAACGCGACTGGTATGTTGTTGACGCGACCGGTAAAACTCTGGGCCGTCTGGCTACTGAACTGGCTCGTCGCCTGCGCGGTAAGCACAAAGCGGAATACACTCCGCACGTAGATACCGGTGATTACATCATCGTTCTGAACGCTGACAAAGTTACTGTAACCGGCAACAAGCGTACTGACAAAGTGTACTATCACCACACCGGCCACATCGGTGGTATCAAACAAGCGACCTTTGAAGAGATGATTGCCCGCCGTCCTGAGCGTGTGATTGAAATCGCGGTTAAAGGCATGCTGCCAAAAGGCCCGCTGGGTCGTGCTATGTTCCGTAAACTGAAAGTTTACGCGGGCAACGAGCACAACCACGCGGCACAGCAACCGCAAGTTCTTGACATCTAATCGGGATTATAGGCAATGGCTGAAAATCAATACTACGGCACTGGTCGCCGCAAAAGTTCCGCAGCTCGCGTTTTCATCAAACCGGGCAACGGTAAAATCGTTATCAACCAACGTTCTCTGGAACAGTACTTCGGTCGTGAAACTGCCCGCATGGTAGTTCGTCAGCCGCTGGAACTGGTCGACATGGTTGAGAAACTGGATCTGTACATCACTGTTAAAGGTGGTGGTATCTCTGGTCAGGCTGGTGCGATCCGTCACGGTATCACCCGCGCTCTGATGGAGTACGACGAGTCCCTGCGTGGCGAACTGCGTAAAGCTGGCTTCGTTACTCGTGACGCTCGTCAGGTTGAACGTAAGAAAGTCGGCCTGCGTAAAGCACGTCGTCGTCCGCAGTTCTCCAAACGTTAATTGTTTTCTGCTTCGGCAGACAACTGTTAGCGAAAAAACCCGCTTCGGCGGGTTTTTTTATGGCTAAAGTCCGAATCCAGTCTCTTTTCCTCCCTATCTTTAGCATTATTCTCATCTTATTCATCTTTCATGCACGCTCAGAGAAAAGGAAGTCACAGTGGGATTTTTTAACGCATTGTTTACTAAGAAAGAGTCGTTAATGCTGTCGAATAAATGGGAATTCTTTATAACAACGGTGGATGACCATGTTACGGGGATACGTGTGGATATCGGCGCCATTCAGGATGAAAAATTTGATCGCCTTATCCATACCGGGTTCTTACGTGTTCATTACACCAACTGTTATGAAAATGGTTTGCCGCAGCCCGATGAAACACAGCGTTTAAATCGTATAGAGGACTGGCTTGATGAAAAGGGGAAGACGTTTCCGATCTGGCTGGTGGGTGTGGTTACCCAACAAGGCTGGCGCGATTTTGTGTTCATGTCGGAAGAGGATCTTAACTGGGAAAAGACGCTGGATAAATTGCTCGCTGGTGGCCCGGAAATCTCTTTTAGTTATAGAGAGAGTCACAATGATAAAGGAAACTTTTACCGCCAGTTCTTGTATCCAACCCGATACGACTGGAACTGGATACACGATTCCCGTGTGTGCCGGGGATTACAGGAACAAGGTGATGATCTGACGCTTCCGCGCGCTATTGATTATTATGCGACATTGCCTACAGAGGTCGCCGCGCGCGACCTGGCGCAAGATATTGCTGCATTACCGTATGGCATAACGCTGGTCAGTATTCGAATGAATGACCCGCAACAGGGGTTTATGGCGTCTTTTATCAGCACCGATGCTCCGCAACAATGGCATATGACAGAAATCACTTGCCAGCTTACCGATCTGGCTGAAAAACATGGCGGCAGTTTTGATGGCTGGGGCGCACCGGTAGTACAGGCATAACAGGCGAAAGACAATATCTCAGGTGGGGCGAGCATTTCAGACCAGGAATATCTCTTTTTCCTCATTTCCAGAATCGACTCACCACAAAGGTCACAAAATCTGGTAAACTATCATCCAATTTTCTGCCCAAATAGCGGGGAATGTTCATTTTTTGTCTCGTTTCTGAGCAATGATGGCTTTTTTCGCCCTGGGTGACATAACATCTGGCTGGTCACATTGTGACTGGTAGCAGTAAAAATTCTGAATATACCTGGAGGTTTTCATGGCTGTCGCTGCCAACAAACGTTCGGTAATGACGCTGTTTTCTGGTCCTACTGACATCTATAGCCATCAGGTCCGCATTGTGTTGGCTGAAAAGGGTGTTAGTTTTGAGATCGAACATGTGGAAAAGGACAATCCACCTCAGGATCTGATTGACCTCAACCCGAATCAAAGCGTTCCGACACTGGTGGATCGTGAGCTGACCCTGTGGGAATCTCGCATCATTATGGAATATCTGGATGAGCGTTTCCCTCATCCGCCGCTGATGCCGGTTTATCCGGTCGCGCGCGGTGAAAGCCGTCTGTACATGCACCGTATTGAAAAAGACTGGTATACGCTGATGAACGTCATCGTAAACGGGTCTGCTTCCGAGGCCGACTCTGCGCGTAAACAACTGCGTGAAGAGCTGCTGGCGATTGCGCCGGTATTTGGTCAGAAACCGTATTTCCTGAGCGACGAATTCAGCCTGGTTGATTGCTACCTGGCGCCTCTCTTGTGGCGTTTACCGCAGTTGGGTATTGAATTCAGCGGCGCAGGGGCGAAAGAGCTGAAAGGCTATATGACCCGCGTCTTTGAACGTGATTCTTTCCTGGCTTCTTTAACCGAAGCTGAACGTGAAATGCGCCTCGGTCGGGGTTAACCTGTATGGATTTGTCACAGTTGACGCCGCGTCGTCCCTATCTGTTGCGTGCTTTCTACGAGTGGTTGCTGGATAACCAGTTGACTCCGCATCTGGTGGTGGATGTGATGCTGCCTGGCGTGCATGTCCCTATGGAATATGCGCGCGATGGGCAAATCGTCCTCAATATTGCGCCGCGGGCGGTAGGTAATCTGGAGCTGTCTAATGATGAAGTGCGTTTTAATGCGCGCTTCGGCGGCGTTCCCCGTCAGGTTTCTGTGCCTTTGGCTGCGGTGCTGGCGATTTACGCCCGTGAAAACGGCGCAGGCACCATGTTTGAGCCTGAAGCCGCCTATGATGAAGACGTTGTCAGCTTAAATGATGATGACAATACCGCAGGCGCGGAAAGCGAGACCGTGATGTCCGTCATTGATGGCGATAAGCCCGACCACGATGACGACAGTAGTCCTGATGACGAGCCGCCTCCGCCGCGTGGCGGACGTCCGGCACTGCGCGTAGTAAAATAATCAACAGGCCCTGAAGGGCCTGTTTTGTTTGGCCTCCTCGCGGGTTCACCCTGCTTTTGAAGCTGTGTTACGATAAGCTTGCTATTATTTGCCACCGACCACTCATGAATGGACGTTATGAACGCATTTGATTCGCAAGCAGAAGATTCACCGACATCCCTCGGGCGTAGTTTGCGCCGCCGCCCGCTGGCGCGTAAAAAACTGTCTGAAATGGTTGAGGAAGAGCTGGAGCAGATGATCCGCCGTCATGAGTTTGGCGAGGGAGAACAGCTACCGTCTGAACGTGAATTAATGGCCTTCTTCAATGTGGGACGTCCCTCCGTGCGTGAAGCGTTAGCTGCGCTGAAGCGTAAAGGTCTGGTGCAAATCAATAACGGCGAACGCGCCCGCGTCTCGCGCCCCTCTGCTGATACCATCATCAGCGAACTGTCGGGTATGGCGAAAGATTTTCTTACTCATCCTGGCGGCATCGCTCACTTTGAACAGCTACGGCTTTTCTTTGAATCCAGCCTGGTACGCTATGCGGCGGAACATGCCACCGACGAGCAGATCGCGTTGTTAACGAAAGCGCTGGAAATTAATAGCCAGTCGCTGGATGACAACGCGCTGTTTATTCGTTCGGATGTCGAGTTTCACCGGGTGTTGGCTGAAATTCCCGGCAATCCGATCTTTATGGCTATTCATGTTGCTCTGCTGGACTGGCTAATCGCCGCTCGCCCAAGCGTTCCCGATCGTGAGCTGCATGAACATAATAACGTGAGTTATCAACAGCATATTGTGATTGTTGATGCCATTCGCCAGCGAGATCCCGATAAAGCGGATCGCGCTCTGCAAACCCACCTCAATAGCGTTTCCGCTACCTGGCACGCACTCGGTAAAAAAAGTCAAAAAATGCGGTAGCGATCGCACCTCCGATCCCGGTTTAGTGAAGCAGATCGCACTATAAGCGTTCTGTATTATTTGCTGCTTATTTGATCTGGTATAACAGGTATAAAGGTAGGTAGTTAATATATTCATCATCCGTAGAGGTAGGTATGGCAAAAGCATTGCAAGGCGTAATGGCGGCGTTGTTGACCCCATTTGATCATCAGCAGCAACTGGATAGCGAAAGCCTGCGCCGTCTGGTGCGTTTTAACATCGGGCAGGGTATCGACGGGCTGTACGTTGGCGGTTCCACCGGGGAAGCATTTGTACAGAGCCTTGCTGAAAGAGAGCAGGTACTGGAGATTGTCGCCGAAGAGGCGAAGGGAAAAATCACGTTGATCGCCCATGTCGGGACAGTAAGCACCGCAGAAAGCCAGCAGCTTGCCAGCGCCGCAAAGCGTTACGGTTTTGATGCGGTCTCTGCGGTGACGCCTTTTTATTACCCTTTCAGTTTTGAAGAGCACTGTGACCATTATCGGGCAATCATTGATTCCGCAGATGGATTGCCGATGGTGGTATACAACATTCCGGCGTTAAGCGGTGTAAAACTTACCCTCGATCAGATCAATACGCTGGTGACCTTACCGGGCGTGAGCGCGCTGAAGCAAACCTCTGGCGATCTCTTCCAGATGGAGCAGATCCGCCGCGCGCATCCGGATCTGGTGCTGTACAACGGTTATGACGAAATCTTCGCTTCCGGCCTGCTGGCGGGCGCGGACGGCGGTATCGGCAGCACATACAACATTATGGGCTGGCGTTATCAGGGGATTGTTCAGGCATTACGTGAGGGCGATGTGGCGAAAGCGCAGCGTCTGCAAACCGAGTGCAATAAGGTTATTGATTTACTGATTAAAACCGGCGTATTCCGCGGCCTGAAAACGGTCCTGCATTATATGGACGTGGTATCGGTGCCGCTGTGTCGTAAACCGTTCGCGCCTGTTGATGAAAAATACCTGCCGGCGCTCAAGGCGCTGGCTCAACAACTGATGGAAGAAAAGGCGTAACAGCATAATGCCGGGGGCGCTACGCTTGCCCGGCCTACAACAGTGTGAGCGGTAGGCCGGATAAGGCGGAGCCGCCATTCGGCATAACGACAACAAAAATCGTCGGGAGAGTAAAATGAGTACTTCTACCCAAAACATCCCGTGGTATCGCCATCTCAACCGGGCGCAGTGGCGGGCATTTTCCGCTGCCTGGCTGGGATATCTGCTTGATGGTTTTGATTTTGTGTTGATTGCTCTTGTACTGACTGAGGTACAAAGCGAATTTGGGCTGACGACGGTACAGGCGGCAAGCCTGATTTCTGCGGCTTTTATCTCTCGCTGGTTCGGCGGGTTATTACTGGGCGCGATGGGCGATCGCTATGGGCGTCGTCTGGCGATGGTCAGCAGCATCATTCTGTTTTCGGTGGGAACCCTGGCCTGCGGGTTTGCGCCCGGTTACACCACCATGTTCATCGCCCGACTGGTGATTGGTATGGGCATGGCGGGCGAATATGGTTCCAGCGCGACCTATGTGATTGAAAGCTGGCCAAAACATTTACGCAATAAAGCCAGCGGTTTTCTGATTTCCGGCTTCTCCGTCGGCGCGGTCGTTGCCGCGCAGGTGTACAGCCTGGTGGTGCCTGTCTGGGGCTGGCGCGCGCTGTTTTTCATTGGCATTTTGCCAATTATCTTCGCTCTCTGGCTGCGAAAAAACATTCCGGAAGCGGAAGACTGGAAAGAGAAACACGCGGGTAAAGCGCCGGTACGTACGATGGTCGACATTCTTTATCGGGGCGAACATCGCATCATCAACATTTTAATGACTTTCGCCGCCGCCGCTGCGCTGTGGTTCTGTTTTGCCGGTAACCTACAAAATGCTGCGATTGTGGCGGGGCTGGGACTACTGTGCGCGGTTATCTTTATCAGCTTTATGGTGCAGAGCAGCGGTAAACGCTGGCCCACTGGCGTCATGCTGATGCTGGTGGTACTGTTTGCTTTCCTCTATTCCTGGCCGATTCAGGCGCTATTACCCACTTATCTGAAAACCGAGCTGGCCTACGATCCGCATACGGTGGCGAATGTCCTGTTCTTTAGCGGATTTGGCGCGGCGGTTGGTTGCTGCGTAGGCGGTTTTCTTGGCGACTGGCTGGGAACGCGTAAAGCATATGTCTGTAGCCTGCTGGCCTCGCAAATCCTCATTATTCCGGTCTTTGCGATTGGCGGCACAAACGTCTGGGTTCTGGGTCTGCTACTGTTTTTCCAACAGATGTTGGGGCAGGGGATTGCCGGGATTCTACCGAAACTGATCGGCGGTTACTTCGATACCGATCAGCGCGCGGCGGGGCTGGGCTTTACTTATAACGTCGGCGCGCTCGGCGGCGCGCTGGCGCCGATCCTGGGAGCGCTGATCGCTCAACGTCTGGATTTGGGCACTGCGCTGGCATCGCTCTCTTTCAGCCTGACGTTTGTCGTGATCCTGCTTATTGGGCTTGATATGCCGTCTCGCGTACAGCGTTGGCTACGTCCGGAAGCGTTACGCACCCACGATGCTATTGACGACAAACCGTTCAGCGGAGCCGTACCGCTTGGCAGTGGTAAAGGTGCCTTTGTAAAAACGAAAAGTTAATCCGCTTGCCCGGTTTTCAACCGGGCAATATTTGTAAGGGAGTAGTATGTCGTTACTTGAACAACTGGATAAAAATATTGCCGCTTCTGGCGGCCTGATTGTCTCCTGCCAGCCCGTTCCGGGCAGTCCGCTGGATAAGCCGGAGATTGTAGCGGCAATGGCGTTGGCGGCGGAACAGGCGGGCGCGGTTGCGGTGCGTATTGAAGGCATAGACAACCTGCGTATGACCCGCTCGCTCGTTTCGGTACCCATTATCGGCATTATCAAACGCGATCTGGACGACTCTCCAGTGCGCATTACCCCTTTTCTCGACGATGTAGATGCGCTGGCGCAGGCCGGCGCAGCTATTATCGCCGTTGATGGAACCGCTCGGCAACGGCCGGTAGCCGTTGAGGCGTTGTTGGCGCGCATTCATCACCACCATCTACTGGCGATGGCCGACTGCTCATCCGTGGACGATGGTCTCGCCTGTCAACGGTTGGGCGCGGACATTATCGGCACGACAATGTCCGGCTACACCACCCCCGATACGCCGGAGGAACCCGATCTGCCCTTAGTCAAAGCGTTGCATGACGCCGGATGCCGGGTAATAGCCGAAGGGCGCTATAACTCGCCAGCACTGGCGGCGGAGGCGATCCGCTATGGCGCATGGGCGGTGACGGTGGGGTCCGCCATTACCCGTCTGGAACATATCTGTGGATGGTATAACGACGCATTAAAAAAGGCGGCGTCATGACTACGTTAGCAATTGATATTGGCGGGACTAAACTTGCCGCCGCGCTCATCGACAAAAACTTGCGCATTAGCCAGCGTCGCGAGCTACCGACCCCCGCGAGCAAAACGCCGGATGCGTTACGTGAAGCATTAAAGGCGCTGGTTGAACCACTACGGGCAGAGGCGCGTCAGGTAGCGATAGCTTCTACCGGGATCATTCAGGAAGGGATGCTGCTGGCGCTAAACCCCCATAATCTGGGCGGCTTGCTACACTTTCCGTTAGTACAAACACTGGAAACGATCGCTGGCCTGCCGACGCTGGCGGTGAACGACGCGCAGGCGGCGGCCTGGGCGGAGTATCACGCGCTCCCTGATGATATCCGCGATATGGTATTTATCACCGTTTCAACCGGCGTTGGCGGCGGCGTTGTCTGCGACGGCAAGCTCCTTACCGGAAAAGGCGGTCTGGCCGGGCACCTGGGACACACCCTGGCGGACCCACACGGGCCCGTATGCGGCTGTGGACGCGTTGGCTGCGTAGAGGCCATCGCCTCTGGACGAGGGATGGCCGCGGCGGCGCGGGACGATCTGGCGGGATGCGACGCCAAAACCCTATTTATTCGCGCTGGCGAAGGTCATCAGCAGGCGCGACATCTGGTAAGCCAATCCGCGCAGGTAATAGCGCGAATGATCGCCGATGTGAAAGCGACTACCGACTGCCAGTGTGTGGTCATTGGCGGCAGCGTAGGGTTAGCTGAGGGATACCTGGAGCAGGTTCGCGCGTTTTTGATGCAAGAGCCTGCGCCTTATCACGTGGCGCTGAGCGCCGCTCGCTATCGGCATGACGCAGGATTATTAGGCGCTGCGTTGTTAGCTCAAGGAGACACATTATGATGATGGGGGAAGTACAGTCGTTGCCTTCTTGCGGGTTGCATCCGCGACTGCTGGATGCCTTGACTCTCGCGCTGGCGGCAAGGCCGCAGGAGAAAGCACCGGGGCGCTATGAATTGCAGGGCGACAATATCTTTATGAATGTAATGCAGTTAACGACGCAAATGCCGGCCGAGAAGAAAGCGGAATTGCATGAACAATACATTGATATTCAGCTACTACTAACCGGCATCGAGCGTATTGCGTTTGGGATGTCCGGTGCCGCTCGCCAGTGCGAGGAGATGCATGTTGAAGAGGATTACCAGCTTTGTAGTCAAATTGCCGACGAGCAGACTATTACGCTGCAAGCGGGGATGTTTGCTGTGTTTATGCCGGGAGAACCGCATAAACCGGGATGTGCAGTGGGTGAGCCAGATGACATCAAAAAAGTGGTAGTGAAAGTACGCGCCAGCCTGCTGGCGGCCTGAATCTCTTGCCGGAGCAGTCTTCCGAACGCAGCCCCTTACGGGGCTGCGTGGTGAATGTGCCGGAGAGCGCGGGTATGACGGGTTAACGCTTAAACGTCACGGCTTCCGGCTGGGTCAGGTGCAGCGTCGTCTGGCTCGGCACCGTCTCGGCAATCACCCGCCCGTGGCGAATCGAGTAACGGGCAGGCGTCTGGCGACGTACCGCATCGAATCCATTCTCAGCGGGTAAGATAACCAGATTCGCGGCATGGCCGACACTCAGACCGTAGTCCTGTAAATGCAGGGTTTTTGCGCTGTAGGTAGTGATCAGATTTAACCCGTCGTTGATTTGCCCATACCCCATCAACTGGCAAACGTGTAACCCCATATGCAGCACCTGCAGCATATTGGCGGTGCCTAATGGATACCACGGATCGAAGACGTCATCATGGCCAAAGCAGACGTTGATCCCCGCTTCCAGCATCTCTTTCACCCGCGTGACGCCACGACGTTTCGGGTAAGTGTCAAACCGCCCTTGCAGATGAATATTCACCAGCGGGTTGGCGACGAAGTTAATCCCCGACATTTTCAACAGGCGGAACAGGCGTGACGCATACGCGCCGTTGTACGAGTGCATAGCCGTGGTGTGGCTGGCGGTCACGCGCGCCCCCATGCCATCACGATGCGCCAGCGCCGCGACCGTTTCGACAAAGCGAGACTGCTCGTCATCAATTTCGTCGCAGTGCACATCGATCAAGCGATCGTATTTCTGCGCCAGGGCGAAGATTTTGTGCAGCGATTCAACGCCATATTCGCGCGTGAACTCAAAGTGCGGAATGGCGCCAATAACGTCAGCGCCCAAACGCACGGCTTCCTCTAACAGCGCTTCACCGTTGGGATAAGACAGAATACCTTCTTGCGGAAAGGCGACGATTTGTAGGTCTACCCACGGCGCAACCTCTTGCTTCACTTCCAGCATGGCTTTCAGCGCGGTGAGCGTAGGATCTGAAACGTCAACGTGAGTACGAACGTACTGGATGCCGTTAGCCATCTGCCATTTCAGGGTCTGCATCGCGCGCGCTTTCACATCTTCATGCGTGAGCATTGCTTTACGTTCTGCCCAGCGCTCAATCCCTTCAAACAGTGTGCCGGACTGGTTCCAGCTCGGTTCACCCGCCGTTTGCGTGGTATCCAGGTGGATATGTGGCTCAACAAATGGTGGAATAGCCAGACCGCCTTCGGCATCAAGCACTTCGCCCTGCGGTAACGATGCGGCTTCCTGAGGCTCAATCCGGCTAAAGCGCCCGTTTTCAATCGTAATCTGCCATAATCCTTCGTGTCCCTGCAGACGCGCCTGACGAATGGTGATGTTATTGTTCTGCATGGCTGACCTCTGGTGATTTAGCAAGGCTGCGGTTGAAAAGTGGATTCAGCAGGATATAGCTGAAGACGCCGCCGAGTACGGCGTTGACGGGCACAATACCAGGAACATAATGTCCGGCGGCGATGCCCAGCGCGACGGAAAGAATAGCAATCCAGTTAACGGGAATAAAGCGCACGGTGTTGAAGTCGGCATAGCGGCGACGGTTCAACAGATAGTCGGCAATAATCACTCCGCCAATCGGTGGGATGGCAGATGACAGGAACGTCAGCCAGCCGACAAAATTATTGTAAAGCCACAGCGCGCACACGGTACCGATAATCCCGTTCACCACCGACAGCGTACGGCTGGAAAGACCGGTAATATTGGCGAAGCCCAGACCCGATGCGTACAGCGCGTTATCGTTGGTGGTCCAGATATTCAGGCCAAGCACCACAATCGCGGGCAGCAGCAGCCCCTGCGCTATCATCACGTCAGAGATATCCGCCTGACCGACGGCGGCAGCGCCTGCCGCGCCAAAGATAAACATCAGCGAGTTGCCGAGGAAAAAAGCGACCATCGCAATCAATACGGCGCTTTTGGCATGACGCCCGAAGCGGACGAAGTCGGCGGTCAATGTACCGGCGCTGACAAACGAGCCCACCACCAGCGCCAGCGCGCTGGAAAAATCCAGCGGCGTCTGCGGCACTATCGTTTTTAAATGCTCCAGCCCACCCACGCCGCTGACCGCCAGCCAGACGGAGTAGCTGCCCAGAATAACGATCGCGGGTACGGCAATGATAGACAAAATGGTCAACGCCGAGATGCCGAAAAAAATGGTCAGGGTCATCAGCAGACCCGAAACGGCAATCAGGATATTGGCATCAATGCCCGTCGCTTTACTGACCGGAATAGCGAACATCGCTACGCCAACGCCAAACCAGCCTACCTGTGTGCCGCCAAGCAGCAAGGAGGGAAGCCATGAGCCTTTAACGCCAAAGGAGTAACGTGCAAGGAGGTGGGTGGAGAGTCCGGTTTTTGCGCCGATGTAGCCAAGAAATGCAGTGTAGATACCGAGGAGGAGATTACCGAAGAAAACTGCGAGGAAGAAATCATTATAAGAAAGACCGGTGCCGAGTGTCCCTCCGGTCCACATACTGGCGGAAAAAAACGTTAAACCCAACATGACAAACGTCAGTGGAATCACGCCCTTCCGCGCCGCCAGAGGGACGGGGCCCTGGCTATAATTGTTGTCCTGCGACACAACGCCTCCATGAATTTTGCCCAAAAAATCCGCCGCATAATATACAGTTCTCAGAATAAAGCAAACGTTTTCGTATGATATTTTTTTGATAATTATTCATGGAATTAATGGTTCGCTAGTTTTTCTCCGTTGTCAGTGAACCACCGCGTGTGAGTTGAGTTTCCAGCATGGTTTGCGAACGAATAAGTTCGTCTGTGAGTAATTTTTCGTCGGGCAACTGCACTTTGTATTCGCTCGCCATGATGGTGTTTGGCAGGCCAGTCAGCGCGTAATGCGCTTCCCCCGCGCCTTTCCCTGCGCACAAAACCAGGCCGACTGGCGGGTTTTCTCCGGGCATTGTCCAGTGCTCTTTGGCATAGTTCAGGTACATATTCATCTGCCCGGCATCCGCATAACCGAATTTGCCTACCTTCAGGTCAACGAGCAACAGGCAGCGCAAGCGACGATGGAAGAACAGCAGATCGACGCGGAACCAGCTATCGTCTATGCGTAGTCGGCGTTGGCGGCCAACAAAAGCAAAATCGTCACCGAGCTCCAGCATAAAGTCCATCAGGTGGCTGAGCAGCGCGTCTTCGAGATCTGATTCGGAATACTCGTCCTTCAGGTTAAGAAATTCCAGAATGAACGGGTCGCGTATGGCTTGCTCCGGCAAAACGTTTGGCTCGGCGGGTGCAGGCTGCTGCAACATGGCGGATTTGTCGTGGGACAGTAGCGTTCGTTCGTAAAATTGAGTGGCGATTTGCCTGTCGAGCTGCCGTACGGACCAGCCGTTACGTAGCGTCTCTTTCTCGTAAAAAGTGCGGGCATCGGGATTTTTTACCGACAAGAGGCGGACATACGCCGACCAGGGAAGAGGGAATGTTTTGGCGAGCGGTATGAGATTTGAAGATTCCGCAGACAGTGTCTGCGGAGTTTCAATATGTTGAAAACAAAGATAAAATGTACGAATTTGCCATAGGTTTCTGGTGGAAAAACCGCGCTTATAGCGCTGACTTAAATCTACCGATAATCGTTCGATAAGCTGAGTACCATAGGCCGCTCGCGCTTCTCCTCCCTGTTCAAATTCGACAATGCGTCGGCCAATTTCCCAGTAGGTGGCAGTCATAATGGCATTGATGCTGCGCACGGTCTCGGTACGTGCCGTATCGACCAGACGAATAATACCGTCATGGATTTGCTGATATTCATCAGACTGTGGCGCTAAAGTTGGATTCGTCATGTCATCCCTTACGTGATAGTTTCATTGTGAAATTAGAACGCTATCAATACGCTTCAGGCGTAAACGGATCAATCCATGAACGGATTTTACATGGCATTACATCTCGATTTACGAGCGGGTTTCCAGAATCGGCAGGAGAGATATTGAGGAGAGGCATATCGGCTCCCCAGCCATCAGCACAAGGCATCAACCGGGGAGCCGAAAGGGTTACACTTCGAGGTAGTTCATAATCCCGTCAGCCGCTTTACGGCCTTCGGCAATCGCCGTCACCACCAGATCGGAACCGCGCACGATGTCGCCACCGGCGAAGATTTTCGGGTTGCTGGTCTGGAAAGCATTATCGCTGCGTTCCGGCGCGATAATTCGTCCCTGCGAGTCCAGTTCCACGCTGTGTTTCGCCAGCCATTCCATGCTGTGTGGACGAAAACCAAACGCCATCACCACCGCATCAGCCGGAACCACATGCTCGGAACCGGCGACGATCTCCGCCCGTCGACGGCCTTGGGCATCCGGTTCGCCCATTTCAGTGCGCACCATTTTTACGCCGCTCACTTTGCCGTTGGCATTGACTTCAATGCCCAGCGGTTGAACGTTAAACTGAAACTCGACACCTTCCTCGCGCGCGTTCTTCACTTCGCGTCTGGAGCCCGGCATGTTCTCTTCATCACGACGATAAGCACAGGTTACGTGCGTTGCACCCTGACGAATGGAGGTACGTACGCAGTCCATTGCGGTATCGCCGCCGCCCAGCACCACCACGCGCTTTCCTTCCATGCTGACATATGGTTCGTCGCTGGTTTCGCCAAACCCCATGATCTGCTTCGTATTGGCGATCAGGAACGGCAGAGCGTCGAAAACCCCGTCCGCATCTTCATTTTCCAGCCCGCCGCGCATCGACTGATAGGTGCCGACGCCAAGGAATACCGCATCGTAATCTTTCAGCAGATCTTCAAGCTGTACATCACGACCCACTTCGGTATTAAGTTTGAACTCAATACCCATGCCGGTGAAGATCTCACGGCGGCGGGTCATGACTTCTTTCTCCAGCTTGAAGGCCGGGATACCGAAGGTCAGCAGACCACCGATTTCCGGATGGCGATCAAAGACCACCGCCTTCACGCCGTTGCGGGTCAGCACGTCGGCGCACGCCAGCCCTGCCGGACCTGCGCCGATAATCGCTACCCGTTTGTCCGTCTGGCGCACGCCGGTCATATCCGGGCGCCAGCCCATTTCGAACGCTTTATCGTTGATATAGCGCTCAATGTTACCGATGGTCACTGCGCCGAACTCATCGTGCAGCGTACAGGAGCCTTCGCACAGGCGGTCCTGCGGGCAGACGCGGCCACACACTTCCGGCAGGGTGTTGGTCTGGTGCGATAGCTCAGCCGCCTCAAAAATACGCCCTTCGTTAGCCAGTTTCAGCCAGTTCGGGATGTAGTTATGTACCGGACATTTCCACTCGCAGTAGGGGTTCCCGCAGGACAAACAGCGATCCGCCTGGGCTTTAGCCTGACCTTCAGAAAACGGTTCGTAGATTTCAACAAACTCGATCTTACGGATCTTCAGCGGTTTCTTCGGCGGATCAACGCGCTGCAGGTCGATAAATTGATAAACATTCTGGCTCATTTCAATTCCTTACTGCGCCTGCACGCGCAATTCTGCCGCACTACGACTACGGTGGCCCAACAGGGCTTTGACATCGCTGGACTTGGGCTTAACTAACGCGAATTGGGTTGAGAAGCTTGACCACCTGGACAGGATCTCTTCGCCGCGTTGCGAACCAGTATGTTGCACGTGCTCGGTGATCAGGCCGCGCAGATGCTCTTCGTGGATAGCCAGCGAATCAACGTCCAGTACTTCTACCAGTTCCGGGTTCACGCGTTTACGGAATTCGCCATCTTCGTCCAGCACATAGGCGAAGCCGCCGGTCATCCCCGCGCCGAAGTTAACGCCGGTTTTACCCAACACGCAGACGATGCCGCCGGTCATGTATTCACAGCCGTTGTCGCCGATGCCCTCTACTACGGTAATCGCCCCGGAGTTACGCACGCCGAAACGTTCGCCCGCGCGGCCCGCCGCGTACAGACGGCCACCGGTCGCTCCATACAGGCAGGTGTTGCCGATAATGCTGGCTTTATGGCTGAGGAAGGCGGAACCTACCGGTGGTCTGATGGCGATCAAACCACCTGCCATACCTTTACCGACATAGTCGTTGGCATCGCCAGTCAGATATAACTCCACGCCGCCCGCGTTCCACACGCCAAAGCTCTGGCCTGCGGTACCGCTGAAGTGCGCTTTAATCGGATCGGAAGCCAGCCCCTGATCGCCGTGGGTCTGTGCGATGTAGCCGGAAAGCGACGCGCCGACGGAACGATCGGTGTTGCGGATGTCGAACCAGAAGGTTTTGCTCTGGCGCGCATCGACAAACGGCTTCGCCTGCTGCAACAGTTGCGCATTCAGCACGCCGTTATCAAACGGCGGGTTATTCTCGGTGCAGTACAGCGCTTTACCCGGATGAGGTTCAGCGGTTTCCAGTAGACGAGACAGCGCCAGCTTCTGCTGTTTAGCGGTGAAGCCCTCCAGCTCTTTCAGCAGGTCGGTGCGGCCAATCAAATCCACCAGGCGGGTCACGCCAAGCGAAGCCATCAGCTCGCGCACTTCGCGGGCGATAAATTCAAAGTAGTTGGTCACTTTGAACGGCAGGCCGTGATAGTGGTTCTTACGCAGTTTTTCATCCTGCGTCGCCACGCCGGTTGCGCAGTTGTTCAGATGGCAAATGCGCAGGTATTTACAGCCCAGCGCCACCATCGGGCCGGTGCCGAAGCCGAAACTTTCCGCACCGAGAATCGCCGCTTTAATGATGTCGACGCCGGTTTTCAGACCGCCGTCCACCTGCAAACGAATCTTGTGACGCAGACCGTTGGCGACCAGCGCCTGCTGGGTTTCAACAAGTCCGAGTTCCCACGGACAGCCCGCATATTTCACCGAAGAGAGCGGGCTGGCGCCGGTACCGCCGTCGTAACCGGCGATAGTAATCAGATCCGCATAGGCTTTCGCCACGCCGGTCGCGATGGTGCCGACGCCCGGTTCGGACACCAGCTTCACGGAGATCATCGCCTTCGGGTTGACCTGTTTGAGGTCGAAAATGAGCTGCGCTAAGTCCTCGATAGAGTAAATATCGTGGTGCGGCGGCGGGGAGATCAGCGTCACGCCCGGCACTGAATAACGCAGTTTAGCGATATACGGAGTGACTTTATCCCCCGGCAACTGACCGCCTTCGCCCGGTTTCGCGCCCTGCGCGACTTTAATCTGAATCACATCGGCATTGACCAGGTACGCTGGCGTCACGCCAAAACGGCCGGAAGCCACCTGCTTGATACGCGACACTTTATTGGTGCCGTAGCGCGCCGGGTCTTCGCCGCCTTCGCCGGAGTTGGAGTTGCCGCCGAGGCTGTTCATCGCTTCCGCCAGCGCTTCGTGCGCTTCCGGACTTAATGCGCCGATAGACATGGCTGCGGTATCAAAGCGTTTAAACAGCTCACTGGCAGGCTCAACCTCGTCGATAGTCACCGCCTCGCCGTCTGGATGTATCGCCAGCAGATCGCGCAGCGTTGCCGCCGGACGCTCATTGACCAGTTTGGCGTATTCCTGATAATCGCTGTATTCGCCGCTCTGTACCGCCTGTTGCAGGGTACGCACGACATCCGGGTTATAGGCGTGATATTCGCCGCCGTGGACGTACTTCAGCAGGCCGCCCGGGCTAATGGGTTTGCGCGCCAGCCAGGCGCGTTTGGAGAGATTCAGCAGATCCTGCTGGAAGTCATCAAAGCTTGCGCCGCCGATACGGCTGACCACGCCCTGGAAGCACAGGTTTACCACATCATCGTGCAGTCCGACCGCTTCAAACAGTTTGGAGCAGCGGTAAGAGGCAATGGTCGAAATGCCCATTTTGGACATAATCTTGTACAGCCCCTTGTTGATGCCGTTACGGTAGTTCTGCATCACGGTACGGTAGTTTTTGGCGATGGCCTGGGTATCAATCAGACGCCCCAGCGTTTCGTAGGCCAGGTACGGATAGATGGCCGTTGCGCCAAAGCCGAGCAGTACCGCAAAGTGATGCGGATCGCGGGCGCTTCCGGTTTCTACGATGATGTTGGCGTCGCAGCGCAGGCTTTGTTCTACCAGACGAGTCTGTACCGCGCCCACCGCCATCGGCGCGGGGACCGGCAGGCGATTCTTACCGATATTGCGATCCGAGAGGACCAGCAGCACGGTGCCGTTACGCACCATCTGTTCCGCTTTATCGCACAGCGCTTTAACCGTCGCGTCCAGTGTGGTTTCGGTGACATCAAAGGTAATATCAAGCCAGTCGGCGCGGTAGTGATGCTCGCTCATGGTGGTGAGCTGTTTGAAATCGGAGTACAGCAGAATTGGCGATTTAAAACTCAGGCGATGGGCCTGACCTTCCGCTTCGCAGAAGACGTTCATTTCGCGACCGATGCTGGTGGCGAGCGACATGACGTGCGCTTCACGCAGCGGGTCGATAGGCGGGTTAGTGACCTGCGCGAACTGCTGGCGGAAGTAGTCGTAAATAATACGCGGCTGGCTGGAGAGCACGGCAAAGGGGGTATCGTCGCCCATTGAACCGACGGCTTCCTGGCCGTTTTCGCCCAACACGCGGATAACCGAGTCCAGCTCTTCGGCGCTGTAGTTAAACTGTTTTTGATAGCTGGCGAGCAGGTCATCGTCCAGTTCGCGGCTACCGACTTCTTCATCAGGCAGCTCTTCAAACGGCACCAGACGGCGAACATTCTTTTCCATCCACGCTTTATACGGATGGCGGCTTTTCAGATCGTCATCGGTTTCCGCGGAATGCAGAATACGTCCGCCGCGGGTGTCGATCACCATCAGCTCGCCTGGGCCAACGCGGCCTTTTTCGACCACTTCATCCGGCTGATAGTCCCAGATACCGACTTCGGAGGCGCAGGTAATCAGCTTATCTTTGGTAATGACATAGCGTGCCGGGCGCAGGCCGTTACGGTCAAGGTTACAGGCGGCGAAGCGCCCGTCGGACATCACGATGCCTGCCGGCCCGTCCCACGGCTCCATATGCATGGAGTTAAAGTCAAAGAAGGCGCGCAGATCCTGGTCCATATCGGGGTTGTTCTGCCAGGCGGGCGGCACCAACAGGCGCATGGCGCGGATAATGTCCATCCCGCCTGCCAGCAGCAGTTCCAGCATGTTGTCCAGCGAGCTGGAATCCGAACCGGTTTCGTTAACAAACGGCGCAGCGGACTGTAAATCCGGGATCAGCGGCGTCTGGAATTTATAGGTACGGGCGCGCGCCCACTGGCGGTTGCCGGTGATGGTGTTAATCTCGCCGTTATGCGCCAGGTAGCGGAACGGCTGCGCCAGCGGCCAACGCGGCACGGTGTTAGTGGAAAAGCGCTGGTGGAACAGACAGATGGCCGATTCCAGACGCAGATCCGCAAGATCCAGGTAGAAGCGCGGCAGATCCGCCGGCATACACAGACCTTTATAAATGTTGACCAGGTTCGACAGGCTGCATACGTAGAAATCTTTGTCGTTCTGCAGGCGTTTTTCAATGCGTCGGCGGGCGATAAACAGACGGCGCTCCATATCGCGCGGACGCCAGCCCGCCGGAGCGTTGACAAAAATCTGCTCAATACGCGGCAGGGAGGAGAGGGCGATTTCACCGAGCACGCCTTCATTGGTTGGCACATCGCGCCAGCCGACAATCGACAGGGTTTCCTGCTGTAATTCTTCTTCGACAATATGGCGTGACGCGGCGGCCAGTTCAGGATCTTTATTCAAAAAGATCATCCCGACGGCGTAGTTTTTGGCTAAGCGCCAGCCGCGCTCTTCGGCCACGATGCGAAAGAAACGGTCAGGTTTTTGTAACAGCAAGCCGCAACCGTCGCCGGTTTTACCGTCGGCAAGGATCGCGCCACGGTGCTGCATCCGGGCCAGCGCGTGTATGGCGGTACGCACTACCTTGTGGCTAGGTTCGCCTTCTATGTGGGCGATCAGGCCGAAACCACAGTTATCCTTCTCAAGGGATTTATCGTACAACATATCAGTGAACCTCCCCAGGCTCTACGGGACGCTCTCCCAACCGACGGCGCGCGGGCACAGCAAGAGCATGGCGACGGGGCTGGCGCATCATACGCTTACCTCGCATTCGCCCTCTTTGTGTCCTTTGCGCATTGGTAAATACGGTTAAGAGGGAATCTCAATTACTGCATAAATATGATGAGCAGACGGCTCATCCAGAAAGCTTCCAGCGGATCCCCAACTTATCGGGAATCCACACCCAGGTCAAATGGCAAACTGATTTATGCAAAAGTGTGCTGTAGCACAGATAACTTTTTGAATCTGTTGAAATTAAAAGGTTTTTTATAGAAGGGCTGCTAATACGGAGCGGCAGAAAGCCTGTGATCTGTCTCACTATAAGAGCCGCTCGCCAGGCATTATCTGACCTTGCTTTTTCAAAAATATTGGCATTTTATGCTGTTTTAAGCGTGAGAAGTATTGAATGCTACTGTTTTTATCGATGACCCAGCAAACGCTGAAAAAAGAGGGGAATATCAGGAAAAATCATCAGCGGGATTATGAATGAAATATCGTTTATTTTGCTTTATTATGCAATGGATAAAAGCCTTCCGGGACGATTGATCCAGGTCATCGCCAAAGGAGACTAAAAATGGCAGGCTTTGGCCTCTTTTTAAGAGGCGGTCTATCAGATTATGCAGTTACAGAAATTAGTCAATATGTTTGGTGGGGATCTTTTACGTCGGTATGGGCAAAAGGTTCATAAGCTGACGCTTCATGGCGGTTTTAGCTGCCCTAACCGCGACGGCACCATCGGGCGTGGCGGTTGCGCCTTCTGTAATGTCGCCTCTTTTGCCGATGAGGCGCAGCAGCATCATTCGATTGCCGAGCAGCTTGCGCATCAGGCGTATCTGGTGAACCGCGCTAAACGCTATCTGGCCTATTTCCAGGCCTACACCAGCACCTTTGCAGAAGTGCAGGTGCTGCGTTCCATGTATCAACAGGCGGTCAGCCAGGCCAGTATCGTCGGGTTATGCGTCGGTACGCGTCCGGATTGTGTCCCGCAGGCAGTAGTAGATTTACTGTGTGAATATAAAGATCAAGGCTACGAGGTGTGGCTGGAACTGGGATTGCAAACCGCGCACGATAAAACCCTGCGCCGAATTAACCGCGGGCATGACTTCGCCTGCTATCAGCGTACCACCCGGATTGCCCGGGAGCGCGGGCTGAAAGTGTGCGCGCATCTGATTGTGGGGCTGCCGGGCGAAGGGCAGGCAGAATGCCTGCAAACCATGGAGCGTGTGGTGGAGACGGGCGTTGACGGTATTAAACTGCATCCGCTGCATATTGTGAAAGGCAGTACGATGGCCAAAGCCTGGGAAGCGGGGCGGCTGAACGGCATCGAACTGGACGACTACACGCTAACGGCAGGTGAGATGATTCGTCATACGCCGCCGGAGGTGATTTATCACCGAATTTCAGCCAGCGCTCGCCGTCCGACGCTGCTTGCCCCGCTGTGGTGCGAGAATCGCTGGACGGGGATGGTTGAGCTGGACAAATACCTGAATGAGCATGGCGTACAGGGCTCTGCGCTGGCCCGTCCCTGGATACCACCTGTAGCGTAGCGTGATGAGGGGCGCTACGCATATTTCGCACAATATTCAACGCGGTTCCCATAATTGGGTATTATGTGCGAAGTTGTGGTGAAGGAATCCTCTATGAAGCAAATTCGTATGCTGGCGCAATACTATGTCGACCTGATGATGAAATTGGGTCTGGTGCGCTTTTCCATGCTCCTAGCGTTGGCATTGGTGGTGCTGGCGATTGTCGTGCAGATGGCGGTGACCATGGTGCTGCATGGTCAGGTTGAAAGTATCGACGTTATTCGTTCCATCTTTTTTGGCCTGTTAATTACGCCCTGGGCGGTCTATTTCTTATCCGTTGTTGTTGAACAACTGGAAGAGTCAAGGCAGCGACTGTCGCGTCTGGTGCAAAAGCTGGAGGAGATGCGCGAGCGCGATCTCAAGCTTAACGTACAGTTGAAGGACAATATTGCCCAGCTTAATCAGGAAATTGCCGATCGCGAAAAAGCGGAAGCGGAGCTGCAAGAGACATTTGAACAGCTAAAAGTAGAAATTAAAGAGCGTGAAGAAGCGCAAATCCAGCTAGAACAGCAATCCTCTTTTCTGCGCTCCTTTCTGGACGCCTCGCCGGATTTGGTTTTTTATCGTAATGAGGATAAAGAATTTTCCGGCTGTAACCGCGCAATGGAATTGCTAACCGGCAAGAGCGAAAAACAGCTGGTGCATTTGAAGCCGGAAGATGTGTACTCTCCCGAAGCGGCGGAGAAAGTCATTGAAACCGACGAAAAAGTATTCCGCCATAACGTCTCCCTGACCTACGAACAGTGGCTGGATTACCCGGACGGACGAAAGGCCTGCTTTGAAATTCGTAAAGTGCCTTATTACGACCGTGTCGGTAAACGTCATGGCCTGATGGGATTTGGTCGTGATATTACCGAACGTAAGCGTTATCAGGACGCGCTGGAGCGCGCCAGCCGCGACAAGACCACGTTTATCTCTACCATCAGTCATGAGCTGCGCACCCCGCTTAACGGCATCGTCGGTTTAAGCCGCATCCTGCTGGATACCGATCTCACCGCCGAACAGGAAAAATACCTTAAGACAATCCATGTCTCCGCCGTGACGTTAGGCAATATTTTCAATGATATCATTGATATGGATAAGATGGAGCGGCGTAAGGTTCAGCTTGATAACCAACCCATTGATTTCACCAGCTTTATGGCCGATCTGGAAAACCTTTCCGGTTTGCAGGCGCAGCAAAAAGGGCTACGTTTTGTGCTTGAGCCGACGCTGCCGTTGCCGCACAAAGTCATTACCGACGGAACGCGTCTGCGCCAGATTTTATGGAATTTGATCAGCAATGCGGTGAAGTTTACTCAGCAGGGCCAGGTGACGGTGCGGGCGCGCTATGATGAAGGCGACATGCTGCACTTTGAAGTGGAAGATTCCGGGATCGGCATTCCGCAGGATGAGCAGGATAAAATTTTCGCCATGTATTATCAGGTGAAAGACAGTAACGGCGGCAAACCGGCAACGGGTACCGGTATCGGGCTGGCGGTCTCCCGTCGGCTGGCGAAAAATATGGGCGGCGATATTACCGTTTCCAGTCTGCCGGGCAAAGGATCGACCTTTACGCTAACGGTTCATGCGCCAGCGGTGGCGGAAGAGGTGGAGGACGCCTTTGATGAAGACGACATGCCGCTGCCCGCGCTGCATGTTCTGCTGGTCGAAGATATTGAACTGAACGTGATTGTGGCGCGTTCAGTACTGGAAAAACTGGGGAACAGCGTGGATGTCGCGATGACCGGCAAGGCGGCGCTGGAGATGTTCGCGCCGGGAGAATACGACCTGGTCTTACTGGATATTCAGCTACCGGATATGACGGGTCTGGATATCGCCAGAGAACTGACCCGTCGCCACACGCGGGAAGATTTACCGCCGCTGGTAGCGCTTACGGCTAACGTTCTGAAAGATAAAAAAGAGTATCTGGACGCTGGTATGGACGATGTGCTGAGTAAGCCGCTGTCGGTGCCGGCCTTAACCGCGATGATTAAAAAATTCTGGGATGCCACCGATAAAGAGGAGAGTACCGTGACGCCTGAAGAGAGCGATAAAGCGCAAGCGCTGCTGGATATCCCGATGCTGGAACAATACATCGAGTTGGTTGGGCCTAAATTGATCACCGACGGTCTCGCGGTGTTTGAAAAAATGATGCCTGGCTATTTAAGCGTGCTGGAGTCCAATCTGACGGCGCGTGACAAAAAAGGCGTCGTTGAGGAAGGGCATAAGATTAAAGGCGCCGCCGGTTCGGTAGGGCTGCGTCATCTGCAACAGCTTGGCCAGCAAATCCAGTCGCCGGATCTTCCCGCCTGGGAAGATAACGTCGCGGAATGGATTGAAGAGATGAAGCAGGAGTGGCAGCACGATGTCGCGGTGCTGAAAGCCTGGGTGGCAAACGCGGAAAAAAAATGACCCCGGTTTGACCGGGGTGCGCGAATACTGCGCCAACACCAGGGAAATCGTGGCTGCGCCGTGCTTATTATGATGATGTCAAAGGCGCAGTCCTGTTTTCAGGCCGCACGCAGTTAAGATAGCAAATCCTAAATGATTTGTTACATGAATCATTTAAATGTGTGAAGCGTAGCATTTTAATCAAAATTATTAATGGGCTTGAGTCGGTTGCAGGAGGATGTTCACCATGAAAAAAATTGGCGTAGTGCTCAGCGGATGCGGCGTCTATGACGGCACCGAAATTCATGAGGCCGTTCTGACGCTGTTGGCCATTGCCCGCAGCGGCGCGCAGGCTGTCTGCTTCGCGCCGGATAAACCACAAGCGGATGTTATTAATCACCTGACCGGCGAAGCGATGGCGGAAACGCGTAACGTCCTGATTGAGGCGGCGCGTATTACGCGGGGCGATATTCGTCCCCTGTCCCAGGCTCAACCAGAGGAACTGGATGCGCTCATTGTGCCTGGTGGTTTCGGCGCGGCGAAGAACCTGAGTAATTTCGCCAGCCAGGGGAGCGAATGCCGGGTGGATAGCGATGTCGTCGCGCTGGCGAAGGCCATGCACCAGTCCGGCAAGCCGCTGGGATTCATCTGTATCGCGCCCGCAATGTTGCCGAAAATCTTTGACTTCCCGCTACGTCTGACAATAGGGACGGATATTGATACCGCTGAAGTACTTGAAGAGATGGGCGCCGAACACGTACCTTGCCCGGTTGATGATATCGTTGTGGACGAGGATAACAAGGTCGTGACCACCCCTGCCTATATGCTGGCGCAGGATATCGCCCAGGCGGCAAGCGGCATTGATAAATTAGTGTCGCGCGTGCTGGTTCTGGCGGAATGAGCAAACGACGCATCGCGCCGTTAACGTTTTTGCGCCGTCTACTTTTACGTATCCTTGCTGCGCTCGCCGTCTTTTGGGGCGGCGGCATTGCGCTGTTTAGCGTGGTTCCGGTGCCTTTTTCGGCGGTGATGGCGGAACGGCAGATTAGCGCCTGGCTCGGCGGAGAGTTCGGTTATGTGGCGCATTCTGACTGGGTCAGTATGGCGGATATCTCGCCGTGGATGGGGCTGGCGGTAATTGCGGCGGAAGACCAGAAGTTCCCTGAGCACTGGGGCTTTGATGTTCCGGCGATTGAAAAAGCGCTGGCGCATAATGAGCGGAATGAGAGCCGTATTCGCGGCGCCTCTACGCTTTCGCAGCAAACGGCGAAAAATCTCTTTTTATGGGATGGACGCAGTTGGCTGCGCAAAGGTCTGGAGGCTGGGCTAACGCTGGGCATTGAAACTGTCTGGAGCAAAAAGCGCATCCTCACGGTTTATCTGAATATCGCGGAGTTTGGCGATGGTATTTTTGGCGTGGAGGCTGCGGCACAACGGTATTTTCATAAACCTGCCAGTCGCTTGAGTATGTCTGAAGCCGCGTTGCTGGCGGCGGTATTGCCAAATCCGTTACGCTATAAGGCGAATGCGCCTTCCGGCTATGTGCGTAGCCGGCAGGCGTGGATTATGCGCCAGATGCGCCAACTGGGCGGGGAATCTTTTATGACGCGCAACCAGCTTAATTAATTTTGTCGAATGGCGGCGCGAACGCCTTATCCGGCCTGCGATCTGTGTCGTCCGGGCCTGATAAGCACAGGCCATTAAGCTTCGTGAGAAGTAAGCGCCAGCCGTTTCTTGTCTTTTGGCTGCGCGTCCCTCTCCAGGGCAACGGCCAGCGCAGGCTGGGCGATAAACCGCTGCCACACTCTCTCCAGTTTGCGTTCACAGCACCATGTTGACCAGGTTGCCAGCGGGATAACGGTACTTTCCCCCAGATTGTCGCAAACCACCGGAACCACTTCTGACTCGCTGATACGCTGGCACAGGATATTTTGCGGCTTCAGCGACATCGTCACAATATGGTTATCCAGCAGGTAACGTTTCAGTTTTTTCAGTAGCCGCCGCAGGACAGCGACATCCTCTTCATAACGACATTGCGCGGCGAACTCGGTCAGGGTAATAGAGGGCGCGCCGTTGAAATCGGTAATCATGTCGTAGACATAGCCGGTGCCGCAATCGGTTTCTACCGTGCCGTAATAACGGGGGATAGCGCTCCAGTCCGTCAGGTAGCGGGACAGATGCGCATAGTAGCTCAGTTCACGCCGAATCTCTTTATCACCGCCGTGGTCACGGTTGTAAATAACTTTTATGCAACGCCGGGCATTATCCGGATGCGTATAGCATTTACGATGTCGACCAGCGCCCAGCGGAGTCTGTTTGGATAAGAGGATCATGGCAAGTCCTGGAAAAATTTATTCACATAAATTTAGTATGGACAAAGAACTTAAACAAAACCTAAACGAAATTTTTTAAGGTTTTCTTAATGTTTTTATGCATAGGTAAAGCGCACGAAATGTACAAATCTTACGAAAGGGTGGGGCTGCGGGACAAGTGGCAGGCAGGCGTAACACGCCCGGTTTTGGGGTGACTGTCATCAAATACCGGGACGGCGTTGGGGGAAAATAGGGTATAGAGGGGGAGGTTTAGTCTTCGTCAAAGCCGGAATTGAACAGCGCGATAACCGCCGCCAGCGCTTCAACTTCTTGCGGGCCGGTGGCTTCAATTTCGATCTGACGCCCTTTGGCGGAGTCGAGCATTAACAGAGCGATGACGCTATTTGCTTCCGCTTCGGTGCCTTCGTCATTGCGTAATAGCACCTCGGCGTCAAAACCCTGCATCAGTTCGAAAAGCTTCATGGCAGGCCGGGCATGCATGCCCAGCTTATTGGTGACTTCAACAGTTTGCTTTACGGTCATGTTTTGCGTTTTTCCAGCGTGCGATGGCGAGACTGGACATTTTTACCGCGCGAGCGGAAGTAGTCTGCCAGCTGTTCTGCAATATACACCGAACGGTGTTTCCCGCCGGTACAACCGATAGCGACGGTAAGGTAGCTGCGGTTGTTGGTCTCCAGCATCGGTAACCATAGCTCAAGATAGCTGCGAGTCTGATAGATAAAATTGTGAACTTCTGTGTGTCGGTCAAGAAACGCGGCTACCGGCTTATCAAGCCCGGTCATGGGGCGCAGTTTTGGATCCCAGTGCGGGTTGGGCAGAAAGCGGACATCAAACACATAGTCCGCATCAATCGGGATACCATGTTTAAAGCCGAAGGACTCAAATACCATCGTCAGTTCACGCTCGCGTTTGCCCAACAGCCGGGTACGCAGCATCTCCGCCAGCTCATGGACGGACATTTCTGAAGTGTCGACGATCAGATCCGCACGTGAGCGTAACGGCTCCAGCAAGTCACTCTCTTTATCGATCGCACTCTCTAAAGAAAGATTTTTGCTGGAAAGCGGATGCAAACGGCGCGTGTCGCTGTAGCGGCGAATCAAGGTATTGCGGTCGGCGTCAAGAAACAGCAATTGCGGCGAGAAAGCGCCAGGCAGATTATTCATCGCCTGTTCAAAAATCTCAGGTGATTCAGGCATATTGCGCACATCAATGCTGACGGCGGCGGAAATCTGGCGATCGGCCAGCGTTCGCGCCAGATCGGGCAACAGCACGACGGGGAGGTTATCCACGCAGTAAAATCCCATATCTTCCAGCGCGCGCAGAGCGACAGATTTACCTGATCCGGAACGCCCGCTGACGATCATCAGTACCATGTACCGTTTCTCCTCACAACGACAGAAATAAATGCCATTGAGTTGTTATGCCTCATTCTGCTCACCTTCGGTGTCAGTAATGATTTGATACAGCTCTTCATCATTCAGCGCCGCGCGCAGGCGGCGGCAGATCGTTTTATCCGCCAGACGTTTCGCCACCAGCGACAGCGTGTGCAGATGCGTTTTAGTTTGATCGGCGGGCACCAGCAGGGCGAAGAGGAGATCGACCGGCTGGTTATCGATGGCGTCGAACGCGATCGGCGTTTCGAGCTGAACGAACACACCGACGGCGCGTAAGGTATCTTCTTCCAGTTTCCCGTGCGGGATGGCGATACCATTACCAATACCGGTACTGCCCATTTTTTCGCGTGTCAGAATGGCTTCAAACACGACCTGAGGAGGTAAACTGAGCTGTTTTGCCGCCAGTTCGCTGATGATTTCCAGCGCGCGTTTCTTACTCTGACAATGAACGCCGCTACGCGTACACTCCTGGTTAAGTACACTGCTCAGTTGTAGAGTCGTATCGTTATTTATCATAATTTCACCTAAGAACCTGTCCTGTCAGGTTGATGGCCAGGTTCGGAGCGCTAACTGTACAAATGGCCCGTTGTGTCACACAACAGGCCGCCCTGCACTGGCTAACTGCCCGGACAATTAGTGTTGTTTCAGTTTATCTTTATGCCTGGTTAACTGCCTTGCCAGTTTATCAATCAAGCCGTCAATGGCGGCATACATATCCTGGCCTTCCGCGCTGGCGTGAATTTCGCCGCCGTTAACGTGTAGCGTCGCATCCGAGATGTGCGTGACCTTCTCCACTTTCAACACCACGTATACCTGATTAATCCGCTCAAAATACTGTTCAAGTTTGGCGAATTTTGTCGTCACAAATTCACGCAGGGCTTCAGTAATTTCGACATTATGTCCGGTGATATTGAGCTGCATAGTGTCTTCCTTATCGGTTGGGTCAAACCAGCTGTTTGCGTTGGTTTGACGGCGGAATGGATAAAGACTCTCGGTACTTCGCAACAGTGCGGCGCGCCACCATGATACCTTGTTCTGACAGCAGAGAGGTTAACTTGCTGTCGCTCAGTGGTTTCGCGGGGTTTTCCGCCGCAATTAACTTCTTCACCAGCGCGCGAATCGCGGTGGAAGAGGCTTCGCCTCCGCCTTCGGTATTGACGTGGCTGGAAAAGAAATATTTGAGTTCAAAAATACCGCGCGGGCTGTGCAAATACTTCTGCGTGGTCACGCGGGATATAGTGGATTCGTGCATCTCGACGGCCTGGGCGATATCCGCCAGTACCATCGGTTTCATATATTCTTCGCCCTGTTCAAAAAAGGCTTGCTGTTGCTCGACGATGCAGCGACTGACGCGCAGCAGCGTGTCGTTACGGCTTTCAAGGCTTTTTATCAGCCATTTCGCATCCTGTAAATTACTGCGGATGAACTGGCTGTCGGCATCGTTGCGCGCGCTATTGCACATGGCGGCATAGTGCTGGTTAATCTGTAAACGGGGAATACTGTCGCTATTAAGCTCCACCGTCCAGCGACCGTTATGCTTGCGTACCAGCACATCCGGGATAACGTACTCCGGCTCGCCGGTCTGGATCGATTGACCGGGTCTGGGATCGAGCGACTGAATCAGGTTTACCGCCTCTTTCAGCACCTCTTCTTTTAGTCGGGTAACGCGCATCAACGTGCGGAAATCGTGGTTGGCCAGCAGATCAAGGTGATCGCAGATAATAAGCCGCGCCTCTTCCAGCCACGGCGTGGATTTGTCGAATTGTGAAAGCTGGATCAGCAGACAGTCGCGAAGATCTTTTGCCGCGACGCCTACCGGATCAAAACGCTGAATGCGCTTCAGAACGGCTTCGACCTCATCGAGATCCACCTCTACATCGCCCATGCTTTCGCGAATTTCGTCCAGGGATACGGTGAGATAACCGGTATCATCTACCGCATCGACAATGGATGTCGCAATAGCGCGATCGGTATCCGAGAAGGGCGTTAGCTCAACCTGCCACATCAGATAATCCTGCAACGACTGCGTCGTTTCGCCCTGATAGACGGGCAGCTCATCGTCGATATAATCGCCGCTGGGGCCGGACGGCGTCCCGGCGGTATAAATTTCATCCCAACTGGCGTCAAGCGGCAGCTCTTCCGGCATCTCTTTTTGTTCGAGCGCGTCGGCGGTATCGAGAGGATCGTTATCCTGAGGTTGCTGAGTGTCGATTTCGTCATGAAGATCGGTTTGCTCAAGCAGCGGGTTATTTTCCAGCGCTTGCTGGAGTTCCTGCTGAAGTTCCAGCGTAGACAACTGCAACAGACGGATGGCCTGTTGTAGCTGAGGCGTCATCGCCAGTTGTTGGCTAAGCCTGAGTTGCAAACCTTGCTTCATATTCAGAGTCGTTTTCTCCCGCTAGAGCAGCATAGCCCTCTACCCTATCAGAGTCTGAAGTCTTCCCCAAGATATACACGCTTAACGTGTTCGTCTTGCAGGATTTCTGTCGGCGTACCGTGGGCAATAAGGTGGCCCTGGCTCACGATATAGGCACGTTCACAGACTGCCAGCGTCTCACGGACGTTATGGTCGGTGATCAGCACGCCGAGCCCACTATCGCGCAGATGCTCGATAATGCGTTTGATGTCGATAACGGAAATAGGGTCAACGCCGGCAAAGGGTTCATCCAGCAGGATAAATTTGGGATTAGCGGCCAACGCGCGGGCTATTTCTACACGACGGCGTTCACCACCGGACAGCGCCTGTCCCATGCTGTCGCGCAGATGCTCGATATGAAACTCTTCCATCAGCTCGTTGGCGCGGTCTTCTCGCTGTTCTGCGGTCAAATCGTCACGAATTTGCAGTACCGCCATCAGGTTATCAAATACGCTGAGACGGCGGAAAATAGAGGCTTCCTGCGGCAAATAGCCGATACCGCGGCGCGCGCGCGCGTGCAGCGGCAGCAGACTGATATCTTCATCATCAATGATGATATTGCCCGCGTCACGCGGCACGATACCGACGACCATATAAAAGGTGGTGGTTTTACCCGCGCCGTTTGGACCGAGCAGCCCGACAATCTCCCCGGAGTTAACGGTCAGACTGACATCTTCCACTACGCGACGGCCTTTATAGGCCTTCGCCAGATTCTTTGCAGTTAATGTTGCCATAACGAATTAGTTACTCTTCTTTTGCGCCGGAGTCTGGCCTTTGTTTTTGTCTTGCAACTGCGACGGCACCAGAACGGTAGTGACGCGCTTGCCTTTCTCGCTGAAGGCCTGCATTTTCTGCTCTTTCACCAGGTAGGTGATTTTGTCGCCGGTAATGTTGCTGTCAAGCTGCTCCAGATAAGCGTTGCCGGTTAGCACCACAAAATCTTTCGCCAGCTCGTAATGCATATGGGAAGCGTGGCCTTTCACCGGCTTACCGTTGTCCTGCATCTGGTAGAAGGTGGCCGGATTGCCGTAACCGTCGATCACCTCTTTCCCCTGTTCGCCGCCAGGGCGGGTAACCACGACTTTATCGGCGTTGATCTTAATCGTGCCCTGGGTCATTACCACGTTGCCCGTAAAGGTCACGACGTTGCCTTGCATATCCAGCGACTGTTGATCCGAGTCAATATGAATAGGCTGTTCGGTATCGCCCGTGACGGCGAAAGCCGGAATGCTGGCGGCCAGCAGCGAGCCGGCAAGCATAAGATTAAGGCTGAGTTTGTTTGTTTTGAATTTCATAAGAGGTTCTAACCTTTTCAATCAGCTCGGCGTTCTTGCTGCGTAAGTTACCGCGCATTTTCAGTCCGCTGGAGTTAAATGTTGTGCCGTATAACGTCACCAGATCGTTCGAGGTAACATCCTGCGTCACCAGATTAATCTGCGCGTTATCGGTGGTAATTCTGCGTAATTGAGCGTCAGGCACCAGGGCGTTGACTTCAACATGGCCATACAGATAGAGCATCCGATCGTTAGTCAATTTGGCTTTATCGGCCTTGATCGACCATGTCGGCACTTTATCCTTATCAAAGGTGGTTAATACCGGTTGCGTAAACCATGAGACCGCCTGATCGGAAAAATATTCAACGTGCTGCGCGATCAGACGATAGCTCAACGCGCCTTCCGGACTGTACACGACGGTATCCGTATGCTCGCTTTTATACGTGGGATCGTTGCTGTTGACCATCACGGCAGCAGGATCGTCTTTATCCGCCAGATTGATACCAATCAGTACCAGAATGGCCAGCGACAGTAGAATGATAACCCAACGTCTGGTTTTACTCATATCGATTGCCCTTTGGCCTCATCCAGCTTGCCCTGCGCCAGCAGCAGCAAATCGCACACCTCACGTACCGCGCCGCGCCCGCCGGCAATGTGCGTCACATAGTCAGCGCGGGGGATCAGCAGCGGATGCGCATCCGCAACGGCAACGCTTAACCCCACTTTTTCCATCACTGGCCAGTCAATCAGATCATCGCCGACATAGGCAACATTTTCCGGCGCAATGGCCAGTTTTTCCAGCAGATCGCTAAAGGCGATCTGCTTATTCGACTGTCCCTGATAAAGATGGACAATCCCCAGCGTGGCGCAGCGATCTTCTACAAGTTTAGCCTTTCGTCCGGTAATAATGGCAACCTCGATATTGGAGGTCAAAGCACAGCGAATACCATAGCCGTCACGAACGTTGAAAGCCTTCAGCTCTTCGCCGTTATTGCCCATATAAATCAGGCCGTCAGACAATACGCCATCCACGTCCAGGATGAGCAGGCGGATATTCTCCGCTTTGGTCATGACATGGGTGCTGACGGGGCCATAACAGGTCGCAAGCGACGCACCTGCTTTACTCATCGTTAATTATCCTTGAGTTTCTACACGACGCCTGCACGCAGGAGATCATGCATATGTAACACACCGAGTAACTGGTCGCCATCAGCAACCAGTACGGAGGTGATATGGCGGGACTGCATTAAATTCAGCGCATCGACAGCGAGAATACCGGGACGCACGCGAATGCCCCCTGGCGTCATCACCTCGGCGATCCCCAACTGGCGCATATCGCCGCCCATATCGAACACGCGACGTAAATCGCCGTCGGTGAAGATACCGTCGATCTTCATGGATTCATCGCAAATGACGGTCATACCGAGATTTTTACGCGTAATTTCTAACAGCGCATCACGCAGGGTGGCATGTTTATTAACATGCGGGATCTCATCGCCAGTATGCATAATATCGCTTACGCGCAGCAGTAGCTTACGTCCCAGCGCGCCGCCAGGATGCGACAGAGCGAAATCCTCGGCGGTAAAGCCGCGCGCTTTTAACAACGCCACGGCGAGCGCGTCGCCCATCACCAGCGTTGCGGTGGTACTACTGGTAGGCGCCAGGCCTAACGGACACGCTTCTTTGGGCACTTTAACACACAGATGCACATCTGCCGCACGCGCCATGCTGCTTTCCGGTCGCCCGGTAATGCAAATTAACGGTACGTGCAGCCGTTTAAGCACCGGTATTAGCGCCGCGATCTCGCTGGATTCGCCGGAGTTGGAGATAGCGATAACCACATCCTGCGGCGTAACCATCCCTAAATCGCCGTGCGCGGCTTCGCCTGGATGTACAAAAAAGGAAGAGGTGCCGGTACTGGCGAACGTGGCGGCCATTTTCCGTCCGATATGGCCGGATTTCCCCATCCCCATGACCACCACTTTTCCGGTGCAGTTGAACATTTTTTCACAGGCCAGCGTGAAATGCTGGTTGATATATTGATCAAGCTCCGCCAGGCCTTCACGTTCAATTTCCAGGACCTCTTTGCCTGCCTGCTGAAAGTCAAACCCCGGTTGCAACGCTAAATGCGACATAATCCGTTTCCAGTTATCCAACAAGAAGTGGCGATAGCCAATAGAGCATCGCCAGCCATACGATAAACCCGCCGGTCAGCAGTATACCTGCGCCCCGGCCAATCTGGCGCGGATGCCGCCAGCAAAGTAAAGCGAAAACCACGCTAACCAGCAACATCACGCTATAATCACGCCCAAACGCCAGCGGGTTGATCTCCCCCGGCGCGATCAGCGCAGGCAGTCCCAGCACGATGGCGAGATTAAAAATATTGGCGCCAATGAGATTACCAACGGCAATATCATTTTCGCCTTTTCGCACGCCGGCAATCGCCGTCGCCAGTTCTGGCAGACTGGTGCCGACGGCGATGACTGTCAGACCGAGCGTTAATTCACTCATGGCGAAATAGTTCGCCAGCACCGTAGCGTTATCGATTACCATGCGCGTCGCCATCGGCATGATGACCAGCGCAATGCCCAGCCATAAGAACGCGACGGGGAGCCCGCCTTCGCGCGGCAGCTCCGCCAGTTGTTCGCGGGTGAGGCTGTCATTCCCCTGGCGTTCGGCCAGACGCGCGATTTTAACAATGAATAACAGCCATAGCACAGCCAGAAGCAGGAGAAAGATACCATCACTGCGACTTAACTGTCCGTCATGCAGTACGGAACCGGCTACCACGCTAACAAATAACATTAATGGCAATTCGCGACGTAGAACATCGGAATGCACGGTAAATGGACGAACCAGCGCCGCCAGCCCTAAGATCAGCAAAATATTGGTGATGTTAGAACCGAGCGCCGCGCCGACGGCCAAATCGAGCTGACCGTGTAGCGATGCGGCGGCCGACACAATAATTTCCGGCAGCGAGGTGCCGATACTCACGACCGTCATCCCGATGATCAGCGGGGGAATACCGAATGTACGGCATAAAATAGAGGCCGCAAACACCAGACGATCGGCGCCGTAGGCCACCAGAAGCAAACCAATTATGAGTAGCGCCATCGCTAAAAGCATCTAAAGTCCTTTCTTCAGGTATACTCGCCGGTCCCCTGGAAGGGATATCTGGAAGCCGTAACGAAGTCCTAATTTTGACTTTATGCGGCTAAAAAGTAAAACGAATGCCAGCTTTCGCTAACCCTGTCAGTTAATATTCTGTAATTATGTCGAACCCATGGTTAAATTCAGCGCCATGGTTACCTCAACAAGGCAATACGAAGGATGAATCAATGGGTCAGTCTGCGGCCAATTTAGTCGATATGCGCGACGTCAGCTTTTCCCGTGGCGAACGCTGCATTTTCGATAATATTTCCCTGACGGTGCCGCGCGGGAAGATCACGGCGATCATGGGGCCGTCGGGCATCGGTAAAACCACGCTGTTGCGCCTGATTGGCGGACAGATCCCGCCGGATAAGGGCGAGATCTTATTTGATGGCGAGAATGTGCCGGCCATGTCCCGTTCGCGGCTCTACACCGTCCGCAAACGTATGAGTATGCTGTTTCAGTCGGGAGCACTGTTTACCGACATGAACGTGTTTGACAATGTGGCCTATCCGCTACGGGAGCACACCAATTTACCCGCGCCGCTGCTAAAAAGCGTCGTGATGATGAAACTGGAAGCTGTCGGGCTGCGCGGCGCGGCAAAACTGATGCCTTCCGAGCTCTCCGGTGGGATGGCGCGCCGCGCCGCGTTGGCGCGCGCCATCGCTCTGGAACCGGATCTCATCATGTTCGATGAGCCGTTTGTCGGCCAGGATCCGATTACCATGGGCGTTCTGGTGAAGCTGATTTCAGAATTGAACAGCGCGCTGGGCGTGACCTGCGTGGTGGTCTCGCATGATGTGCCAGAGGTGCTCAGTATTGCGGATCACGCCTGGATCATGGCGGACAAAAAAATCGTCGCTCACGGTAGCGCTCAGGCGTTGCAGGAGAATACGGACCCGCGCGTGCGTCAGTTCCTTGACGGTATTGCCGACGGGCCGGTTCCGTTCCGCTATCCGGCGGGCGACTATCACCTTGATTTACTCGAAACAGGGAGTTAAGCCACTCATGCTGTTAAATGCGCTGGCAGCACTCGGACACAGCGGGATCAAAACCGTCAGGACGTTCGGGCGCGCCGGGTTAATGTTATTCAATGCGATTATCGGTAAGCCGGAGTTTCGCAAACATGCGCCGCTGCTGGTGCGCCAGCTTTATAATGTGGGCGTCTTGTCGATGCTTATCATTATTGTCTCCGGCGTATTCATCGGTATGGTGCTGGGGCTGCAAGGCTATCTGGTTCTGACCACTTACAGCGCGGAGACCAGTCTTGGCATGTTAGTGGCGCTTTCGCTGCTGCGCGAGCTGGGGCCGGTGGTCGCGGCGTTGCTGTTTGCCGGGCGGGCCGGGTCGGCGTTGACGGCGGAAATCGGCCTGATGCGGGCGACGGAGCAGCTCTCCAGTATGGAGATGATGGCGGTCGATCCATTGCGCCGGGTGATTTCGCCGCGCTTTTGGGCGGGCGTGATTTCGTTGCCGCTACTGACCATTATCTTTGTGGCGGTCGGTATCTGGGGCGGCTCGCTGGTCGGCGTAAGCTGGAAGGGAATCGACGCCGGGTTCTTCTGGTCCGCGATGCAGAATGCCGTCGACTGGCGTATGGACCTGGTGAACTGTCTGATAAAGAGCGTGGTGTTCGCCATTACGGTAACATGGATTGCGTTATTCAACGGTTATGACGCAATACCGACTTCTGCCGGGATTAGCCGGGCAACGACGCGTACCGTGGTTCACGCATCGTTGGCCGTTCTGGGGCTGGATTTTGTGCTGACCGCACTGATGTTTGGGAATTGAGTTCATGCAAACGAAAAAAAATGAAATTTGGGTAGGCGTTTTTTTGCTGGTAGCGTTGCTGGCGGCGCTGTTTGTTTGCCTGAAGGCGGCAAATGTGACCTCTATGCGCACGGAGCCGACCTATAAGGTTTATGCGACCTTCGATAACATCGGCGGTCTGAAAGTGCGTTCCCCGGTACGCATCGGCGGGGTGGTTGTCGGGCGGGTTGAAGATATCTCGCTTGATCCGAAAACATACCTGCCGCGCGTAACGCTCGACATCGAAGAGCGTTATAACCATATTCCCGATACCAGCTCGTTGAGTATTCGAACTTCCGGACTGCTGGGGGAGCAATATCTGGCATTAAACGTCGGTTTTGAAGATCCTGAGCTGGGAACGTCTATCCTCAAAGATGGGAGTACGATTCAGGACACCAAGTCTGCAATGGTGCTGGAAGATATGATTGGCCAGTTCCTTTATAACAGCAAAGGCGACGACAATAAGAATTCTGGCGATGCGCCAGCCGCAACGGAAGGTCATACTGAAGCCACAACGCCCGCGGGCGAAACGAAATAATCTCAGGAGAATTGAGGCATGTTTAAACGACTGATGATGGTGGCCCTGCTGGTCATTGCGCCATTAAGCGCAGCAACGGCAGCGGATCAGAGCAATCCTTATAAACTGATGAACGAGGCGGCGCAGAAAACTTTTGATCGCCTGAAAAACGAACAGCCGAAAATTCGTGCCAATCCGGATTACCTGCGAGACGTTGTTGATCAGGAACTTCTGCCGTACGTGCAGGTAAAATATGCCGGCGCGCTGGTGTTGGGCCGCTACTACAAAGAGGCGACCCCGGCGCAGCGTGAAGCCTATTTTGCCGCGTTTCGCGAATACCTGAAACAGGCCTACGGTCAGGCGCTGGCGATGTACCACGGCCAGACTTACCAGATAGCGCCTGAGCAACCGCTGGGCGATGCGACCATTGTGCCTATCCGTGTAACGATTATCGATCCCAACGGTCGTCCGCCGGTACGCCTGGATTTCCAGTGGCGCAAAAACACCCAGACCGGCAACTGGCAGGCGTATGACATGATTGCGGAAGGCGTCAGCATGATCACCACCAAGCAAAATGAGTGGAGCGACCTGCTGCGTACTAAAGGCATCGACGGCCTGACCGCACAACTGAAATCTATCTCTCAACAGAAAATTACTTTGGACGAGAAACAGTAATGACGCCGCAACTCACCTGGACGCGTGAGGCGGACACTCTGGTGCTGGCGGGAGAGCTGGATCAGGACGTGTTGGCGCCGCTATGGGACGCGCGCGTAGAAGCGATGAATGGCGTTACCCGTATCGACCTGAGCCAGATCTCCAGGGTGGATACGGGGGGACTGGCGCTGCTGGCGCACCTTGTGAACCAGGCAAAAAAGCAGGGCAATGCCGTGTCGCTGTCTGGCGTTAACGACAAGGTTTACGCGCTGGCGCAATTATATAACTTGCCCGAAGACGTACTTCCCCGTATGTAATGAATGCCGGATGGTTTATCCGGCCTACACTTCGCATGATCCCCGTAGGCCGGATAAGTTGCGTTAGCAGCACCATCCGGCACTTTTACCGCGCTGATTTATCAGCGTAATCTTTTGCTTATTTAAGACGGCGCGACTTTGCTCTAAGATGTTGGGCTGTTTTCACTATTTGACGAATAAAGAACCCATGGAAAATCATGAAATTCAGAGTGTGCTGATGAATGCCCTCTCCCTCCAGGAAGTCCACGTCTCCGGCGATGGCAGTCACTTTCAGGTTATTGCCGTGGGCGAGATGTTTGACGGCATGAGCCGGGTCAAGAAACAGCAAACGGTCTATGGGCCGCTAATGGAGTACATTGCGGACAACCGTATCCATGCCGTATCGATCAAAGCATATACCCCGGCGGAATGGGCGCGCGATCGTAAACTTAACGGATTTTAAGCTACGGGTAACCTGCCGGTAGCGGAGATGAATGCTTAACTGAGAATACAATAATGGATAAATTTCGTGTACAGGGGCCAACGACGCTCCAGGGCGAAGTCACAATTTCCGGCGCCAAAAACGCCGCGCTGCCGATCCTGTTCGCCGCTCTGCTGGCAGAAGAACCGGTAGAGATCCAAAATGTTCCAAAACTGAAAGACGTGGATACGTCGATGAAGCTCCTGAGCCAATTAGGCGCGAAAGTGGAACGCAATGGATCGGTACACATTGACGCCAGCCAGGTGAACGTGTTCTGCGCGCCTTATGATCTGGTTAAGACCATGCGCGCCTCGATATGGGCGCTGGGGCCGCTGGTTGCCCGTTTTGGTCAGGGACAAGTCTCTCTGCCGGGGGGCTGTACTATCGGCGCGCGTCCGGTTGATCTACATATTACCGGTCTGGAACAACTGGGTGCGACCATCAAGCTAGAAGAGGGCTACGTAAAGGCCTCCGTCGAAGGACGTCTTAAAGGGGCGCATATCGTGATGGATAAGGTCAGCGTCGGCGCGACCGTCACCATTATGTGCGCCGCCACGCTGGCGGAAGGGACGACCATCATTGAAAACGCCGCGCGCGAGCCGGAAATTGTCGACACCGCTAACTTCCTGGTTACGCTGGGGGCGAAGATCGCCGGGCAGGGCACCGATCGTATTACGATCGAGGGCGTAGAGCGTCTGGGCGGCGGCGTTTATCGTGTGCTGCCGGATCGTATCGAAACGGGGACTTTCCTGGTGGCGGCAGCGATCTCTCGCGGCAAAATCATCTGCCGTAACGCGCAACCGGACACTCTGGACGCAGTACTGGCGAAACTGCGCGATGCTGGCGCGGATATCGAAGTGGGCGAGGACTGGATTAGTCTGGACATGCACGGCAAACGGCCGAAGGCGGTCAATGTCCGTACCGCGCCGCACCCGGCATTCCCGACCGATATGCAGGCGCAGTTCACGTTGCTGAACCTGGTGGCGGAAGGGACGGGCTTTATCACTGAAACCGTCTTTGAAAACCGTTTTATGCACGTGCCTGAACTCAGCCGCATGGGCGCGCGTGCGGAAATTGAAAGCAATACCGTCATATGCCATGGCGTAGAAACGCTCTCTGGCGCCCAGGTCATGGCGACAGATCTGCGGGCATCTGCGAGCCTGGTGCTGGCGGGCTGTATTGCGGAAGGCACGACGATTGTGGATCGCATTTATCACATCGATCGCGGTTATGAGCGCATCGAAGACAAACTGCGCGCGCTAGGCGCGAATATTGAACGCGTGAAAGGCGAATAACCTTCTGTACGCTGAATAACCCCCGCGAACGCGATTGCGGGGGTTGTTTTACAGGCACTTACTCTACATTCTGTTTGTCTTTATTACGCGCTCTCATAAGCCGCGTTCTGTCGATAAACTCATGCGTGCGCGGATCGTGATAACGCGATGGCCAAATAACCCAGGGTTCCGTTCCCAATGCTTTCGCGATAATCAACTCTCCTTTCGGCCACGGGCGCGTTAATGCATTGGCCAGCGTGGATGAACTCAATCCATTCCGACGTGACTCAGCGGCCATTGAAGTCCCTTTTTTACGTAGTCCGGCAATGATATCGGCCGGATGCCAGTCAATAAGCTTGCTTTCCATACATCCATCACTCCTTAGATTAATCACTTACGGTTTTAACAACCCGACGACGTTCGATACTATAACGCTTCGTGAAGGAATGTTCTAAAAAGTTCATGTAAGTGGCGGCAATATTCAGAATATGCCAGGGTAAATCCTGGATGAGTATGTGAAAAACAGGCGGTAGGGTATCTGGAGTTTATTAGAACTTAATGGGATATCCCGCGCAGTACGCGGGATAAGAGAACGGCATTAACGATCGCGCTGCACCGCGATGTGTGCGAGACCGATTAGCGCCTCACGCCATGGGGTATTCGGCAATATCTGCAACGCGGATATCGCTTTGTCGGCTTCTTCTTCCGCTCGCTGACGCGTCCATTCCAGCGAGCCGCAGGTGGTCATCGCTTCCAGAACCGGTTCCAGAAGATGACGGCCATTACCTTTTTCAATAGCGGTACGGATCATCGCTGACTGTTCTGGCGTACCGTGGCGCATGGCGTGAAGCAACGGTAAGGTGGGTTTGCCCTCATTGAGGTCATCACCCACATTTTTACCGAGATGCTCGCCGTCGGCACTGTAATCCAGCAGATCGTCAATGAGCTGGAAAGCCGTACCAAGGTAGCGGCCATAGTCCTGCAACCCTTTCTCTTGCTCAGGCGTACAACCGGCAAGAATACCGGAGCACTGGGCGGCGGCTTCGAACAGACGGGCCGTTTTACTGTAAATCACCCGCATGTAATTTTCTTCGGTAATGTCCGGGTCATTCACGTTCATCAATTGCAGCACTTCGCCTTCTGCAATCACGTTGACCGCTTCCGACATCACTTCCAGCACTTTTAACGAGCCGAGGCTGGTCATCATCTGGAAGGCGCGGGTATAGATAAAGTCGCCGACCAACACGCTGGCGGCATTACCGAAAGCGGCATTTGCCGTCGCTTTGCCGCGACGCATATCAGATTCATCCACCACATCATCATGTAGCAGCGTCGCCGTGTGGATAAACTCGATCAGAGCGGCGATAGTCACGTGCGCGTTACCCTGATAACCCACCGCACGCGCGGCAAGAACGGCAATCATCGGACGAATGCGTTTTCCGCCGCCGCTAATAATGTAATATCCTAGCTGATTAATCAGTTGAACGTCGGAATTAAGCTGTTCAAGGATTGTCGCATTGACACCCGCCATATCTTGCGCGGTTAACTCGTTGATTTTTTCTAAATTCATCGCAAAAGCCGGGCTTATCGCCCCGATTATCCCATGTCTGAATGAGGTAACGTAGGGTTTATGGTTAGAAATATACCCTGATTGTACTGAAAAAACGCCGCAGATAAACGTTACCGTATGCGTTGTGTTTTTTTTCTTCATGTATTGATGGTAGCACTTGTCAAAGCCGTGCAATTTGCGTAATATTCGCGCCCTATTGTGAATATTTATAGCGCGCTCTGAATCATTGAAAGGTGTGCGCGGAAGCGGAGTTTTTTATGTACGCGGTTTTCCAAAGTGGTGGTAAACAACACCGAGTAAGCGAAGGTCAGACCGTTCGCCTGGAAAAGCTGGACATCGCAACTGGCGAAACTATCGAGTTCGCTGAAGTTCTGATGATCGCAAACGGTGAAGAAGTCAAAATCGGCGTTCCTTTCGTTGATGGCGGCGTAATCAAAGCTGAAGTTGTTGCCCACGGTCGTGGCGAGAAAGTTAAAATCGTTAAGTTTCGTCGCCGTAAACACTACCGTAAGCAGCAGGGCCATCGTCAGTGGTTCACTGATGTGAAAATTACCGGCATCAGCGCTTAAGATTAGGGGAGCAGATTAAATGGCACATAAAAAGGCTGGCGGCTCGACTCGTAACGGTCGCGATTCTGAAGCTAAACGTCTGGGCGTAAAACGCTTTGGCGGTGAAGCAGTTCTGGCAGGCAGCATCATCGTTCGTCAACGTGGTACTAAATTCCACGCTGGCACCAACGTTGGTTGCGGTCGTGACCACACTCTGTTTGCTAAAGCAGACGGTAAAGTGAAATTCGAAGTTAAAGGCCCGAAAAACCGTAAATACATCAGCATCGTTGCTGAGTAAGTTTTTTGTGGTCCGGTAACGGATGAAAGCCCCGCACCTGTTGCGGGGCTTTTTACATTCGATGGCCGACTAAAATATACCCGTGTGGCTGTGCGAATGCCGTTAACGGGTCTTTGCAGGGAACACGGCATGAAGCAGCAGGCAGGCATTGGCATTCTTTTAGCGCTCACTACCGCGATGTGCTGGGGAGCGTTGCCAATAGCAATGAAGCAAGTGCTGGAGGTGATGGAGCCTTCAACCATTGTCTTCTACCGCTTCTTAATGGCCAGTATTGGCCTCGGGGCGATACTGGCAGTAAAAAGAAAGCTGCCGCCGCTGCGCATTTTTCGTAAGCCGCGCTGGCTAGTTTTATTGGCGATAGCGACCTGCGGACTGTTCGGTAATTTCATTTTGTTCAGTTCTTCCCTGCAATATTTAAGCCCAACCGCGTCGCAGGTTATCGGCCAGCTCTCGCCGGTTGGCATGATGGTCGCCAGCGTCTTTATTCTGAAAGAAAAGATGCGCGGTACGCAGGTGATTGGCGCGCTGATGTTATTGAGCGGGCTGGTGATGTTTTTTAACACCAGTCTGATCGAGATTTTTACCCGACTGACCGACTACACTTGGGGCGTTATTTTTGGCGTAGGCGCGGCGATGGTGTGGGTGAGCTATGGCGTGGCGCAAAAAGTATTATTGCGACGTCTGGCCTCGCAGCAGATCCTGTTTTTACTGTACACTTTATGTACGATAGCGCTCTTGCCGCTGGCAAAACCGATGGTGATAGCGCAACTGAGCGACTGGCAGCTCGCCTGTTTGATTTTCTGCGGGCTAAATACGCTGGTAGGATATGGCGCCCTGGCGGAAGCGATGGCGCGTTGGCAGGCGGCGCAGGTGAGCGCGATAATCACGCTTACACCGCTATTTACCCTGCTGTTTTCAGATCTTTTATCTATGGCCTGGCCCGATTTCTTCGCCAGACCGATGTTAAACCTTTTAGGTTATCTCGGTGCGTTTGTCGTGGTTGCGGGCGCGATGTATTCCGCCATTGGTCATCGTATTTGGGGCGGTTTACGCAAGCATGAAACGGTGGTTTCGCAACCCCGCTCAGGCGAATGATTTACGGAGAATAAAATGAAGTTTGTTGATGAAGCATCGATTCTGGTCGTTGCAGGCGATGGCGGTAATGGCTGTGTGAGCTTCCGCCGCGAAAAATATATCCCGAAAGGCGGCCCGGACGGCGGTGATGGCGGCGACGGCGGCGACGTCTGGATGGAAGCCGATGAAAACCTGAATACGCTGATCGATTACCGCTTTGAAAAATCGTTCCGCGCTGAACGTGGTCAGAATGGCGCGAGCCGCGACTGTACCGGTAAACGCGGTAAAGACGTGACCATCAAAGTGCCGGTCGGTACGCGCGTTATCGACCAGGGAACCGGTGAAACGATGGGCGACATGACCAAACACGGTCAGCGTCTGTTGGTCGCGAAGGGCGGCTGGCATGGGTTAGGCAATACCCGTTTTAAATCCTCGGTTAACCGTACGCCGCGCCAGAAAACCAATGGTACGCCGGGCGATAAGCGCGACCTGCTGCTGGAACTGATGCTGCTGGCGGATGTCGGGATGCTGGGGATGCCAAACGCTGGTAAATCAACGTTCATTCGTGCGGTATCGGCAGCAAAACCGAAAGTCGCGGACTATCCGTTTACCACGCTGGTGCCGAGCCTGGGCGTGGTACGTATGGACAGCGAAAAGAGTTTTGTGGTGGCCGACATTCCGGGGTTGATCGAAGGCGCGGCGGAAGGCGCAGGCCTGGGGATTCGCTTCCTGAAGCACCTCGAACGTTGCCGCGTACTGCTGCACCTCATTGATATCGATCCGATCGACGGTTCCGATCCGGTGGAAAACGCCCGTATCATTATTGGCGAACTGGAAAAATACAGCCAGGATCTGGCGGCTAAACCGCGCTGGTTAGTGTTCAACAAGATCGATCTGATGGATAAAACCGAAGCGGAAGAGAAAGCGAAAGCGATCGCCGAAGCGTTGGGCTGGGAAGGGAAATACTATCTGATTTCCGCTGCCAGTCAGCTGGGGGTGAAAGATCTCTGCTGGGATGTGATGACCTTTATCATCGAGAATCCGATCGCGCAGGCTGAAGAAGCAAAACAGCCGGAAAAAGTCGAGTTCATGTGGGACGATTATCATCGCCAGCAGCTGGCTGAAGTGGAAGAAGACGCAGACGATGACTGGGATGACGACTGGGATGAAGACGACGAAGAAGGCGTCGAGTTCATCTACAAACGTTAATCTCGTAGCCGGATGGCGCTTACGCTTATCCGGCCTTGTATCCTGAACAGATAGCTGATTAGCTGTCAGCTATCTGAAACGGGAGAAGCTTGTATCCGGCCTGAAGACTCTGAGCTTCCGATGTAGCTTAAGCCTCCCGTTTCACCTTT
>NZ_JAGESA010000017.1:0-49469 GCF_017572835.1 Salmonella sp. 32120201201600049SM | reverse complement strand
CCGTGAGGTTCTGGTCTGAACCCCGCTGACCCGGCGGCCTGTGTGCCGTTGTTCCGTGTCAGTGGTGGCGCATTATAGGGAGTTATTTCTGCCTGACAAGAGGAAATTTAAAATAATTTTCTGAGTGTCTCTTTTTTCATCAATGGCGTGCTTAACGTGCCATAAAATAAGCAAATTGCCGTTAATGCAACTGCAATCACACTTCCAGGTGGCATACTAATAACCAAACGAAAGAGAAAGGAAGAAAATTCATGCCTTTAAGCGCACAACAATTAGCCGCACAGAAAAATCTATCCTATGTTCTGGCTGAAAAGCTGGCGCAGCGGATATTAAAGGGTGACTACGCCCCCGGTACGATTCTTCCCGGCGAAATAGAACTGGGCGAGCAGTACGGCGTAAGTCGAACGGCAGTTCGCGAAGCGGTGAAAACGTTGACGGCTAAAGGTATGGTGCTACCCCGTCCGCGCATTGGTACGCGGGTGATGCCGCAGGGAAACTGGAACTTTCTGGATCAAGAACTGCTGACCTGGTGGATGACGGAAGAAAATTTTCATCAGGTGGTAGATCATTTTCTGGTGATGCGTATTAGCCTGGAGCCGCAAGCCTGCCTGCTGGCGGCGACTCTTGGCACACCGGAGCAGAAAGCGCGGCTTAATGCCTTAATGGAAGAGATGGTCGCGCTGAAAAAGCATTTTAAGCGTGAACGCTGGATTGAAGTGGATATGGCGTGGCACGAGCATATCTACGAAATGAGCGCCAATCCCTTTCTAATCTCTTTTGCTACGCTATTTCATTCGGTTTATCACACTTACTTTACCTCAATCACCTATAACGAGGTGGTAAAGCTGGATTTGCACCAGGCCATTGTTGATGCCATCGCTGATGGCGACGGCGAACGCGCTTTCCAGGCCTGCCAGGCGTTGTTAATAGCGCCCAATGAGAGACCAGATAATTAACAGGATATTGAATGACCAGCAAAAAAGCGCGCAGTATGGCTGGCCTGCCGTGGATCGCGGCAATGGCCTTCTTTATGCAGGCGCTAGACGCCACCATTTTGAATACCGCTTTACCGGCTATTGCGCATAGCCTTAACCGTTCCCCACTCGCCATGCAGTCCGCTATTATCAGTTATACCCTGACAGTAGCCATGTTAATTCCGGTAAGCGGCTGGTTGGCTGACCGCTTCGGTACGCGTCGCGTCTTTATGGTCGCCGTAAGCCTGTTTACGTTAGGCTCGCTGGCCTGCGCGCTCTCCAGTTCACTATCTGAATTGGTTATTTTTCGCGTCGTACAAGGCGTCGGCGGAGCGATGATGATGCCAGTGGCGCGGCTGGCGTTATTGCGAGCCTATCCGCGTAGTGAGCTGCTGCCCGTTCTTAACTTTGTCACTATGCCGGGGCTGGTAGGTCCGATTCTGGGGCCGGTATTAGGCGGCGTACTGGTGACCTGGGCAAGCTGGCACTGGATCTTCCTGATTAATATTCCCATTGGTGTTGCAGGCATTCTGTATGCCCGCAAATATATGCCCAACTTCACCACGCCGCGTCGCAAGTTTGACATGACCGGCTTCTTTCTTTTTGGGTTAAGTCTGGTTTTATTTTCCAGCGGAATGGAACTGTTTGGCGAAAAGATTGTGGCGACATGGATCGCATCCGCCATTATTTTTTGCAGTATCGTTCTACTATTGGCCTATATCCGCCACGCCCGCCGTCATCCGACACCGTTAATATCACTATCGCTGTTTAAGACACGCACATTTTCCGTCGGTATTGCCGGCAACCTCGCCACGCGTCTGGGGACAGGCTGCGTACCTTTTTTGATGCCGTTAATGCTACAGGTTGGTTTTGGCTACCCGGCTCTGATCGCCGGCTGCATGATGGCACCGACGGCTTTGGGTTCTATTATCGCGAAATCGACCGTAACGCAGGTTTTACGACGTTTGGGATACCGGAAGACTCTGGTCGGCATTACGGTATTTATCGGTCTGATGATTGCCCAGTTTTCGTTTCAATCTCCCGCCATGCCGATCTGGATGCTCGTGCTGCCGCTATTCATTCTTGGAATGGCGATGTCCACTCAATTTACGGCAATGAATACGATTACTCTTGCGGATCTGACAGACGATAACGCCAGCAGCGGCAACAGCGTTCTGGCGGTTACGCAGCAATTGTCTATCAGTTTAGGCGTGGCGATCAGCGCGGCGGTGTTACGTATTTATGAAGGTTTTGCGGGCACCAGTACCGTGGAACAGTTCCACTATACCTTTATCACGATGGGGGCGATCACTATCGTGTCCGCGCTGATGTTTATGCTGCTAAGAGTCAAAGACGGCAACAATCTGATTAAAGAACGGCATAAATCTAAACCGACCCACGCACCGTCAAAACCGGAGTAAGCTGAAGTCGCTGTTGTTGCAAGGCGGGCTGCGCCATCCGATGAATCAACACATCAATAGCCAGCTCACCCAATTCATCTTTCGGCTGATGGATAGTCGTCAGCGGCGGCGTCATATAGCGCGCCAGCTCAATATCATCATAGCCAATGACTGCCATATCTTGCGGGATACGAAGCCCCGCCTGATATAGCGCCTGATAGGCGCCGACAGCCATCGCATCGTTTCCGGTAAAAACCGCTTGCGGTCGCTGTTGATGGGCGAGTAACGCCTGCATGGCGTCAAAGCCGCCGCCAAATTCAAAATCGCCGGTGATCTCATAGCCTTGCGGAATAGCCAACCCTGCGCGTTTCATCGCCGCCCGATACCCTTCCAGCCGCAAACGCGCTGGCGTTTTGTCCAGCGGGCCGGTAATACAGGCTATTCGGGTAAATCCTTTATCGATAAGGTATTGGGTGGCAAGATCGCCGCCTAACAACGAATTATCCTGAATGAGATCGCTATCGCCCTCACCATCAAACGGCGACCAGTCCATCATGACGGTAGGAATAGACGGATAACGCTCCATGATTTCACGAGAAGGCTGATGCGTTTCGGTACACAGCAGCAGTAAACCGTCTACCCGTTTTTGCATCAGCGTCTCCAGGTTGCGGTTCATCCGTTGCTCGTCGCCTTCGGTATTGCACAGCACCAGACTATAACCGCGCTCAAAACAGCTTCGCTCAACGCCGCGCACCAGTTCGGAATAAAAAGGGTTGGTACTGGCGGTAATCAGCATACCAATCGTGCGGGTCTGGTTTAACTTGAGGCTTCGCGCCAGCGCAGAAGGCGCATAGTTAAGTGATTTAATCGCCGCTTCAACTTTTTCGGTTATCGTCTCACTCACAAAGCGATCTTTGTTAATAACGTGAGAGACCGTCGATGTAGAGACTCCCGCCAGGCGGGCAACATCTTTCATAGTAGCCAAGCGTTACCCCTGCTGATGTAAAAACGCTTCTATCTCTTCGCGCCACGGAACGGAAGGTTGCGCGCCTTTACGCGTTACGGCAATCGCGGCGGCGGCATGGGCAAAGCGAATCGCTTCCGGCAACGGCGTCTCCTCCAGTATCGCGGTGATAAAGGCGCCGTTAAACGTATCTCCGGCAGCAATGGTATCGACAGCCTCAACGCTAAATCCAGGAACGCGGCGGCCCTCGCCGTCTACGCTGGCCCAGACGCCACGGCTTCCTAAGGTAATTAATACGGTTCGAATGCCTTTATCATGCAAAACCTGCGCAGCTTTCGCGGCATCGTCGTCATTTTCCACACGCACGCCCGTCAGCTTTTCAGCTTCCGTTTCATTTGGCGTGATGATGTCCACCAGCGCCAGCAGTTCATCCGGTAACTCACGGGCAGGCGCCGGGTTAAGCGCAACAGTAGTATGATGTTGATGGGCGATTTTCGCCGCCGCCAGTACGCTTTCCAGCGGCGATTCCAGTTGCATCAGTAACACATCCGCCTGCGCGATACGTTCACGCTGCGCATCAACCAACGCCGGCGATAACGCGGCATTCGCTCCGGCATGAATACCGATGACGTTCTCGCCTTCGCCATTAACGAAAATCAGCGCCACCCCGGTAGACTCGCCTTTAATAACGCTAACTGGCGCGATATCAATACGATCGCTGACTAATTGTTTACGAATACTGTCGCCAATATCGTCATCGCCCGTGCAGGCGATAAACGCAATATTTGCCCCGCTACGTCCCGCAGCAACCGCCTGATTCGCGCCTTTCCCGCCAAACGCGACCTGATAATGGCTACCGGTTACCGTTTCACCCGGGGTAGGGAAGGACTCAAGATTAAGGATATGATCGGCATTAATGCTGCCAAGGACGATGAGATTACCTGCGGTTTTCATATTCGGGGTTCCACGTCAAAGTGCGCCACCGGTTAGGGTGGCGCGTGCCCTGCTTTTCTTTTTTTACGTTCACCTCAGCGGAGGCTCGCGTATTTCTGTCGCCATCAGGCCATAGTTGACCCGTGTCGTTTATTACTGCTTGATGACCAGTTTCAGGTCAACCGGATATTTGGCCTGAACTTTTTCGCCTTTCAGCACCTTATCCGCCACTTCAACGCCTTTGGCGCCGATTTGATCCGGTAACTGAGCGATAGTCGCTGCCAGTTTGCCATCTTTTACGGCCTTTTCGCCATCCGGCGTACCGTCAAATCCAACCACCATCACATCTGCTTTACCGGCAGTTTGCAGCGCGCGCAGTGCGCCCAGCGCCATTTCATCGTTCTGGGCGAAGACAGCCTGAACATCCGGATGCGCGGTCAGCAGGTTCTGCATGACGTTCAGACCCTTAGTACGGTCGAAATCGGCAGGCTGGCTGGCCAGGACATTAAATTTGTGAGCGGCTACCGCCTGCTGGAAACCTTCGCCACGCTCACGCGCCGCAGATGTTCCGGCAATGCCTTGCAACTCAATCACTTTGGCGCCTTCGCCAGCTTTTTTCGCGATATAGTCGCCAGCGATCTTACCGCCCAGCACGTTATCAGACGCGATATGGCTGACGACATCACCTTTGGTTGCCTGGCGGTCAAGCGTGATAACCGGAATCTTCGCCTGGTTAGCCATCTTCACCGCGTTACCCACCGCATCGGAGTCAGTCGGGTTGATCAGCAGAATTTTGGTCCCGCGAACGGTTAAATCCTGCACGTTCGCCAGCTCTTTGGCAGGGTTGTTCTGGGAGTCCAGCACCACCAGGTTATAACCCAGTTTATCCGCCTCTTTTTGCGCCCCGTCTTTTAACGACACGAAGAAGGGATTATTGAGGGTAGAGATCACCAGCGCAATGGTGTCCTTCGCCATTGCATTCGCGCTCACGGTGGCGCTCAGCGCAACAGCAGATACCAGGGTAGCCAGTTTTTTCATGTTCATATTTCAGATGTCCTGTAGTCGTTGTTACTGCTTTTTGTTGTCTACCAGTACCGCCAGCAAAATCACCACCGCTTTGACGATCATCTGGTAATAGGAGGAAACACCTAACAAATTCAAACCATTATTAAGGAAGCCGAGAATCAATGCGCCGATCAATGTCCCAACAATGCGTCCTTTACCGCCTGCAAGGCTGGTGCCGCCCAGCACCACGGCGGCAATAGCATCCAGCTCATAGCCGGTACCCGCCGTCGGCTGCGCGGAAGAGAGGCGCGCCACTTCAATGATGCCCGCCAGCGATGCTGTCAGGCCGCAAAGTGAATAGACGATAATTTTCACTTTGCTCACGCTAATGCCAGACAGACGCGTCGCCGCTTCGTTACCGCCCAGCGCGTAGATATAGCGTCCCAGACGAGTGTGATGCAGCATATACCAGGCGGCGATAAAGACGATAGCCATGATCCAGACCGGCGTAGGAACGCCCAGCGGACGACCGATACCGAACCAGCCAAACAGATCGGCGTTATCGGTAAAGCCGGTGTTGACCGGGCTACCGTCGGTGTAAACCATCGTCACGCCACGCAGTAGCAGCATCATCACCAGCGTAGCGATAAACGCCTGTACGCGGCCCTTCGCGACGATAACGCCAGTGACGGCGCCAATCGCAGCGCCCAGCGCCAGCGCGGCGGCAACCGCGACCAGCGCATTCACTTCAACGCCGACGATTGAAGCGGCAACCGCACCGGTGAGCGCCAGCAGGGAACCGACGGACAGATCGATCCCCGATGTCAGAATCACCAACGTCATCCCCACCGCCATAATGGCGTTAACGGAGGTCTGTTGAAGAATATTGAACAGATTATTAACGGTAAAAAAGTTGGGGCTTAACGTCGACACAATCGCGATCAGCACCAGCAGGGCAATGAGCGACTTCTGCTCAAGAAGCCACGCTTTAGTGAAATAACGGCGACCAGAAACAGCCTGGGTTGTCATCTTTTTTACTCCTGATTCACGCGATTAAGCTTGCCCACTGCGGCAGCCATTAACACTTCCTGGGTGGCCTGCTCGCGAGTAAATTCACCGCTGAGATGCCCTTCATGCATGACGATGATGCGATCGCTCATGCCTAATACTTCTGGCATCTCAGATGAGACCAGAATGATGCTCAGGCCGTCGGCCTTAAACTGGTTGATAAGCTGATAAATCTCTTTCTTGGCGCCGACGTCCACGCCGCGGGTCGGCTCGTCGAGAATGAGCACTTTCGGGCGCGTCATCAACCCGCGAGCAATCGCCACTTTTTGCTGATTACCGCCAGAAAGCAGGCCTATCGCCTGTTCCATTGACGGCGTCTTGACGTTGAACAGACGGATAAAATCCCCCACCGCCTGCTGCTCATCTTTGTGTTTCAGGCTTCCGCCAGCGCGGCTGAAATAATCCAGCGCAGTCAGCGACATATTCTCTTTAACTGACATGCCGAGCACCAGTCCATCGCGCTTACGGTCTTCAGAGATATAAACGATGCCATTGGCCAGCCCGTCCTGCGGAGAACGCGTCACCACTTCGTGTCCATCGAGCGTCACGTAACCGCTGGTTCGCGGCATCGCGCCGTACAATACTTTCATCAGCTCGGTGCGACCGGCGCCCATCAGGCCGGAGATGCCAAGAATCTCGCCTTTTCGCAGCACAAAAGAGACATCATTCACGCCCGGTCCGCACAGATTATCGACCTTCAGGCGAATCTCACCCGGCGCGTTATCCAGATGCGGGTACTGATCTTCCAGCTTACGTCCCACCATCATTTCGATAAGAGAATCTTCGGTCAACGTGGCCACTTCACGCTCGGCGATAAATTGCCCATCGCGGAAGACCGTCACGTCATCGCAAATTTCGAAGATCTCTTTCATACGGTGGGAGATATAGACAATGCCGCGCCCCTGCGATTTTAATTCGCGGATAACGCGGAACAGAGAGTCGGTTTCAGTGTCGGTCAGCGCATCGGTCGGTTCATCCATAATGATGACTTTGGATTCGAAGCTCAGCACTTTGGCGATTTCCACCATTTGCTGATCGCCGATAGAGAGTTCGCCCACCAGCTTATCGCTCTTAAAACGCAGATTGAGTTTGGCTAAATGGTGGTCGGCTTCGGCATACATCTTTTTCCAGTCGATTTTGCCAAAGCGATTCACAAACTCACGGCCCAGGAAGATGTTTTCCGCAATGGTCAACTGCGGGATCAGGTTCAGTTCCTGATGAATAATGCCGATCCCGGCTTCCTGAGACGATTTAGGCCCATTAAAGGTGGTCTCTTTACCCAGCCATAACAACGATCCCGCATCTCGCGTATAGATGCCGGTTAATACTTTCATCATGGTGGATTTTCCGGCGCCGTTTTCCCCCACCAGCGCCATAACGCGGCCAGGATAAACGTTTAACGCGGCGCCGGAGAGAGCCTTCACGCCGGGGAACGCTTTATCGATCCCTTTGAGTTGCAGTAATGCGTCCATAGCGGCCTCAGAACGTGACGCCAGCGCAAAGAATGACGTTCGCATACGGGGAACACTCCCCGCTGCGAATCACCGCCTGACTGTCTGCAGTCAATTTTTTGAATTGTTCGTGTGTCGTATAACTAATTTTTATGGTGTTTCCCTGGTGTTGCTGCAGTTGCTCAAGGTGAGTGAGCAACGTTTCGTGGAGCTGCGGATTCTGTTGTTTGATTTCCGTTGCAAGAATCGCCGACTCAACCTGCATTTCCCGGGTCACGACATCCACCACCTGCATAAAAGAAGGTACGCCCTGGGTTAGTGCCATATCGATACGCGCGGTGCTATTCGGGATGGGTAAACCCGCATCACAGACCACCAGAGTATCAGTATGCCCCAGACGGGAAATGACCGACGAGATTTCAGAGTTGAGTACGGTGCCTTTCTTCATTTTTTCTGCTCCACTAGCGAAACGTTTCGCTGGCCGCAGTGTAACCCTGGATGTGTTCATAAAACCATCATGACGTAACAGAATTGTGATCGCCGTCGAAACGTTTCGCTAGCGGAAATCAGGTGAAGATAATCGCCATCAGGCGATTATCTTGTGGGAATCTACGGATTGGCCAGGCCGGGTAAGCCAACGCGGCCCCCGGCATGTTGATGGGAGGTTAAATCTCGACCTGCGTTCCTAACTCAATCACGCGGTTAGGCGGGATCTCGAACTGATCCGGCGCGCGCAGGGCGTTGCGTTGCAACAACAAATACAGCTTGCCGCGCAGACGCAAATACCACGGGCGTTTGCCGACAATCAACGACTCGTGCGACATAAAGAACGACGTTTCCATCATCCGACAGCTAAGCCCTTCCAGACCGCAGCGGTGGAACACCTCTTCAACGTTTGGCGTTTCGCGCCAGCCGTAGCTAGCCACCACGCGCCAGAATGTCGGAGACAACTGCTCAATCTGCACCCGGCGAACGTTATGCACATAAGGCGCATCTTCCGTACGCAACGTCAGTAAGATTACGCGCTCATGCAACACTTTGTTGTGCTTCAGGTTATGCAATAAAGCAAAAGGGATCACACTGAGCGCGCGCGACATGTATACGGCAGTACCCGGCACCCGAACCGGCGGTGACTTCTCCAGTGAAGCAATCATCGCTTCCAGCGAATTACCGTGTTCATGCATACGACGCAACAGACGGAAACGCTCGCTCTTCCAGGTGGTCATGATCGTGAACATGATCAGGCCCAGGCTCAGCGGCAGCCAACCACCGGACAACAATTTATCGAGGTTAGCCGAGAACAGCGGGATATCCACGCACAGGAACGCGATGAGGATCAGCGCGACAAAATATTTGTTCCAGTGCCAGTTCTTACGCGCCACGGTCGTAGAAAGAATAGACGTCAGCACCATCGTGCCGGTCACGGCGATGCCATAGGCCGCCGCCAGGTTGCTGGAGTGCTCAAAGCTAACAATAACAACCACGACCGCGAAATAAAGCAGCCAGTTAACGAAAGGGATATAGATCTGACCGGACTCCATCTCGGAGGTATGGATAATGCGCATTGGCGACAAATAGCCAAGACGCACAGCCTGACGCGTCAGCGAAAAGACGCCGGAAATGACCGCCTGGGAGGCGATCACCGTCGCCAGCGCGGCCAGAATCAGCAGCGGAATTAACGCCCAGTCCGGCGCCAACAGGAAGAAGGGGTTTTTAATCGCTTCCGGATGCTTTAGTAGCAATGCGCCCTGACCAAAGTAGTTCAGTACTAACGACGGCAATACCACGGTAAACCACGCCAGGCGAATCGGGAACTTACCGAAGTGTCCCATATCGGCGTACAACGCCTCTACGCCGGTAATCGACAGCACCACCGCGCCCAACGCAATAAACGATACGGTTTTATATTCAAGGAAAAAACGTACCGCCCAGACAGGATTCAGCGCATGTAACACTTCGGGATTGGCGATAATACTGCGCAGGCCAAGTACCGCCAGGATTAAAAACCAGGTCAGCATGATCGGCGCAAAGAGTTTCCCTACCATTCCCGTACCGTGCTTCTGAATCATAAACAACAGAGTCAGCACAATAATGGAGAGCGGGACAATCCAGGTGTCCAGCTGCGGCGCGACAATCTCCAGGCCTTCAATCGCCGACATCACCGAAATCGCCGGCGTAATGACCACTTCGCCATAGAAAAAGCTGCCGCCTATCAGTCCCATGATAACTAACATGGATGTGGTGCGCGCCGAGGTATTACGCCCGGCAAGCGACATCAGCGTCAAAATTCCACCTTCACCCGCGTTATCGGCGCGCATCACGAAGGTGAGATATTTGATGGAAACCACAAAGATGAGTAGCCAGAAGATCAGCGACAGAAAACCAAACACGGCATCTCGTTCAACGCCAAAACCAAACTGACCGGACAAACATTCACGAAGCGTATAAAGCGGGCTGGTACCAATATCACCGTAGACAACCCCAATAGCTGCGAGGGTAATCGCAGGCAACGATTGCTTATTATCAGTGCTCATAGACTCATCTTTCGTTTATACACGTCACCCTTCACCCTACCTCCTTGTCGGCTGCATTCGCTTACCCCAGTCACACGTTTAAGTCAGTGCCAGGGGATTCACTCCTTTGCCGCCTTGATGTAGTTTGAATGAATGAGTGTATAGATATGAAATGTGTGCTTAGTCCCTTGGCCCACAAAAAAGCGCACAGTATGCACGATTAATCATAAAATCGTACCCCTAAATGAAGCCAGATTAACCTGGCTCAAAGAAAAATAAACAGCGCGTCAGACGATTACAGCCCCGGTGGTGAAACGTCTATACTCGCAATTAGCATGATCCATTTGTCGAAAGGACGCCTCTTTATTATGGCTCACCCACATTTATTAGCGGAAAGAATTTCCCGTCTGAGCAGCGCCCTTGAGAAGGGGCTGTATGAACGTAGTCACGCCATACGCCTTTGCCTACTGGCGGCGTTAAGCGGTGAGAGCGTCTTTTTGTTGGGCCCGCCCGGTATCGCCAAGAGTCTGATTGCCCGCCGCCTGAAGTTTGCTTTCCAGCGCGCCCGCGCTTTTGAATATCTGATGACACGCTTTTCCACGCCGGAAGAGGTGTTTGGCCCGCTCTCTATTCAGGCGCTGAAAGATGAAGGTCGCTATGAACGCTTAACGACCGGCTATCTTCCCGAAGCCGAAATCGTTTTTCTGGATGAAATCTGGAAAGCCGGGCCCGCTATCCTGAACACATTGCTGACCGCAATTAACGAACGCCATTTCCGCAACGGCGCATTTGAGGAAAAAATTCCGATGCGGCTGCTGGTGGCGGCCTCTAACGAATTGCCCGAAGCGGACAGCAGCCTGGAAGCCTTGTACGACCGAATGTTGATTCGTCTGTGGCTGGATAAAGTTCAGGATAAAGCCAATTTCCGCTCCATGCTGATTAGTCAGCAGGATGAGAGTGATAACCCGGTCCCCGCCTCGTTACAGGTTAGCGACGAAGAATATCAACAGTGGCAAAAAGATATCGGCGCAATTTCACTGCCTGATCCGGTCTTTGAGCTGATATTTACTCTGCGCCAACAGCTGGATAATTTGCCGAATGCGCCTTATGTCTCCGACCGTCGCTGGAAGAAAGCCATCCGCCTGTTACAGGCCAGCGCCTTCTTTAGCGGACGCGACGCGGTTGCGCCGATTGACCTTATCCTGCTAAAAGATTGCTTGTGGTATGACGCGCAGAGTCTGAATCTCATGCAACAGCAACTAGAAATATTGATGACCGGACACGCCTGGCAGCAGCAGGCCATGCTGACTCGCCTCGGCGGTATCGTCCAGCGCCGCCTCCAGTTGCAGCAACAGCAAAGCGATAAAACCGCCTTCACCGTCATTAAAGAAGGCGGTATGTTCAGCCGCCGCCCGCATTACACTTTACCGCCGGAAGCCAGTGCATCAACGTTGACGTTATTGCTACAAAAACCGCTAAAACTGCATGATATGGAAGTGATCCATATTACCTTTGACCGCAGCGCGCTGGAACTTTGGCTGACCAAAGGCGGCGAGATCCGCGGCAAACTGAACGGGATCGGCTTTGCCCAAACGCTGAATATGGAAGTCGATAACGCTCAACATCTGGTGGTGCGCGACATCAGTCTACAAGGTACCCGTCTGGCGTTACCGGGAGCGGCTGAAGACAGTATGCCTGCGGAGATCAAACAGCAGCTGGAAACGTTAGAAAACGACTGGCGCCAACAGCATACCCGCTTCAGCGAGCAGCAACATTGCCTGTTTATTCACAGCGACTGGTTAGGGCGCATTGAGGCCAGCCTGCAGGATGTAGGAGAACAGATCCGCCAGGCGCAACAATGCTGACGCTGGATACGCTAAATACCATGCTGGCCGTCAGCGAAGAGGGAATGGTCGAAGAGATGATCCTCGCGCTACTGGCTTCCCCACAGCTGGTCATTTTCTTTGAAAAGTTTCCGCGTTTAAAAAACGCCGTGACCGCCGATCTCCCGCGCTGGCGGGAAGCGCTACGCAGCCGTCTTAAAGACGCACGCGTTCCGCCGGAACTCACGGAAGAGGTCATGTGTTATCAGCAAAGCCAACTTCTCTCTACACCACAGTTCATCGTGCAACTGCCGCAAATACTGGCGTTGCTTCATCGCCTGCATTCACCGTATGCCGCGCAGGCGAAGCAGTTGACGGAGAGCAACAGTACCTTTACCCCTGCGCTACACACGCTTTTTTTGCAACGCTGGCGGTTAAGTCTGGTCGTGCAGGCCACCACGTTAAACCAGCAACTACTGGAAGAAGAGCGCGAGCAGTTGCTGAGTGACGTTCAGGAACGGATGACGCTGAGCGGGCAACTGGAACCGACGCTGGCGGAAAATGATAATGCCGCAGGCCGCCTGTGGGATATGAGCACGGGCCAGCTTAAACGTGGTGATTATCAACTGATCGTAAAATACGGCGAATTTCTCGCCGCCCAGCCGGAGCTAATGCAACTGGCGGAACAACTGGGACGTTCGCGGGAAGCCAAATCGGTACCGAAAAAAGACGCGCCGATGGAAACCTTTCGTACACTGGTACGCGAACCCGCAACGGTGCCGGAGCAGGTTGACGGTATTCAGCAAGGCGATGATATTCTGCGCCTGTTGCCTCCAGAGCTGGCGACGCTCGGCATCACCGAGCTGGAATATGAATTTTACCGCCGGTTAGTGGAAAAACAGCTCCTCACCTATCGCCTGCATGGCGAAGCGTGGCGTGAGAAAGTGACCGAACGGCCGGTAGTACACCAGGATGTCGACGAGCAGCCGCGCGGACCGTTTATTGTCTGCGTCGATACTTCAGGCTCGATGGGAGGATTTAACGAGCAGTGCGCAAAAGCGTTCTGCCTGGCGTTGATGCGCGTTGCGCTGGCGGATAACCGCCGCTGCTTTATTATGCTGTTTTCCACTGACGTTGTGCGTTATGAACTCTCCGGCCCGGAAGGTATCGAGCAGGCCATCCGCTTTTTAAGTCAACGTTTTCGCGGCGGCACGGATATCGCCAGCTGTTTTCGCGCCATTATTGAAAGAATGCAGGGACGGGAATGGTTTGATGCCGATGCGGTGGTCATTTCGGATTTTATCGCCCAGCGCTTGCCGGATGACGTGGTGAGCAAAGTGGGAGAGTTGCAGCGTCTTCACCAGCATCGATTCCATGCGGTGGCGATGTCGGCGCACGGCAAACCCGGCATCATGCGCATTTTCGATCATATCTGGCGCTTTGACACCGGGATGCGAAGCCGCCTGCTGAGACGCTGGCGGCGCTAACGGCTTATAAAATAGCAGGAATGCTTTCGCGAACCTGCGCGGGCCATACGCCGCACTGCACCTGACCAATATGCGGCAATTGCAGCAGCAACATCGTCAGACGCGACTGCCCAATCCCGCCGCCGATGGTCTGCGGCATTTCGCCGCGCAGCAGCGCCTGATGCCACTCCAGTTGCAGGCGATCTTCATCACCGGTCAACGCCAGCTGGCGCATCAGCGTATCGGCATCTACGCGGATACCCATAGAGGAAAGCTCAAACGCATCTTCCAGCACCGGGTTCCACACCAGGATATCGCCGTTCAGACCGGCGTAGCCCAGCTCAGATGCGGAGCTCCAGTCATCATAATCCGGCGCGCGTACATCATGGCGGTGGCCATCGCTCAGTTTACCGCCGATCCCCACCAGAAAAACGGCGCCAAGTTCTTTGGCGATCGCGCGTTCGCGCCCTTTCGCATCCAGATCCGGATAGCGAGACAACAGCTCCTGGCTGTGAACAAACTGAATTTGCTCTGGCAGGAACGGCGCCAGACCAAACTGTTTATGCACTTCCGCTTCCGTCGCCTTAATTCCTGCCCATATAGCCTCTACTGTGCTTTTTAGGGTGGAAAATTGGCGCTCGCCATCGCCCATGACACGCTCCCAGTCCCACTGATCCACATAGACCGAGTGGAGCGGAGAGAGTCGGTCTTCATCGGGGCGAAGGGCTTTCATGTGCGTGTACAGCCCTTCGCCCGCGCTGAAGTCATGTTGCCCCAGGGTTTGACGTTTCCACTTCGCCAGTGAATGCACCACTTCGAACTGGGCGTCAGGCAACGCTTTCACTTTTACCTGCACCGCTTTTTCACAGCCGGACAAATTATCCTGCGTACCATCCCCTACGCGACTCAGGATCGGCGCCTGGACCTCAATCAGACCCAGACGCTCCTCCAGCTGGCGAGAGAAATGTGATTTCACGAAGCTAATTTGACGTTGTTTGGCAATGTAAGCGGTTTTCATTTTTTTACTCCTGCGTCCTGTTGCCTATGATTAAGCAACAAAACGAGAGCACTATTCAATAATCAACAGATAAAAAGCTAACTTCGGTTTTGATTCGTTAAAAATAATGGCTAAAATAGAGATAATCATTAATCTGCATAAGAAAAAGCGATGGAAAATTATCAGATCGACAATCTGGACCGCGGCATCCTTGACGCCTTAATGGGAAATGCCCGCACTGCCTACGCCGAACTGGCCAAACAATTTGGCGTTAGCCCTGGAACCATTCACGTTCGCGTCGAGAAAATGAAGCAGGCCGGGATCATTACGGGCGCACGGATTGACGTCAGCCCTAAACAGCTGGGCTACGATGTGGGCTGCTTTATTGGCATCATCCTCAAAAGCGCCAAAGACTATCCCTCCGCACTGGCCCGGCTGGAAAGCCTGGATGAGGTGACGGAAGCGTATTACACCACCGGTCACTACAGCATCTTTATAAAAGTGATGTGCAAATCAATCGACGCGCTTCAGCACGTACTTATCAACAAGATCCAAACAATTGATGAAATTCAGTCCACTGAGACACTGATCGTCTTGCAGAACCCGATCATGCGCACCATCAAGCCATGATCGGCTTTTTTAATCCCACATTTTTCCACAGGTAGATCCCAGCTCGTTCACAGAGTACAATGCAGCCTCTTTACCTGAGCGAGCGATCAATGGCAGACATTACTCTTATCAGCGGCAGCACCCTGGGCGGCGCCGAATACGTCGCGGAACATCTGGCGGAAAAGCTGGAAGCTGCCGGTTTTTCAACCGAAACGGTGCACGGTCCGTTATTCGAGGATCTGTCAACTTCCGGGATCTGGCTGATAATCAGCTCAACGCACGGTGCCGGAGACATTCCGGACAACCTGACCCCTTTCTATGAAGACCTTCAGACGCAGAAACCCGATCTTTCCGCGGTACGTTTCGGCGCAATTGGCATTGGTAGTCGAGAATACGACACGTTTTGCGGCGCGATTGAGAAAATAGAAGCGGAACTGAAAGGCGCTGGCGCAAAACAGGTTGGAGAAACACTGAAGATCAACATCCTTGAACATGAGATTCCGGAAGATCCAGCGGAGATTTGGCTCGGATCCTGGATTAATTTACTCAAATAAGTGTAAAGATCGTGCGATCCATTGTGGATAAATCTGGTGGAAAGCTTGGAACAACCGGTAGTTATCCAAAGAATAACCGTTATTCACTTTTTGAGGTGTGTATAAGTACCCGTTTTGATCCCAGCTTATACGGGCCACGATCACCGATCATTCACAGCTAGTGATCCTTTCCAACGCATTGATCTTTATTACAGGATCCGGGTTATCCACAGCCTGGCGCGATCCTAATAAGAGATCACAATAGAACAGATCTCTAAATAAAAAGATCTTCTTTTTAATAGCCCGGATCCCGGGGCTTTCTCCATCGGCTAAAGTTGAGTAGAATCCACCGCCCGGGCTTCAATCCATTTTCACACCGCGTTATGCGAGGCAATTACCATGTTTTATCAGGATCCTTTTGACGTCATTATTATTGGCGGGGGTCATGCAGGCACTGAGGCCGCGATGGCCGCAGCGCGTATGGGTCAACAGACTCTGCTTTTGACACACAATATTGACACGTTGGGACAGATGAGCTGCAACCCGGCGATCGGCGGTATTGGAAAGGGACATCTGGTAAAAGAGGTGGATGCGCTCGGCGGTCTGATGGCGAAAGCGATCGATCAGGCAGGTATTCAGTTTAGGATACTAAACGCCAGCAAAGGTCCGGCCGTTCGCGCTACCCGGGCTCAGGCGGATCGAGTCTTATACCGCCAGGCGGTGCGTACCGCGCTGGAGAATCAGCCGAATCTGATGATCTTCCAGCAAGCTGTTGAAGATCTGATTGTCGAAAACGATCGCGTTGTCGGCGCCGTGACCCAAATGGGGCTCAAATTCCGCGCGAAAGCGGTGGTACTGACCGTCGGAACCTTCCTGGATGGCAAAATTCATATTGGTCTGGATAACTACAGCGGCGGTCGTGCTGGCGATCCGCCATCCATCCCGCTGTCTCGCCGTCTGCGTGAGCTTCCGCTACGCGTCAGCCGCCTGAAAACCGGCACACCGCCGCGTATTGATGCGCGTACTATCGATTTCAGCGTGTTGGCTCAACAGCATGGCGATAACCCGATGCCGGTTTTCTCGTTTATGGGGAATGCTTCTCAGCATCCGCAACAGGTGCCGTGTTACATCACGCATACCAATGAGAAAACCCATGACGTGATTCGTAATAACCTCGATCGTAGCCCAATGTACGCTGGCGTGATCGAAGGGATCGGCCCACGCTACTGTCCTTCGATCGAAGACAAGGTGATGCGTTTTGCCGATCGTAACCAGCATCAGATCTTCCTTGAGCCGGAAGGACTGACCTCTAACGAGATTTACCCTAACGGTATCTCCACCAGCCTGCCGTTTGACGTGCAGATGCAGATTGTCCGTTCCATGCAGGGTATGGAGAACGCGAAGATCGTTCGCCCTGGTTACGCGATTGAGTATGATTTCTTCGACCCGCGCGATCTGAAACCGACTCTGGAAAGTAAATTTATTCACGGCCTGTTCTTTGCTGGTCAAATCAACGGTACTACCGGCTATGAAGAGGCTGCGGCGCAGGGCTTGCTCGCTGGTCTGAATGCCGCGCGTCTTTCCGCCGACAAAGAGGGCTGGGCGCCTGCGCGTTCTCAGGCTTATCTCGGCGTGCTGGTGGACGATCTCTGTACGCTGGGCACCAAAGAGCCGTATCGCATGTTTACCTCCCGTGCCGAATATCGTCTGATGCTACGTGAGGACAATGCCGATCTGCGTCTGACTGAAATGGGCCGCGAGCTGGGTCTGGTGGATGATGAACGCTGGGCGCGCTTCAACGAGAAGCTGGAAAATATCGAACGCGAACGTCAGCGGCTGAAATCGACATGGGTAACGCCGTCTGCGGAATCCGCCGATGAAGTGAATGCGCATTTGACCACGCCTCTCTCCCGTGAGGCCAGCGGCGAAGATCTGTTGCGTCGTCCGGAAATGACCTACGCGCAGCTCACTTCGCTTGCCGCATTCGCGCCTGCGCTTGAAGATGAGCAAGCCGCTGAGCAGGTGGAAATCCAGGTCAAATACGAAGGCTATATCGCTCGCCAGCAGGATGAGATTGAAAAACAACTACGTAACGAGAATACGTTGCTGCCTGCCACGCTGGATTATCGTCAGGTTTCCGGTCTGTCGAACGAAGTTATCGCCAAGCTGAACGATCATAAACCGGCGTCTATCGGCCAGGCATCGCGTATCTCCGGCGTTACGCCAGCGGCAATCTCCATTCTGCTGGTATGGCTGAAAAAACAAGGTATGCTGCGTCGTAGCGCTTGATAACACTAATTTGGCGGGGGCGCTTCGCTTGCCCGCCCTACAAATTTGTAGGCCCGATAAGCGAAAGCGCATCGGGCATTTGATTATTAACAGGTAATGACCGTGCTCAACAAACTCTCTCGTCTGCTGGCTGATGCCGGTATTTCTCTTACCGATCACCAGAAAACGCTGCTGGTCGCCTACGTTGATATGCTGCACAAATGGAACAAAGCATACAACCTGACGTCAGTGCGGGATCCCAACGAAATGTTGGTACGCCATATTCTCGACAGCATAGTCGTTGCGCCGTATCTTCAGGGACAGCGTTTTATCGACGTAGGAACAGGACCGGGGCTGCCGGGCATCCCGCTGGCTATTGTTCTCCCTGACGCGCATTTCACCTTACTCGACAGCCTGGGCAAGCGGGTACGTTTTCTGCGTCAGGTCCAGCACGAACTGAAACTGGAAAACATCACGCCGGTTCAAAGCCGCGTTGAAGCCTATCCCTCCGAACCACCGTTTGATGGCGTTATCAGCCGCGCTTTCGCATCGTTGAATGATATGGTGAGCTGGTGTCACCATCTGCCGGGAGAGAAAGGGCGTTTTTATGCCTTAAAAGGGCAATTGCCAGGGGATGAAATTGCCTCACTACCTGACAATTTTAGCGTCGAATCTGTTGAAAAATTACGCGTTCCGCAACTGGAAGGCGAGCGGCATCTGGTGATTATTAAGTCAAACAAAGTTTAATTTTTATCAAAAAAAATAGGAAAAAAACGACGCGGCTTGTGTTAAAAATCGACAGGTATAACGCATTTCAGCGTTGTTACATTTAACTCTGGATTTACGGTTTCGTTTCAACATGACAACGTCGCTTCTTTTGTTAAAACAGAGAGTAATCAACTTTGTAAATATCAGTCTGCTAAAAATCGAATCGAAAAATCACTTTTGCTTGTTAAATTTTTATTATAAATGTCAATGGGGCGTTTTTAAGGTGTAAGCTGGTATTTTTAAAACAGTACCTGGTTTTACGCTTAAATATCAAAAAGATGAAAAGGCATGAATTGACACGTAAATGAATTGCGTAAGCATGAATATGTTTAATGTGTGATCTGGTGCACGCTTTATCGCCAGTGTTTTCGCGCTATTTGCAGTTTTGTACGATCGTTCACACTTTGGCTAAAAGTTAAAAATGCGGGCCAGAGAAAAATATTTAAACATTTATTCACCTTTTGGCTACTTATTGTTTGAAATCACGGGGGCGCACCGTATAATTTGACCGCTTTTTGATGCTTGACTCTAAGTCTTAAAGAACGTTTTATACGACACGCGGCATACCTCGAAGTGAGCAGGAGTAAAAACGTGATGTCTGTGTCGCTCGTGAGTCGAAACGTTGCTCGTAAGCTTCTGTTCATTCAGTTTCTGGCGGTAATAGCAAGTGGATTGCTGTTTTGCCTCAAAGACCCCTTCTGGGGCATCTCCGCAGTATGTGGGGGATTGGCAGTGGCACTGCCTAATATGTTGTTTATGATATTTGCCTGGCGTCACCAGGCGCATACACCTGCTAAGGGCCGCGTGTCCTGGACTTTCGCCTTCGGTGAAGCCTTCAAGGTGTTAGCGATGCTGGTTTTACTGGTGGTGGCGTTGGCGGTTTTAAAGGCGGTGTTTTTGCCGCTGATCGTTACGTGGGTTTTGGTGCTGGTGGTTCAGATACTGGCGCCGGCTGTAATTAACAACAAAGGGTAAAAGGCATCATGGCTTCAGAAAATATGACGCCGCAGGAATACATAGGACACCATCTGAATAACCTTCAGCTGGACCTGCGTACTTTCTCGCTGGTGGATCCGCAGAACCCCCCAGCCACCTTCTGGACGCTCAATATTGACTCCATGTTCTTCTCGGTGGTGCTGGGTCTGTTGTTTCTGGTGATGTTCCGTAGCGTTGCTAAAAAAGCGACCAGCGGCGTGCCAGGCAAGTTTCAGACCGCGATTGAGCTGATAGTCGGCTTTGTGCATGGCAGCGTCAAAGACATGTACCATGGCAAAAGCAAGCTGATTGCGCCGCTGGCCCTGACGATTTTCGTCTGGGTATTCCTTATGAACCTGATGGACTTACTGCCTATCGACCTGCTGCCGTATATCGCTGAGCATTGGCTGGGTCTGCCGGCAACGCGCGTGGTGCCGTCTGCTGACGTCAACATCACCCTGTCGATGGCGCTGGGCGTATTCATCCTTATTCTGTTCTACAGCATCAAAATGAAAGGCATCGGCGGCTTCGCAAAAGAGTTGACGCTGCAGCCGTTCAATCACTGGGCGTTCATTCCTGTCAACTTAATCCTTGAAGGGGTAAGTCTGCTGTCCAAACCGGTTTCTCTCGGTCTGCGACTGTTCGGCAACATGTATGCCGGTGAGCTGATTTTCATTCTGATTGCTGGTCTGTTGCCGTGGTGGTCACAGTGGATTCTGAATGTGCCGTGGGCCATTTTCCACATCCTGATTATTACGCTGCAAGCCTTCATTTTCATGGTTCTGACGATTGTCTATCTGTCGATGGCGTCCGAAGAGCATTAATTTACCAACACTACTACGTTTTAACTGAAACAAACTGGAGACTGTCATGGAAAACCTGAATATGGATCTGCTGTACATGGCTGCCGCTGTGATGATGGGTCTGGCGGCAATCGGTGCTGCGATCGGTATCGGCATCCTCGGGGGTAAATTCCTGGAAGGCGCGGCGCGTCAACCTGATCTGATTCCTCTGCTGCGTACTCAGTTCTTTATCGTTATGGGTCTGGTGGATGCTATCCCGATGATCGCTGTAGGTCTGGGTCTGTACGTGATGTTCGCTGTCGCGTAGTAAGCGTTGCTTGAATTAAGAGCAATATCAGAAGGTTAACTAGATAGAGGCATTGTGCTGTGAATCTTAACGCAACAATCCTCGGCCAGGCCATCGCGTTTATTCTCTTTGTCTGGTTTTGCATGAAGTACGTATGGCCGCCGTTAATGGCAGCCATCGAGAAACGTCAGAAAGAAATTGCTGACGGTCTCGCTTCTGCTGAACGAGCACATAAGGATCTTGACCTTGCAAAGGCCAGCGCGACCGACCAGCTGAAAAAAGCGAAAGCGGAAGCTCAGGTAATCATTGAGCAGGCAAACAAACGCCGCGCTCAGATCCTGGACGAAGCCAAAACTGAAGCAGAGCAGGAACGTACTAAAATCGTGGCGCAGGCGCAGGCGGAAATTGAAGCCGAGCGTAAACGCGCCCGTGAAGAGCTGCGTAAGCAAGTTGCTATCCTGGCTGTTGCTGGCGCCGAGAAGATCATCGAACGTTCCGTGGATGAAGCTGCTAACAGCGACATCGTGGATAAACTTGTCGCTGAACTGTAAGGAGGGAGGGGCTGATGTCTGAATTTGTTACGGTAGCTCGCCCCTACGCCAAAGCAGCTTTTGACTTTGCCGTTGAACACCAAAGTGTAGAGCGCTGGCAGGATATGCTGGCGTTTGCCGCCGAGGTAACCAAGAACGAACAAATGGCAGAGCTTCTCTCTGGCGCGCTGGCGCCGGAAACGCTCGCTGAGTCGTTTATCGCAGTCTGCGGTGAGCAGTTAGACGAAAACGGTCAGAACCTGATTCGGGTGATGGCTGAAAATAATCGTCTGAACGCGCTCCCGGATGTTCTGGAGCAGTTTATTCATCTGCGTGCCGCCAGTGAAGCTACCTCCGAGGTAGAAGTTACGTCGGCAACCGCATTGAGTGAAGAGCAGCTTTCGAAAATCAGCGCCGCGATGGAAAAACGTCTGTCACGCAAAGTGAAGCTGAATTGCAAAATCGATAAGTCTGTAATGGCAGGCGTTATCATCCGGGCGGGTGATATGGTCATTGATGGCAGCGTACGCGGCCGTCTTGAGCGCCTTGCAGACGTCTTGCAGTCTTAAGGGGACTGGAGCATGCAACTGAATTCCACCGAAATCAGCGAACTGATCAAGCAGCGCATTGCTCAGTTCAATGTGGTGAGCGAAGCTCACAACGAAGGTACTATTGTTTCTGTCAGTGACGGTGTTATCCGCATTCACGGCCTGGCCGATTGTATGCAGGGTGAAATGATCTCCCTGCCGGGTAACCGTTACGCTATCGCACTGAACCTGGAGCGCGACTCCGTGGGTGCGGTAGTCATGGGGCCATACGCTGACCTTGCCGAAGGCATGAAGGTTAAATGTACGGGTCGTATCCTGGAAGTTCCGGTTGGCCGCGGCCTGCTGGGACGTGTGGTGAACACCCTGGGTGCGCCAATCGACGGTAAAGGTCCGGTTGATAATGACGGCTTCTCTGCCGTTGAAGCGATTGCGCCGGGCGTTATCGATCGTCAGTCTGTCGATCAGCCGGTGCAGACCGGCTATAAAGCCGTTGACTCCATGATCCCAATCGGTCGTGGTCAGCGTGAACTGATCATCGGTGACCGTCAGACCGGTAAAACCGCGCTGGCTATCGACGCCATCATCAACCAGCGTGACTCCGGCATCAAATGTATCTATGTCGCTATCGGCCAGAAAGCGTCCACCATCTCTAACGTGGTGCGTAAACTGGAAGAACACGGCGCGCTGGCTAACACCATTGTTGTGGTGGCGACCGCGTCTGAATCCGCTGCTCTGCAATATCTGGCACCGTATGCCGGTTGCGCAATGGGCGAATACTTCCGCGACCGCGGCGAAGATGCGCTGATCATTTACGATGACCTGTCTAAACAGGCTGTTGCTTACCGTCAGATCTCCCTGCTGCTACGTCGTCCGCCAGGACGTGAAGCATTCCCGGGCGACGTATTCTACCTCCACTCTCGTCTGCTGGAGCGTGCTGCGCGTGTTAACGCCGACTACGTCGAAGCCTTCACTAAAGGTGAAGTGAAAGGGAAAACCGGTTCACTGACTGCGCTGCCGATTATCGAAACGCAGGCAGGTGACGTTTCCGCGTTCGTTCCGACTAACGTAATTTCCATTACCGATGGTCAGATCTTCCTGGAATCTAACCTGTTTAACGCCGGTATCCGTCCTGCGGTTAACCCGGGTATCTCGGTATCCCGTGTAGGTGGCGCAGCCCAGACCAAGATCATGAAAAAACTGTCCGGTGGTATTCGTACCGCGCTGGCGCAGTATCGTGAACTGGCGGCGTTCTCTCAGTTTGCATCCGACCTTGACGATGCCACCCGTAAACAGCTTGACCACGGTCAGAAAGTGACCGAACTGCTGAAACAGAAACAGTATGCGCCGATGTCCGTCGCGCAGCAGTCTCTGGTTCTGTTCGCAGCAGAACGTGGTTATCTGGCGGATGTTGAACTGGCGAAAATCGGTAGCTTCGAAGCCGCACTGCTGGCTTACGTCGACCGTGATCACGCTCCGCTGATGCAAGAGATCAACCAGTCCGGTGGCTATAACGACGAAATCGAAGGCAAGCTGAAAGGCATCCTCGATTCCTTCAAAGCAACCCAGTCCTGGTAACGTCTGGCGGCTTGCCTTAGGGCAGGCCGTAAGGCATTGAGGAGAAGCTCATGGCCGGCGCAAAAGAGATACGTAGTAAGATCGCAAGCGTCCAGAACACGCAAAAGATCACTAAAGCGATGGAGATGGTCGCCGCTTCCAAAATGCGTAAATCGCAGGATCGCATGGCGGCCAGCCGTCCTTATGCAGAGACCATGCGCAAAGTGATTGGTCACCTTGCGAACGGTAATCTGGAATATAAGCACCCCTACCTGGAAGAGCGCGACGTTAAACGCGTGGGCTACCTGGTAGTGTCGACCGACCGTGGTTTGTGCGGTGGCTTGAACATTAACCTGTTCAAAAAGCTGCTGGCGGATATGAAGGCATGGTCCGATAAAGGCGTTCAGTGCGAACTCGCAATGATCGGCTCTAAGGGCGTGTCATTCTTTAATTCCGTAGGCGGCAACGTTGTCGCTCAGGTGACAGGTATGGGGGATAACCCTTCTCTGTCCGAACTGATCGGTCCGGTTAAAGTGATGTTGCAGGCCTACGACGAAGGCCGTCTGGACAAGCTTTACATTGTCAGCAACAAATTTATTAACACCATGTCTCAGGTGCCGACGATCACTCAACTGCTGCCGCTGCCGGCGTCAGAAGATGATGATCTGAAGCGTAAAGCCTGGGATTACCTGTATGAACCAGACCCGAAAGCGCTGCTGGATACTCTCCTGCGTCGTTATGTGGAGTCTCAGGTTTATCAGGGCGTGGTAGAAAACCTGGCCAGCGAGCAGGCCGCACGAATGGTGGCGATGAAAGCCGCAACCGATAATGGCGGCAGCCTGATTAAAGAGCTGCAGTTGGTATACAACAAAGCTCGTCAGGCCAGCATTACTCAGGAACTCACCGAGATCGTCTCGGGGGCCGCCGCGGTTTAACCAGGTTATTTCGTAGAGGATTTAAGATGGCTACTGGAAAGATTGTCCAGGTAATCGGCGCCGTGGTCGACGTCGAGTTCCCTCAGGATGCCGTACCACGCGTGTACGATGCCCTTGAGGTGCAGAATGGTAATGAGAAGCTGGTGCTGGAAGTTCAGCAGCAGCTTGGCGGCGGTATCGTGCGTACCATCGCGATGGGGTCTTCTGACGGTCTGCGTCGCGGTCTGGATGTAAAAGATCTCGAACACCCGATCGAAGTCCCGGTAGGTAAAGCCACGCTGGGTCGTATCATGAACGTCCTGGGCGAACCGGTCGACATGAAAGGCGAGATCGGCGAAGAAGAGCGTTGGGCGATTCACCGCGCAGCACCTTCCTACGAAGAGTTGTCAAACTCTCAGGAACTGCTGGAAACCGGTATCAAAGTTATCGACCTGATGTGTCCGTTCGCGAAGGGCGGTAAAGTCGGTCTGTTCGGTGGTGCGGGTGTAGGTAAAACCGTAAACATGATGGAGCTTATTCGTAACATCGCGATCGAGCACTCCGGTTACTCTGTGTTTGCGGGCGTAGGTGAACGTACTCGTGAGGGTAACGACTTCTACCACGAAATGACCGACTCCAACGTTATCGATAAAGTATCCCTGGTGTATGGCCAGATGAACGAGCCGCCGGGAAACCGTCTGCGCGTTGCATTGACCGGTCTGACCATGGCGGAGAAATTCCGTGACGAAGGTCGTGACGTCCTGCTGTTCGTCGATAACATCTATCGTTACACCCTGGCCGGTACGGAAGTATCCGCACTGCTGGGCCGTATGCCTTCCGCAGTAGGTTACCAGCCGACTCTGGCGGAAGAGATGGGCGTTCTGCAGGAACGTATCACCTCCACCAAGACCGGTTCTATCACCTCCGTACAGGCGGTATACGTACCTGCGGATGACTTAACTGACCCGTCTCCAGCCACCACCTTTGCGCACTTAGATGCAACCGTGGTACTGAGCCGTCAGATCGCATCCCTGGGTATCTACCCGGCCGTTGACCCGCTGGATTCCACCAGCCGTCAGCTGGATCCGCTGGTTGTTGGTCAGGAACACTACGACACCGCGCGTGGCGTTCAGTCCATCCTGCAGCGTTATCAGGAACTGAAAGACATCATCGCCATCCTCGGTATGGATGAACTGTCTGAAGAAGATAAACTGGTGGTAGCTCGCGCGCGTAAGATCCAGCGCTTCCTGTCCCAGCCGTTCTTCGTGGCGGAAGTATTTACCGGTTCTCCGGGCAAATACGTCTCCCTGAAAGACACCATCCGTGGCTTTAAAGGCATCATGGAAGGCGAATACGATCACCTGCCGGAGCAGGCGTTCTACATGGTCGGTTCCATCGACGAAGCCGTGGAAAAAGCCAAAAAACTTTAACGCCTTAATCGGAGGGTGATATGGCAATGACTTACCACCTGGATGTCGTCAGCGCGGAGCAACAAATGTTCTCCGGTCTGGTCGAGAAAATCCAGGTTACGGGTAGCGAAGGCGAACTGGGGATTTACCCGGGGCACGCGCCGCTACTCACCGCCATTAAGCCTGGTATGATTCGCATCGTTAAGCAGCACGGTCATGAAGAGTTTATCTATCTGTCCGGCGGCATTCTGGAAGTGCAGCCTGGCAGCGTGACCGTTCTGGCGGATACCGCGATTCGCGGTCAGGATCTCGACGAAGCGCGAGCCCTGGAAGCGAAGCGTAAAGCCGAAGAGCACATTAAGAGCTCGCACGGTGACGTGGATTACGCTCAGGCGTCTGCGGAACTGGCCAAAGCGATCGCTAAACTGCGCGTTATCGAGTTGACCAAAAAAGCGATGTAACACCGGCTTGAAAGCATAAAACCAGTCTGATTGCGGACTGGTTTTTTTTTATCCTCTCAATTTTTATTCGATAAACTAGCAACGACAAAAACAAGCGGCTGAAGGCGACGCGTTTTCAGCGACAGCGCTGTTTTCATTAAATCCTTCTTTCTGTCATTGGCATCTGCACATTGTGCGAAGAAGGGAGGAATGGATGCGTTTTTATTGCATAAAATGAGGGATTATTACTATGTCATTTCAGCCATCCTTTGCGGGTCCACAACCCGACTCAAGGATTGATCGTACTACCTTTATTCGTCGTGCTTATCTTCATCTCGCCGTCGCCATCGTCGGTTTTATCGTATTGAGCGCGGCGTGGAGTTTTATAGGGGTCGGGGAGTATGCGCTTGATGTGCTGCTGGCTGGTGGAAGATATAGCTGGTTGGTTGTTCTCGGCGCTTTTATGCTGGTGGGAATGCTGGCGACCCGTCTGGCGGATAATGCGGGGAATAATCAAACGCAACTTATCGGGCTGGGGATTTATGTGTTGGCAGAATCCCTGATTTTTGCCCCCCTGTTAACGGTGGCGGCGTATATTAACCCGTCGAGCATTGGCGCGGCGGCAATAACGACTCTGTTGCTGGTCGGCGGCCTGACGTTTACCGCTTTTTCTATAAAAAAAGACTTTTCTTTTCTGCGCTCGTTTCTGACTATGGCTGGGTTCATTGCTTTTGGCGCGATTATTGCCAGCGTCATCTGCGGCTTCTCGCTGGGCGTCTGGTTTTCTGCGCTGATGGTACTGCTGTGCGCCGGGTTTATACTTTACGATACTTCTAACATTATTCACCATTACCCTACCGATCGCCCTGCTGGCGCGGCATTACATCTGTTTGCTTCTATCGCGACCATGTTCTGGTATATTTTGCGGATTTTTATGTCGCGTAATTAAGTAAAAAATACGCGCAACGGAAAACCAGCGGCCTCTGTCGCTGGTTTTTGCTTTTCTGACTCCCCTGCGCTTTATTACGTTATCTTCTTTATTTATGGAGTAAAAAAACAGCAAAAACATCGGACTACGTTGCCAATACGCGGGTGTTTTTACTTTTCAGGAGACAAGAGGCGCGGTAATGAACGAAAATGATTCATTAGCAGGCGGGGATTTTATCCCGGTGAGCGTTTTATCCTTCTTCCATTTTACGATGAAAAAAATGTAGTATTTTCAACGTGAAACAGTATAAATTCGTTCTCAAATTACAGTCAGGACGCGTATGTTAAATAGTGCTATGAGCGTAGTGATCCTTGCCGCAGGTAAAGGCACACGCATGTATTCCGATATTCCTAAAGTGCTGCACACGCTGGCGGGTAAACCCATGGTGCAGCATGTCATTGATGCAGCTACTAAATTAGGGGCCGCACAGGTTCATCTGGTCTATGGCCACGGTGGCGAGTTGTTAAAACAGACCCTGAAAGATGACAAGCTGAACTGGGTGCTTCAGGCGGAACAGTTGGGAACAGGTCACGCAATGCAGCAGGCCGCGCCCTTTTTTAGCGACGATGAAGATATTTTAATGCTTTACGGCGACGTGCCGCTGATTTCGGTTGAAACCTTACAGCGCCTGCGCGATGCCAAACCGCAGGGTGGTATTGGGTTATTAACCGTGAAGCTGGACGATCCGAGCGGCTATGGCCGTATTACGCGTGAAAACGGTAAAGTGACCGGCATCGTTGAACATAAAGACGCCACTGATGAACAGCGTCAGATCCAGGAAATTAACACTGGTATTCTGATCGCCAACGGCGCGGACCTGAAACGCTGGTTGTCTAAGCTGACTAACAATAATGCGCAGGGTGAATATTACATCACAGATATCATCGCGCTGGCTTATCAGGAAGGACGGGAAATCGCCGCGGTGCATCCGGCTCGCATCAGCGAAACGGACGGCGTGAATAACCGTCTACAGCTTTCTCGTCTGGAGCGTATTTACCAGGCCGAACAGGCGGAGAAACTGCTGTTATCCGGTGTTATGTTGCGCGATCCGGCACGTTTTGATCTTCGCGGCACCCTTCATTGTGGAATGGATGTGGAAATTGACGCTAACGTTATCATCGAAGGTTATGTAACGCTCGGTCACCGCGTGAAGATCGGCGCGGGCTGCATTATTAAAAACAGCGTTATTGGCGATGACTGCGAAATTAGCCCATACAGCGTGGTGGAAGATGCGCATCTGGAAGCGGCCTGCACCATCGGTCCGTTTGCTCGCCTGCGTCCCGGCGCGGAGCTGTTAGCGGGCGCTCACGTCGGCAATTTCGTTGAAATGAAAAAAGCGCGTCTCGGTAAAGGTTCTAAAGCCGGCCATCTGACCTACCTGGGCGATGCGGAAATTGGCGACAACGTGAATATCGGCGCGGGGACCATCACCTGTAACTATGATGGCGCGAACAAATTCAAAACGGTTATTGGCGACGATGTGTTTGTCGGCTCCGATACCCAACTGGTGGCGCCGGTTACTGTTGGTAAAGGAGCCACCATCGCCGCAGGGACTACCGTCACCCGTAATGTAGCCGACAATGAACTGGTATTAAGCCGCGTGCCGCAGGTGCATAAGCAAGGCTGGCAGCGTCCGGTGAAGAAAAAGTGATTTTGTAGGTCGGATAAGCGTCAGCGCCATCCGGCAGACCGGAGATGAGAGGATAAAATAATCCTCCGCTCCATGAGCAGTACTTATAAAAATAACCCCACTCTCTACAAGGCTCGGGGCGCCCGCAACGACGGGCATACAGGTCAGCGACAACGCATGGCGTAATGCCATAATCAGGAAATAAAACTATGTGTGGAATTGTTGGCGCTATCGCGCAGCGTGATGTAGCTGAAATCCTTCTCGAAGGTTTACGTCGTCTGGAATACCGCGGATATGACTCTGCCGGTCTGGCCGTGGTGGATGCAGAAGGTCATATGACCCGCCTGCGTCGCCTCGGTAAAGTCCAGATGCTGGCTCAGGCAGCGGAAGAACATCCTCTGCATGGCGGCACCGGTATTGCTCACACTCGCTGGGCGACGCACGGTGAACCTTCAGAAGCTAACGCGCATCCGCATGTTTCTGAACACATTGTGGTGGTGCATAACGGCATCATCGAAAACCATGAACCGCTGCGTGAAGCGTTAAAAGCGCGTGGCTATACCTTCGTTTCTGAAACCGACACCGAAGTGATTGCACACCTGGTAAACTGGGAACTGAAACAGGGAGGTACTCTGCGTGAGGCTGTTCTGCGTGCTATCCCGCAACTGCGTGGCGCATATGGTACGGTAATCATGGATACCCGTCACCCGGATACCCTACTGGCTGCACGTTCTGGTAGTCCGCTGGTGATTGGCCTGGGTATGGGCGAAAACTTTATCGCTTCTGACCAGCTGGCGCTGTTGCCAGTGACTCGTCGCTTTATCTTCCTTGAAGAGGGCGATATCGCTGAAATCACTCGCCGTTCGGTAAATATCTTCGATAACACCGGCGCGGAAGTAAAACGTCAGGATATCGAATCCAATCTGCAATATGACGCGGGCGATAAAGGTATTTACCGCCACTACATGCAGAAAGAGATCTACGAACAGCCGAACGCGATCAAAAACACCCTTACCGGGCGCATCAGCCACGGTCAGGTGGATTTAAGCGAGCTGGGACCGAACGCCGACGAACTGCTGTCGAAGGTTGAGCATATTCAGATCCTCGCCTGCGGTACGTCTTACAACTCCGGTATGGTTTCCCGTTACTGGTTTGAATCGCTGGCAGGTATTCCGTGCGACGTTGAAATCGCCTCTGAATTCCGCTATCGCAAATCTGCCGTGCGCCGTAACAGCCTGATGATCACGCTCTCCCAGTCTGGCGAAACCGCAGATACCCTGGCTGGCCTGCGTCTGTCGAAAGAGCTGGGATATTTGGGCTCTCTGGCCATTTGTAACGTGCCGGGCTCTTCGCTGGTGCGTGAATCCGATCTGGCGCTGATGACCAACGCGGGTACGGAAATTGGCGTAGCATCTACCAAAGCCTTCACCACCCAGTTAACCGTGCTGTTGATGCTGGTGGCGAAACTGGCGCGTCTGAAAGGTCTGGATGCGTCCATTGAGCATGATATCGTGCATGGCCTACAGGCGCTGCCGAGCCGTATTGAGCAGATGCTGTCGCAGGACAAACGTATCGAAGCCCTGGCGGAAGATTTCTCTGACAAACACCATGCGCTGTTCCTGGGGCGTGGCGATCAATATCCGATTGCGCTCGAAGGCGCGCTGAAGCTGAAAGAGATCTCTTACATTCACGCGGAAGCCTATGCTGCAGGCGAGCTGAAACACGGGCCGTTGGCGCTGATTGACGCCGATATGCCGGTGATTGTGGTGGCGCCGAACAACGAACTGCTGGAGAAACTGAAATCCAACATCGAAGAAGTTCGCGCACGTGGCGGTCAGTTGTACGTCTTCGCCGATCAGGATGCGGGTTTCGTCAGCAACGACAACATGCACATCATCGAGATGCCGCATGTGGAAGAGGTCATTGCGCCTATCTTCTACACCGTTCCGCTGCAACTGCTGGCGTATCACGTGGCGCTGATTAAAGGCACCGACGTTGACCAGCCGCGTAACCTGGCGAAATCGGTTACCGTAGAGTAAGTACAAATGTAGTACCAGGCAGAAGGCCGTCGATAGACGGCCTTTTTTTGTGCGCCGTGACAGGCGCTGTTCTTTCTCTATGGTGGCTGAAGAGCGACTAAGAGGTGCTACGCCTGCCTGCGCTACGGGCACCCGGTCACATTCTCTTCTTTAAGGCCCTGGCTCAATCCAGGTGGATCGGAAATCAAACCATCCCAGGTTATTCAGGTGGATCCCCCTGGCCCGGTCGGGGCTTTTGAGTCGCATCCAGTGGTGAAACAGCGGCTGTAGCCAGCCTGAACGGGTGGTTTCCCTGACCAGTTGTTCCGCGCTGATGGTTTCGGCATGCCACTGGGTTTCCCATTGGGCCAGCAGCGCATCATCCCCACCGCTGATGGCATGGCGCAGTAAAGGGGAGCCCAGTAGCCATGTACCGACGTTCCACTCTTCGGGAATGGGGAAATTGACCGTCCCCAGCCAGAGATCCACATTGGCTTTGCCATTCGCCCAGTCATCATAATTCAGCTCAACGCCCTCAAGTAAAATGCCCTGCTGGCGCATGATCTCTTGCATGATATCCAGGAGCATTGGAAATTCAGGGTGCTGATCGTGATAGGCCAGACGCAGTTTTGCGTAGGGCGACGACGAGATAAAAGGTGAACAGGCCGGGCCCGCCTCAATAGTATGAAACCAGGAGGACAGCAGGCTGCCGCCCGGTACCCAGAAGGGGCGAATTGCCTCACTCAGATGCTGGAGTATGGTGTAAGGGCTGAGTGTTTCCCGTAGCCAGCGGCGATGTTCGGCGGTATGCCAGTGCGGGGAGCGGCTGTCGCATAATAAAAAATATCCTCCACGCTCAAGAAACATCTCGCGCAGGTTGTCAGAAGGTTTGCCTGATACCTGGCTAAGCCGTCCGGAAACGTAATCCTCATCGCTCAGGCTGGAGCTGAGCCAGGCTGCCGTGTCGTTATCCGACAGCGATTCCGCCAGGTTGTCTGTCTCCGTTAAATTCGGCCAGATAAAGACCTCCACTTCATCCAGCAGCCCGCGCAGGCCGAAATAGTGGTCAAAGGCCTTCATTTGCAGATGAAAGCCATTGTTTTCCACCACCTCATAAGGGCCAGTCCCCACAGGATGTGCCGGGAAATCAGCGCGTTGTGTATGGTCAGGCGGTAGGATCATGGCATCAATATGGCTGAGCAGCAGCGGCAGTCGGTTATCCGGGTGCGCCAGCGTAATTTCAAGGCTCAGCGGCCCGGTGGCCTGAATGGTCTGCAAGTGCGAGAACAGCGGCAGCTTAGCGCTGCGAGTTAGTGAAGCGATAACCGCGTCGATCGTCAGCTCCTGACCATCATGCCAGAGGACGGCGGGGCGCAGATAAAAACGCCAGCGCAGCGGATCAATCTGCCGCCAGTGGTGGGCAAGATCGGCTTCGACTTCACCTTTTTCCTCATTTATGCGCGTCAGGCCGCTAAAAATCTGCCTGACCAGATGCTGCTCAGAGCGACGCAACGGTATGCCGGGGCACAGCGACGGCATTGTCCGGTAATAGGGGATGCACAGCCGCTGATAGTCTGCCCGCACGCTATAGCCCAGCTTTGAACGCAGCAGTTGCGCCACCTGGTGCTTATTTTTACCCAGCAGTTGAATGGCCTGATCAACATGACCAGACTCCAGCAACTGCTCCGCCTTTTCGCTTAACAGCTGTTCTGGTTTATAGCGCAGGTGAAGCCGGGCGCGATGCCCACGTCCGGCCTGTGATTGCCAGATGAGCCACTTTGCCTCCTGCATCTGAAGCAACAGATTACGCATATGTCGCCGGGTGCAGAACAACACATCCGCCAGCTCCTGTAGCGTCACGCTAACAGGCTTGTCGCCATAGTGCTGGAGTAGCTTTAAGTATTTTTGTTCAGTGTGCCGGGTTGCCATAAAAGGTGAAATTTCCCTAACGGGAATGAGCAATTTTTAATATCCCCTTTTTAGCCGATGATTTTCTCTATCGCAACTTCTATGAGGATTCATCATGACAAAGCGCATTAATAAAGATACTCAGGTCTGCATGTCCCTGGCGGCACGCCCGAGTAACTTCGGTACACGCTTTCACAACTATCTGTACGAAGCGCTGGATCTCAATTATCTCTACAAAGCTTTCTCGCCGACCGATCTTACGCAGGCCATTAGCGGCGTGCGCGGTCTGGGGATCCGTGGGTGCGCGATCTCTATGCCGTTTAAAGAAGCCTGCATTCCGCTGGTGGATGAACTGGATGCTTCTGCTCAGGCCATTCACTCAGTTAATACCATTGTGAATACCAATGGCCATCTGAAGGCGTACAACACCGATTACATTGCAATAGCTCGCTTGCTGGCGAGTTACAAGGTCTCTCCCGACCTGGTGTTTGCTTTGCGTGGCAGCGGTGGTATGGCAAAGGCGGTGGCCTGCGCGCTGAAGGATGCGGGGTTTACCCGTGGTTATATTGTCGCGATTGATGAAGCGTCAGGTAAACAACTGGCCGAACTCTATGGCTATGAATGGCGCCCGGATACCGAGGGTATTGAAGCCGATTTGTTAATTAACGCCACGCCTATCGGAATGGCTGGCGGTAATGATGCCGACAAACTCTCTTATTCCGAACAGGAAGTGGATAAGGCGAGCGTTATCTTTGATGTGGTGGCGCTACCGCCCGTCACGCCGCTGATCCGCTACGCCCGTGAACGCGGTAAAACCGTGATTACCGGTTCCGAAGTGTTTGCTATTCAGGCCGTGGAGCAATTTGTCCTTTATACCGGGATTCGCCCGGATGACGCGCTGTTCCAGAAAGCCGCGGCCTGGTCACGCCTGTAACATTTTTTCCCGCTTTTTCTTTAAATTAAAAGAACAGGGTACCCTACTATGACTAAAAAAATTGTTGCTGTGACGGCCTGTCCGACGGGCGTCGCCCATACCTTTATGGCGGCAGAAGCGTTGGAAATTGAAGCCCGCAAGCGTGGTGACTGGATCAAGGTTGAAACCCGCGGTTCCGTCGGGGCGAAGAACACGCTGACCGCGGAAGAGATAGCGCAAGCGGATGTGGTGATTATCGCGGCGGATATTGAGCTGGATCTGTCAGGCTTTGTTGGCAAAAGACTCTATCGCACCAGTACCGGCGCGGCGCTAAAAAAGAGTGCGCAGGAAATGGATAATGCTTTCAATAGCGCCGAGGTCTATCAGGGGAGTGCCGGGCGCTCTTCTTCAGCTGGTAAAACAGAGCTACCCGGCGTTTATAAGCATTTAATGACCGGCGTATCCCATATGCTTCCTTTGGTGGTGGCGGGAGGGTTATGTATCGCGCTCTCTTTTGTCTTCGGTATCCAGGCCTTCAATGAGCCGGGCACGCTGGCGGCTGCGTTATTTCAAATCGGTGGTAAGGCGGCCTTTGCGCTGATGGTGCCGGTACTGGCTGGGTTTATTGCCTTCTCAATTGCCGATCGTCCGGGTCTGGCCCCGGGGCTTATTGGCGGGATGTTGGCCAGCCTGTGCGGCGCTGGTTTCCTGGGAGGGATTGTGGCCGGTTTTCTGGCCGGTTACAGCGTACGGTTTCTGGCGCAAAATATTAAGCTGCCAGCGTCAATGGAAGCGCTTAAGCCGGTACTGGTTCTGCCGCTACTGTCTACGCTGATTACCGGCCTAATCATGATTTACGTGGTGGGTGGCCCGGTGTCTGCGGTGATGGAAGGGCTGACGACGTTCCTGGGGAATATGACCTCTACGAATGCTATCTTGCTGGGAATGTTGCTGGGCGCAATGCAAGGTTTTGACCTTGGCGGGCCGGTGAATAAAGCTGCGTATACCTTCGGCGTCGGTTTACTGGCTTCTCATTCTTATATGCCAATGGCGGCTATTATGGCGGCAGGGATGGTACCGGCATTAGGAATGGGCGTCGCAACCTGGGCGGCAAGAGCGAAATTCAATGCCGCTGAGCATGAAGCGGGTAATGCATCTTTTATCCTGGGGCTATGCTTTATCTCTGAAGGGGCGATTCCCTTCGCCGCGCGTGACCCGATGCGCGTGATCCCTTCCACCATGGTCGGTGGCGCAATCGCCGGGGGACTGTCCATGTATTTCGGTTGTACACTGATGGCGCCACACGGTGGTCTCTTTGTCCTGGCGATCCCGCATGCGGTAGAACATGTGATGCAGTACCTGCTCTCGATTGCCCTGGGCACGATTGTCTGCGGTCTGATGTACGCGCTGTTGAAACCGTCTGCGGTTGCGCAAACAGTCTAATTCATCTCCCCCTGCAGGCTGGTCTGGTGTCTCCCCGGGCCAGCTTTTTTTATTTCCATTGTCATCAAACCGTCATAATCAAGACATATAACTGTCATCAATTTGTCCTATTTTGCTCATCGTAGCAACTCAAACAACGATTTACCGAAACCGTGCAGGAGACATTATGAAAGTTATGCGTACCACTGTCGCAACTGTTGTCGCCGCGACCTTATCGATGAGCGCGTTCTCTGCCTTTGCAGCAGCAAGCCTGACAGGTGCCGGTGCAACGTTTCCTGCGCCGGTGTATGCCAAATGGGCGGATACCTACCAGAAAGAAACCGGTAACAAAGTCAATTACCAGGGGATAGGCTCTTCCGGCGGCGTGAAACAAATCACCGCGAATACCGTTGATTTTGGCGCTTCCGATGCGCCGCTGTCTGACGAAAAATTGAATCAGGAAGGCCTGTTCCAGTTCCCGACGGTGATCGGCGGCGTGGTGCTGGCGGTGAATATTCCAGGCCTCAAATCCGGCGAACTGGTGCTGGATGGTAAAACGCTGGGTGACATCTACCTCGGTAAAATCAAGAAGTGGGATGATGAAGCCATCACCAAATTGAACCCAGGCGTGAAGCTGCCTTCTCAGAACATCGCTGTGGTGCGTCGCGCTGACGGTTCCGGTACTTCCTTCGTGTTCACCAGTTACCTGGCGAAAGTCAACGACGAGTGGAAATCGAAAGTGGGCGCGGGTTCTACCGTGAACTGGCCAACCGGTCTGGGCGGTAAAGGTAACGACGGCATCGCGGCATTTGTACAGCGTCTGCCAGGCGCTATCGGCTACGTTGAATACGCTTACGCTAAGCAGAACAACCTGGCCTACACCAAACTGGTTTCTGCCGACGGCAAACCGGTAAGCCCGACGGAAGAGAGCTTCTCTAATGCGGCGAAAGGCGCAGACTGGAGCAAAACCTTCGCGCAGGATCTGACCAACCAGAAAGGTGACGATGTGTGGCCAATCACCTCCACCACCTTTATCCTGGTCCACAAAGCGCAGAAGAAACCTGAGCAGGGTGCTGAAGTGCTGAAGTTCTTCGACTGGGCCTACAAAAATGGCGCTAAGCAGGCGAATGATCTGGACTACGCCAGCCTGCCGGATAACGTTGTTGAGCAGGTTCGTACCGCCTGGAAGACCAGTATAAAAGACAGCAACGGTAAGGCGCTGTATTAATTAACGAATTGGCGGATGGCGCTACGCTTATCCGCCCTACGGTTTCGACCGCAGGCCCACGTTGTAGGCCGGATAAGCGTAGCGCCATCCGGCAGGGGCAACGTCGTAAAACGCGTTTAATGGAAAGAGTAATTTATGGCTGCAACCAAGCCTGCTTTTAACCCGCCGGGTAAAAAAGGCGACATGATTTTCAGCGCGCTGGTAAAACTGGCTGCGCTGATTGTGCTATTGATGTTGGGCGGTATTATCGTCTCATTGATCATCTCCTCCTGGCCAAGTATTCAGAAATTTGGTTTCTCATTTCTTTGGACTAAGGAATGGGACGCGCCAAACGATATCTACGGCGCTCTGGTGCCCATTTATGGCACGCTGGTGACCTCCTTAATCGCACTGCTGATCGCCGTTCCGGTCAGTTTCGGCATTGCCCTGTTTTTAACCGAGCTGGCGCCAGGCTGGCTAAAGCGTCCGCTCGGCATCGCCATTGAACTGCTGGCGGCGATCCCCAGTATCGTGTACGGCATGTGGGGGCTGTTTATCTTCGCGCCGCTGTTTGCGACGTACTTCCAGGAGCCGGTCGGCAATATTCTTTCCAACATTCCGTTTGTCGGCGCGCTGTTCTCCGGCCCGGCCTTTGGTATCGGCATTCTGGCGGCGGGCGTCATCCTCGCCATCATGATCATCCCCTACATTGCGGCGGTTATGCGCGACGTCTTCGAGCAAACACCGGTAATGATGAAAGAGTCCGCTTACGGTATCGGCTGTACTACCTGGGAAGTTATCTGGCGCATCGTGCTACCGTTCACCAAAAATGGCGTGATCGGCGGCATTATGCTGGGGCTGGGCCGTGCTCTGGGTGAAACGATGGCGGTCACTTTTATCATCGGCAACACCTACCAGCTCGACAGCGCGTCGCTGTATATGCCGGGCAACAGCATCACTTCCGCGCTGGCGAACGAATTCGCTGAGGCGGAATCGGGCCTGCACGTGGCAGCGTTGATGGAGCTGGGGCTGATCCTGTTTGTGATCACCTTTATCGTCCTGGCGGCGTCTAAGTTCATGATTATGCGTCTGGCGAAGAACGAGGGAGCACGTTAATGGCTACGCTTGATATGCAGAACACCGCGCAGCTCGCGGAATCCCGTCGCAAGATGCAGGCGCGTCGCCGCATGAAGAACCGTATCGCACTAACGCTCTCAATGGCGACGATGGCATTTGGCCTGTTCTGGCTGATCTGGATTTTGATGTCCACCATCACGCGCGGCATTGATGGTATGTCGCTGGCGCTGTTTACCGAAATGACGCCGCCGCCGAACACGGCGGGCGGCGGGCTGGCGAACGCCCTGGCGGGGAGTGGATTGTTGATTCTCTGGGCTACCGTATTGGGTACGCCGCTGGGGATTATGGCGGGTATTTACCTGGCCGAGTATGGCCGTAAATCCTGGCTCGCCGAAGTCATTCGCTTTATTAACGACATTCTGCTTTCCGCGCCGTCAATTGTTGTGGGGCTGTTTGTTTACACCATCGTGGTGGCGCAGATGCAGCACTTCTCCGGTTGGGCTGGGGTGATTGCACTGGCGCTGTTGCAGGTACCGATCGTTATCCGTACCACTGAAAACATGCTCAAGCTGGTACCGGATAGCCTGCGTGAAGCCGCTTATGCGCTGGGTACGCCGAAGTGGAAGATGATCTCCGCGATTACGCTGAAAGCCTCTATCTCCGGCATTATGACCGGTATTCTGCTGGCAATTGCCCGTATTGCCGGGGAAACGGCGCCATTGTTGTTTACCGCGCTCTCGAACCAGTTCTGGAGCACCGACATGATGCAGCCGATCGCCAACCTGCCGGTGACCATTTTTAAATTCGCGATGAGTCCGTTTGCCGAATGGCAACAATTAGCCTGGGCGGGCGTGCTGATTATTACCCTGTGCGTACTGCTGCTGAATATTCTGGCGCGTGTTGTTTTCGCGAAGAAAAAACACGGTTAAAGACATTGTAGGCCTGATAAGCGTAGCGCCATCAGGCATTATTTTACGGCGTGACGGATGCGGCGCTGGATGAGGAAAAGAGTGAAATGAGTATGGTTGAAACTGCCCCGAGTAAGATTCAGGTTCGTGATTTGAACTTCTACTACGGCAAATTCCATGCCCTGAAGAACATTAATCTGGATATCGCGAAGAATCAGGTAACGGCATTTATCGGGCCATCCGGCTGCGGTAAATCAACGCTACTGCGTACCTTCAATAAAATGTACTCGCTTTATCCGGAGCAGCGCGCGGAAGGTGAAATTCTGCTGGATGGCGACAATATTCTCACCAACACCCAGGATATCGCGCTGCTGCGCGCAAAAGTGGGGATGGTATTCCAGAAGCCGACGCCGTTCCCGATGTCCATCTATGACAATATCGCCTTTGGCGTGCGTCTGTTTGAGAAGCTGTCTCGTGCCGATATGGACGAGCGCGTGCAGTGGGCGTTGACCAAAGCCGCATTATGGAACGAAACCAAAGATAAATTGCACCAGAGCGGGTACTCTCTCTCCGGTGGTCAGCAGCAGCGCCTGTGCATTGCGCGCGGTATCGCCATTCGCCCGGAAGTGCTGCTGTTGGATGAGCCATGCTCAGCTCTGGACCCGATCTCTACCGGGCGTATTGAAGAGCTGATCACCGAGCTGAAACAGGATTACACCGTGGTGATCGTGACCCACAACATGCAGCAGGCGGCACGTTGCTCCGATCATACGGCGTTTATGTACCTGGGCGAGTTGATTGAGTTCAGCAACACGGACGATCTGTTCACCAAGCCCGCGAAGAAACAAACAGAAGACTATATCACCGGTCGTTACGGTTAATTCAGGAGTGCGTAATGGACAGTCTGAACCTTAATAAACATATTTCCGGCCAGTTCAACGCCGAACTGGAAAGCATCCGCACTCAGGTAATGACCATGGGCGGCATGGTGGAGCAGCAGCTTTCTGACGCTATCACCGCCATGCACAACCAGGACAGCGAGCTGGCGAAGCGCGTGGTAGAAGGCGATCATCAGGTTAATATGATGGAAGTCGCCATCGATGAAGCCTGCGTGCGTATTATCGCCAAGCGCCAGCCGACGGCGAGCGATCTGCGTCTGGTAATGGCGATTATCAAAACCATCGCCGAACTGGAGCGCATTGGCGACGTGGCGGATAAAATCTGCCGTACCGCGCTGGAGAAATTCTCCCAGCAGCACCAGCCGCTGCTGGTCAGCCTGGAGTCGCTGGGCCGCCACACCGTGCAGATGCTGCACGACGTGCTGGATGCGTTCGCGCGCATGGATCTCGACGAAGCGGTGCGTATCTACCGTGAAGACAAGAAAGTTGACCAGGAGTACGAAGGCATCGTGCGTCAGCTGATGACCTACATGATGGAAGACTCGCGCACCATTCCCAGCGTGCTGACCGCGCTGTTCTGCGCGCGCTCTATCGAGCGTATCGGTGACCGTTGCCAGAATATCTGCGAATACATCTTCTACTTCGTGAAGGGGCAGGATTTCCGTCACGTGGGCGGCGATGAGCTGGATAAGCTGCTGGCGGGGAAAGACCCAAAAGAGTAAATCTCATTCTTTTGCCCGGTGGCGCTGCGCTTACCGGGCCTACAGGTACAGATGCTGTAGGCCGGATAAGCGTCAGCGCCATCCGGCATTTCAGTTAACGCGTAATCTCCCACCCGCGCGCTTTCCACAATCCCGGCAACTGCGCCAAATCGGTAAAAGTCGTCACGTTAGGGTGATCGATCGGCTTGTTATGCGGATCGGCGCAGAAATAAAACACTTCCATTCCCGCCGCAATTCCTGACTGCGCGCCTGCGCTGGAATCATCCACCAGAATACACTTCTCAACATTGACCTTCATGGCGTTCGCCGCATGGAGCATCAGTGCCGGATCGGGCTTCCAGCGTTGAATATCGTAACCGCTAAACAGCAAATCAGGAAAATGATGCAACATGCCCAGTTTACCCAGCGAATGCTGCATCTTACTGACCGGCCCGTTGGATACCACGCACATGGGCGTCTTAATGCTGTCCAGCAGCGTATTTGCGCCCGCGATCGCTTCCAGTTCGGTATCGAACAGGCGCGCCACTTCCGCGCGGTACACCGGCTCCAGCTCCGCCTTTGCCAGCGCAACGCCATGCTCTTTACTGATGGTATCGATAATTTCGTAGAGCTTTACGCCTTTAAAGCGTCTGAATACTTCCGTGAGCTCAAGCGTAATGCCGAACTGCCGGAACATAGTGACATAGGCGCGCGAGCAAATCACTTCACTGTCGACCAGCGTGCCGTCACAGTCAAAAAACACTGCTTCGATTTGGGACATGTCATTTCCATTTTAACAAGTTTAACGTTTACGTAATGCTGAATGAGGGGACGCAATCGTTGCCGTACTAACAAATTGAGTGAAAAAAATTACCACACAACTGCGCCAGGTGTCGCATTTTGGTATAGGATAACGGCGAATTTTCCCTCCTTTCTCCGGAAATTGATAATGAGTCAACAACACACCACCCAGGCTTCTGGTCAGGGTATGCTGGAACGCGTGTTTAAACTGCGCGAACATGGCACGACGGCACGAACCGAAGTGATCGCCGGTTTTACCACTTTCCTGACGATGGTTTATATCGTTTTTGTTAACCCGCAAATTCTGGGCGTAGCTGGCATGGACACCAGCGCCGTCTTTGTGACCACCTGTCTGATTGCGGCCTTTGGCAGTATTCTGATGGGTCTGTTCGCTAACCTGCCGGTGGCGCTGGCGCCCGCGATGGGGCTGAATGCGTTCTTTGCCTTCGTGGTTGTGCAGGCAATGGGACTGCCGTGGCAGGTAGGCATGGGCGCCATTTTCTGGGGCGCTGTTGGTCTTTTATTGCTGACTATCTTCCGCGTGCGTTACTGGATGATCGCCAACATTCCGGTCAGCCTGCGCGTGGGCATCACCAGCGGCATCGGCCTGTTTATCGGCATGATGGGGCTGAAAAATGCCGGCGTGATCGTCGCTAACCCGGAAACGCTGGTCAGCATCGGCAACCTGACCTCGCACAGCGTGCTGCTGGGGGTTCTCGGATTCTTTATTATTGCGATTCTCGCTTCGCGCAACATTCATGCGGCGGTGCTGGTGTCCATCATCGTCACGACGCTGCTTGGCTGGATGATGGGTGATGTACACTACAACGGCATTGTCTCCGCGCCACCAAGCGTCACCAGCGTGGTAGGGCATGTCGATTTGGCAGGCTCGTTCAATCTTGGCCTGGCGGGGGTTATTTTCTCCTTCATGCTGGTAAACCTGTTTGACTCCTCCGGTACGCTGATTGGCGTGACCGATAAAGCCGGCCTGGCGGATGAGAAAGGCAAATTCCCGCGCATGAAGCAGGCGCTGTTTGTTGATAGTATCTCTTCCGTCACTGGCGCATTTGTCGGAACCTCTTCTGTGACCGCTTATATTGAATCGTCTTCCGGCGTTTCGGTGGGCGGTCGCACCGGTTTGACGGCGGTGGTGGTCGGTATTTTGTTCCTGCTGGTTATCTTCCTGTCGCCGCTGGCGGGCATGGTGCCGCCTTACGCGGCGGCGGGCGCGTTGATTTACGTCGGCGTGCTGATGACCTCCAGCCTGGCGCGGGTAAACTGGCAGGATTTAACCGAATCGGTCCCGGCGTTTATTACGGCGGTAATGATGCCGTTTAGCTTCTCGATCACCGAAGGTATCGCGCTGGGCTTTATCTCTTACTGCGTGATGAAAATCGGTACCGGTCGCCTGCGCGACCTTAGCCCGTGCGTAGTGATTGTCGCGCTGTTATTCGTGCTGAAGATTGTGTTTATTGACGCACACTGATGAAATGAACCCTCGCCCCATCGGGGGGAGGGTTTTTAACGAACTTACGCTTTAACGCGCTGAATATACTCGCCAAATGCGGTCAACTGACCGGTCAAATGATCTAACGTTCCCTGATCCACCACTTCTCCAGTCTGCGGGTCGACTTTATTCTGAATCACGCCGCCCATAAATTCCGGTTTATTCATCACCATCGCATCAAGGAACACCAGAATCTGGCGCAGATGATACTGGCAGCGCGCGCCGCCAATCGCCCCCATTGAACTGGTCTGGATAAGAACGGGCTTACCCGCCAGCGGTTGCTCAGGCAGACGGGATAGCCAGTCGATGGCATTTTTCAGGCCGCCGGGAACGGAATAGTTATATTCCGGCGTCACAATGACGACGCCGTCGGCGTTGCGAATCTGCTCCGCCAGCGCCTCTACGCTGGCTGGAAATCCCTCTTCCTGCTGGATATCGGCGTCATACAGCGGAATATCCCCGATTGAAGGCAGCGGCGATACCGTCATTCCTGCCGGCGCGACTTTAGGCAGCGTACGCGCCACCATCCCGTTAAAGGAACCTTTGCGTAAACTTCCCAGCAATGTAACCACATTCAGCGTTTCAGACATACGTGCCCCTTTTTTCATTATGAACGATTAAGCGTATACGATTTGGCGGCGGGGAGTTGGGCGAATCGCATCAGACGGCCGGTTGGCTCATTGGCGCGCGTCTGGATATCGGGCAGGCTTTTCCAGCCCAGTTTGCCATCGAACTCCCACACTTTTAATTTTTCTATCGCTGGCGTAACGGTTACGGACCATACCAGCACATCTTCCGCATCGCACACGGCTTCAAGCTGCGTGACATGCGCGCACTTCAGGCGTCCGGCAACGGGTAAAAGTTGCAGCTCCCGCGGATCGTCATTCATGACATCGCCGGTGAGTTTTAACACGCTCTGGCGCAATGTAATGAGTTGCGCTCGCGCTTCGTTGGGATCGTTTTGATTGGCTACCCATAAGTTTTCATTACGGGAGAAAGGGTGGCGTTCGAGCGAATGTGGATGGTGAAAGCCGCGGGAGGTGCGCTGTAATTCCATATCCAGCCCGCACTCTCCTTCGGTGGTCAACGCCACGCCAACCATATTTCCGGCGTAGGAAATAGAAAAGCCTGGCAGATTTTTGTCACGAAACGCGGGTTTACCTTTCGCCTGAATAATGATTTCCGGCAGCTCGCTAATTCCGTACAGCATAAACATCAGTTCGGCAAGAAGGCCTCTGGAGGCGAGAAAACGCGTTCGTCGGTGAGCAGGCAGGTTTCTGGCTTCAATATGGCAAGACGAAGAGAGACGAATTGAAACCAACTGTCCCTCCGTAAGTATCCCTCTGGCAAAGTGAGTCGCCATTTTTCGCTCCGTGATTAATGGGCCGTGATAATGACGAGAGTAACATTAACGTAAATTATGGACAGGTTTTACGCGCTAAAAATTCAATTTCAGAAGGTTCTTTAATCAGATGGTGACATTTCTGGTAAGAGGAAGGTTAATTTATCAACGCAGGTGGTCAGATAAGGCGACGGCAGAGCGTGTTGATAGCCTGTCGTAGCCACACAATCTTGGGATTATGACTATTACGTTTGTGCCATAATAGGGTAAACGGCACCATCAGCTTTTCCCGCTGTTGCGCATCAAAAGGCAGGGGGCGCGCCACTAACGGTAGCTGGTGGAGCTGATTGTAGTGCTGGCAATAGCGCGGCGCGGTTGCTATCAGGGTGTGACCCGGCTGGGCGGCCATAAAGAGCGACTGCTCGAACCCCGGCAGGCTCAACGCGATATGGCGTTTGCGTCCCATTTCTTGCAGGACATCGTCCAGCGCCCAGGTATCGCTTTGCTCCCAGCAAATACTGATATGTGGGTAGCGCAGAAAAGTGTCCAGATCCCACGCTTCGCGCAGCGCCGGATGATCTTCCCGCAGCCAGACCCACGGTAAATCGCTAAACAACACCTCAAAATCAATCGCGAGCGGTAACAGACTGAGCAATTCTCGCGAGCGGGGATGGCTTTCGCGTCCGGTAAATCCGATATCGACTTCCCCACGCGTAATCGCCTCCAGCGAGTCATAATCCCAGTTGCGAACCTTAATGGTAGCCTGCGGATAGCGCTGATAAATCTGCTGCGACAGTGAATTAAACATAATCATCATCAGCGGCGACTCTGCTGCCAACTCAAATTTTAAACCGCGCGGCGTTTGATGATGTGGTTTATCAAGCAGTTGATTCCCCATCTGCATCCAGTCCGCCAGACTTTGCTCCATACTGACCATCAGCGGCGTCGGCGCCAGGCCCAGCGGCGTATTGACGAACAGCGGATCGTCAAACCATGCCCGGAGTTTCGCCAGCGATTTGCTGACCGCTGAGGGCGTTACGTTCATCCGTTTTGCAGCTTTAGTGACGCTGCGCTCCTGCATGAGTAACTGTAGGCATAACAGCAAATTAAGGTCGAGATTGGTAAGGGATTTCTTCATGCTCGGCTACGGACCTGTTGGGCGTGACGGAGAAGATCAGCAGAATACTCACTATGCTACAACCAATCAGAATCCCGATCAGCATATTCATCGCGCTGATACCGAGTATTGCCGCCAGCCAAATCCACAGTGATGAACCGCAAACCTGCGCGATACCGAGCGTGGAACTGGCCACTCCGGCGCGCAGCGAAAACGGCCCCAGCGCCTGGCTCATCGCGACGCCAAAACCAACCGAGAATCCGGCGCAGATAAGCGTCAGGCCAAAGAGTGTGACGGTATTGGTATGAGCAAGGCTTAACGTCACGCCAGCCGTCAAAAACAGCCCCTGTGAGACGAGCATTAAGGTTCGCGGCTTAAATAACCCAAGCGCAAAAGGGGTGGAAAAAGAGACGACCATACTGACGCCTGCGGTGAGCGCCATGGTAATGGCATAGTCGCCACGACTAAATCCCATCACCTCCATCAGCAGCACTGGAGAGGCATTGACGAAGGTCAGGATCACCGACACGCTAAGGGTGGTGATCGCCAGTCGACTAACGAAAAAACGGTTAACCAGCGACTCGGCGGCGGGCGACGATCGTGATAAATCGCGTGGAGCCAGCCTTGCCGGGCGCGTCTCGCGCAGGATAAACAGTGATAACAGGCCCACAATAATGCCCATCGCGGACATCGTATAGAACAGACTTTGCCAGGGGAAACGCAGCATAATCAAATGCCCCACCACCGGGGCGAGTACCGGCACAATACAGGTAATCCCATTCAATAATGACAGCACTTTCGCCCGGCGATGCTCGTCGAGCGTGTCGCGCAGAATGGCGAACGCCACCACATAGCAGCCGCCTGCGCCTACTCCCTGAAGAAAACGTCCACTCAGAAATAGCGAGCCTTCCGACGCCCGTGAACAAAGCAGTGAGGCCATCATAAAGACGAGCGCGCCGACGATCGCGACCGGCTTGCGGCCTGACTGGTCGGCTATCTTCCCGGCAAACAGCATGGCCGTCGCCATTCCGGCCAGGTAAACGGAGAAGGCGATATGCAACTGCGCCTCGCTGGCGTTCAGATCGGCGGCTATACGCGGTAAACCGACCAGATACATATCAATACCGGCAGGATAGAGTAAAACCAGGGCAAAACTACACAGTAGAAAACGTTTCATAGCGGCCTCACGAAAAGTGTGGCGCTAAGAATACGGGGCGACGTTGCGCGAGACGAGTTGCCATTTGGACAACAGTGATTTCCGCATGGGAAATCATTGCTGCCGGATGGCGGCATAAACGCTTTATCCGGCTTACGGGTTTTGTAGGCCCGGTAAGCATTGCGCCACCGGGCAATACAACGTTACTTACCAATACAGAAAGTAATTAGTTATTTTAAATCAATAAATTATATGTTTTTTGGAGTAAATGTGGAGTAAAACTTACCAATCACAAAACACATAAAGTATTGATTATATGAAGATATTACTCTACTCGAATTCTCCCTGATCTTCATCCGGAACTATGTTTAGACCCATGTGAAGTTGATTTGAGCTGTTCAGCCCTGCAATTCGCTTCAGCTCGTCAGGTGTCTCATCACTGAACGTCGCTAGGTAATAGTAAGGATGGCCGTCGTCACTGCCTACCAGATCGTAATCAACGAAGTACTGCTCTACCTCTTCGAGCGTCCAATGAACTTCTCCGGCAATAGCTATTAATAGATCTGTATTGTCGTCGGGATGATTGTGGCTCCTGGGTAGAACCGAAAGTTCAGCAGAGGTGATCCCTTTATCCTTCCAGTTTCTCAGAATGCCAGACCATAAATTAGCTCGAAGATTTGAACTGGGTTGGAATCTAGACGCATTCCAATGAATGACATCTCGTTCACCGTTTTTCAAATGAAGAACGACCTGTGCCTTCTTGCGAGCTATCAGCTCATTTTTGAAAGCAGTCTCATCAGGGACAAAGGTTAGGGACGGTTTGTTTTCGCTTGACTTGGGTCCGCCCTCCTCAACCGAGTCGAGCAATCGCTCGATAACTCTCTCTGGTGTGTCGAATCCGACAGCCAACGCTTCCAATCTGCGGTACACATCATCGGAAATGCTAATAGTGACTGGCATCTTAATACCTCCATAGGATTAACTATATATAGAACTATATATGATTATTTATATAGATCAAGTTTTTCAGAGAAAGAGCCGAGCTTTTATTTTCTTGTTCAACAAACCACCATTTTCTTAACAGTTCATAACTTAGCAAGTTGTCATTTTCAGAAGACGACTGCACCAGTTGATTGGGCGTAATGGCTGTTGTGCAGCCAGCTCCTGACAGTTCAATATCAGAAGTGATCTGCACCAATCTCGACTATGCTCAATACTCGTGTGCACCAAAGCGAGGTGAGCATGGCGACGGAGGCTCTGTTGCAAAGATTGGCGGCAGTCAGAGGTAGGCTGTCGCTCTGCGCCGATCAGGCGGCTGCTGCGAAATGGTGGTTGAGCATGCCCATGGCCTCCGTCAGCGCCGAGGGCCCAATGCCAAAAGCTCTCTCCACAAGGCGCACCTCGCCCCTGATGCCGGGCTGCAGGCACCAGGGGCGAGCCTGTCCTTTGCGCAGGGCTCGCATGACTTCGAATCCCTTGATCGTGGCATAGGCCGTGGGGATCGATTTGAAACCGCGCACCGGCTTGATCAGTATCTTGAGCTTTCCGTGATCGGCCTCGATCACGTTATTGAGATACTTCACCTGCCGGTGGGCCGTCTCCCGGTCCAGCTTTCCTTCGCGCTTCAATTCGGTGATCGCTGCACCATAGCTCGGCGCTTTGTCGGTATTGAGCGTGGCAGGCTTTTCCCAGTGCTTCAGGCCTCGCAGGGCCTTGCCCAGGAACCGCTTCGCTGCCTTGGCGCTGCGGGTCGGCGACAGGTAGAAATCGATCGTGTCGCCCCGCTTGTCGACTGCCCGGTACAGGTAGGTCCACTTGCCCCGCACCTTGACGTAGGTTTCATCCAGGCGCCAGCTCGGATCAAAGCCACGCCGCCAGAACCAGCGCAGCCGCTTCTCCATCTCCGGGGCGTAGCACTGGACCCAGCGATAGATCGTCGTATGGTCGACCGAAATGCCGCGTTCCGCCAGCATTTCCTCAAGGTCGCGATAGCTGATCGGATAGCGACAATACCAGCGCACCGCCCACAGGATCACATCACCCTGGAAATGGCGCCACTTGAAATCCGTCATCGTTCCGTCCGTCCAATCTCCGCCAAGCATGCTCAAGCTTCACGATTTTTGCAACAGAGCCCACACGAGTATTGAGCATAGTCGAGATTGGTGCAGATCACTTCTGATATTGAACTGTCAGGAGCTGGCTGCACAACAGCCATTACGCCCAATCAACTGGTGCAGTCGTCTTCTGAAAATGACATTTGGTATCTCTCATAAACGGATGTTTTTGAGAGAACTATCTTCGGCCTTCACACGCACGAAAGGCGGCGAAGCTCCGCCGTTAATCCGTCCGCCGGAGATCTCGCCCAGGCAGGCTGAAGGCCGAGCAAGCCTGACAGGCCCGAAAAGCCCGGCACGGGCGTCGGCGGCGATGACGGCGGCGGCATTATCCAGGGTTGATGATGGAAGTGGAGGATATCGACAACCTCTCGCGCAACCAAGACATCGCGGTCGGACTGCAAGTGATCTTGAAGCCACGGGCCCGTCCCACCCCGACATGGACCTCGATGCCCGAACGGACGTTAGATTTCGAGTTCTAGGCGTTCTGCGATGAAGGTTGGATCCCAGCCGGGATTGAAAGTGTCGACGTGGGTGAATCCGAGCCGCTCGTATAGGCCACGCAGGTTCGGGTGGCAGTCGAGCCGCAGCTTGGCGCACCCCTGCGTTCGCGCGGCATGGCGGCAAGCCTCGATCAGCGCGGAGCTGACACCCCGGCCCGCATGTGTCCGTCGCACCGCGAGCTTGTGCAGATATGCGGCCTCCCCCTTGAGGGCGTCGGGCCAGAACTCGGGATCCTCGGCCGACAAGGTGCAACAGCCGACGATGCCGTCGCTGCAACTCGCGACTAGGAGCTCGGATCTCAGGACGAAGGTCTCCGCGAATGTCCGGTCGATCCGCGCGACGTCCCAGGCGGGCGTTCCCTTGGCGGACATCCACGCCGCAGCGTCGTGCATCAGCCGCACAACCTCGTCGATATCACCCGAGCAGGCGACCCGAACGTTCGGAGGCTCCTCGCTGTCCATTCGCTCCCCTGGCGCGGTATGAACCGCCGCCTCATAGTGCAGTTTGATCCTGACGAGCCCAGCATGTCTGCGCCCACCTTCGCGGAACCTGACCAGGGTCCGCTAGCGGGCGGCCGGAAGGTGAATGCTAGGCATGATCTAACCCTCGGTCTCTGGCGTCGCGACTGCGAAATTTCGCGAGGGTTTCCGAGAAGGTGATTGCGCTTCGCAGATCTCCAGGCGCGTGGGTGCGGACGTAGTCAGCGCCATTGCCGATCGCGTGAAGTTCCGCCGCAAGGCTCGCTGGACCCAGATCCTTTACAGGAAGGCCAACGGTGGCGCCCAAGAAGGATTTCCGCGACACCGAGACCAATAGCGGAAGCCCCAACGCCGACTTCAGCTTTTGAAGGTTCGACAGCACGTGCAGCGATGTTTCCGGTGCGGGGCTCAAGAAAAATCCCATCCCCGGATCGAGGATGAGCCGGTCGGCAGCGACCCCGCTCCGTCGCAAGGCGGAAACCCGCGCCTCGAAGAACCGCACAATCTCGTCGAGCGCGTCTTCGGGTCGAAGGTGACCGGTGCGGGT
>NZ_JAGESA010000016.1:0-57642 GCF_017572835.1 Salmonella sp. 32120201201600049SM | reverse complement strand
AGTAAAAGAGTCCGTGGCAATTTATAACCATGAACGGCCACACCTGGCCCTGAAATACAAAACGCCCGATGATGTTCATCAGGCGTTTTACAGACAAAAAACTGTCAACCTATATCAGGACTAGTCAGCTAAAAGCCTGTTCGACGCGCGCAATCCCGTCTTCTAACGTCGCCGCCTCTCCCGTCGCAACCAGACAACAGGCCATTTGCGTTTTTAATGATTGCGGCACCGGCTCGCGGCCGGCAAGGCAGCGCTCAATCCAGCGCGCGGTGATTTCAGGATCTTTAGTCGCAGGCAGTGAAAGCGGCTCGTCGTGCGTGTCGCTCTGACGCTCATGCAGTACCTGCACGCCACGGCTATCAATCAGGCTGATTTGCGGACAGCGTTGCGGGTTGGCATAGACTTCGCCTTCGGTACCATGCATCAGCAAAGCCCGCCCGCCAATGCGGCTAAAAAAGGTCGCCACACGCGGAACATATTCAGGATGAGAAACGCTTGATAAACGCAGCGCGGCATCCTCAGCAAATGGCGTCGCCAGCTTGGCCAGTGAATGCGCGCTGTTACGCACGCCCATCCGCCAGCGCATCGCCAGCTGTTTTTCCAGCGGCGGGCAGAGCGCGCTCACCGGGATAAACACCGGCTGGCGCCCGTCCAGTTTGGCCTGCGCTTGTCCACCGTGTAGGGTGGGGATAATCCCCATCAGCTCAAATATAGTTTCCGTCAGTACGCGGGTCGGATCTTCACTGACGCCGTGTACTACGACTGGGAAGCCCAATTTATGCAGCAGGATAGCCAGCAGCGGCGTTAAATTCGCCTGTTTACGCGCGCCGTTATAGCTGGGAATAACGACCGGCAACGGCCTATCTGCGGGCGGTGTCAGTTTGATGGTATGATTCTGCATGGCCTCATAAAAGCCCAGCATTTCGGCTTCGCCTTCGCCTTTAATACGCAGCGCCATCAATATACTGCCCATCTCCAGGTCGGGGACGTCGCCATTCAGCATTCGGGTATACAAACCGCGCGCGGTATCCAGATCCAGATCGCGGGCGTGATTTTTACCTCGCCCGATCTCTTTGATGATCTTGCGATAATCCATTGAAAGCTCCTTGAAGTGTGCTCACAGCATTAACGCCGTCGGCGGCGTGCAGGTTTTGCTTTTGGTTTTACTATAACGTCTGGCACGGCAGGCTGCTCTATCGGAAAAACAGGTAAGGCATTCAGTAAACGCTGTCCGTAGTTTTTGGTCAACAAACGCTTATCATAAATGACCACTTCTCCCCGACAGGCATGGCTACGGATCAATCGCCCTACCTGCTGAATTAAATTAAAAGACGCGCTTGGTAAACTTTGTACCTCAAACGGATAACGATTCAGGCTTTTTAGCCATTCGCCTTCGGTGATCACGACCGGGCTGTCGATCGGCGGGAAGGCAATTTTATGGATATGGACCTGCGTCAGCAGCTCGCCTTTAAGATCCAGCCCTTCGGCAAAAGACTGAAGCCCAACCAGCACGCTGCGTTCGCCGCTCTCCACCCGTTTACGGTGCAGCTCTACCAGTCGGTAACGCGGCTGGTCGCCCTGGACCAGGAGGAGTAAGCGCACATCAGCGACATGCTCCAGAAAACGCTGCATCGCCCGCCCGCTGGCGAACAGTACCAGCATACCATGATGTTTTTTGCTCTCCAGTTGCTCACGAAAATAGGCTGCCATTTCGGCAATATGCTGCTCTTCGTTATCAATGGTGGGTTCGTAGCGCATCTGAGGAATCACCAGTTTCCCCTGTTCCACATGATTAAACGGCGAATCCAGCGCCACAAAGCGGTCGCCGGCTTTTTCTTTTAAGCCGCTCATTTCCTGCAGGCGCGAAAAGCTATTGAGCGAGCGCAGTGTCGCCGAGGTGACAATAATGTGCGGTACGCTGCGCCATAACAATCTTTCCAACTGCTCGCTGACGCGGATACCGACACAATGGAACCAGACGTGGAGTTGCCCTTCGCGTATTTCACGCGTCGCCCATTTGGACACCGGCGCGCCTGAAGACTGCGCCATCGAAGCCAGCCGCCATAATTTACTTTGCGCCTCGAACATTCCTAGCGCCCGGTTCATCTGTAAAATCACCCGATGCAAACGCACAATATCGTGCGATCCGGTTTTTTCGCTGAGATCGTTGAGAAAGGATTCCGCCAGCCCACGCAGCGTCTCGGTCAGCTTCGCCAGTCGCTGGCAGATTTCCATGACCTCATCAGGCAACTCGCCCATTGCAAAACGGTGCTCCGCCTCCTGCGCTGCGGGCATATACAGATTAAGAATGGCATTGAGCGAGGCGATCAGTTCGTATACCTCCTCGCAATGGGCGTTAAGTCGCTCAGGGTTCGCTAACGGCGGCGTGGTTTTAGGGCGAAATTGCTCCATGCAGGTCGCCACCAGTTTGCTGAACAGGTCCAGTTGCAAGCGATACCAGGAGGCGGTAATTTCCGCGCTCATCTCCAGCGCATCGCGAGCGACATCGGGCAGATGATGACCTTCATCCAGTACCAACAGCAGATGCTTTGGTTCCGGCAGTACGGCTTCACTTTCCATCGCCGCCATTACCAGCGCGTGATTCGCCACCACGACTTCCGCTTCCTGTATTTCACGTCGGGCGACAAAGAATGGACATTCGCGGTAATAGTGACAGTTGCGGTTCAGACAACTGGCTTTATCGGTACTTAATCGCCGCCACAGATCGTCGTCAATAGCAATGTCGGTATGATCCCGCAGACCATCCCATTTGTAACCGTCAAGATCCCCTTTCAGCCTGGCGCAGCGCTTTTGCTCTTCCTGGTTGTTAGGCGTCAGTTCGTCATCAAGAAAGGCGAGCAGATCCTGCTGCGTAGGCTCGCTACTGGCGAGCGCCGCCAGGTTTCGCGGACACACGTAACGCCCGCGGCCAAAGGCGGCGGTAAAGCGCAGATCGGGGATGATTTTTCGTAGCAGCGGCAAATCTTTGCTAAAGATCTGATCCTGTAACGCCACGTTAGCGGTACTGACCACCAGTGTTTTTTGCTCTTCCCGGGCAATGGCAATACCGGGAATAAGATAGGAGAGGGTTTTCCCGACGCCGGTCGGCGCTTCAATAGCCAGATGTCTCCCTTCTTCCCCGGCCAGCGTTCTGGCGACGTCAGCAATCATCTGCCGCTGCGGCGCACGGGGAATAAAGTCGGGAATCTGGTCCTGAAGCGCCTTATACCAGGCGGCGATTTGCGCTTTCAGCGCAGCGGTCAATGCCATGAGAAAACCTGAAGTACTGTATAAACAGCCACTATTGTGTCACATTTCAGGGGCGGGAAGTACCTTTTTTACCGGTTCTGGAAGGCGGCTCGCAACGCGATGTGTATTTTGCCGGATGACGGTGCAAGCACCTTATCCGGCCTACGTATTTGCATAGTCCGTAGGCCCGGTAAGCGTCGCGCTACCGGGCATGTTGCCGGATAAAATTTACTGGGCAGGCGTGATTCTGCGCGGGCGACGCGGCGGACGTGCTTTGTCGCCAGCGGGTTTCCCCTCGTCTGTGCGCGGTTTTGATTTCGCCTTCGCTGCCCCACTATCCTGACGTCGCGGCTGCTGACTGCGCCCCGCTCCCCCCTGATTTTGTCCGCGTCCACGACCGCCGCCGCCGCCGCGCTGCTGACGGCCATTCTGAATCGGCTCCGCTTTAATCGACGGGTCCGGCTCATAGCCCGGCGTCGTAATGCGTGGGATCTCTTTTTTCAGCAATTTTTCGATATCACGCAACAGTTTATGCTCGTCAACACAGACCAGCGACAGCGCCTCGCCAGTTGCCGCCGCGCGACCGGTACGGCCAATACGGTGTACATAATCTTCCGGCACGTTCGGCAGTTCATAGTTGACCACGTGCGGCAGCTCTTCAATATCCAGACCACGCGCCGCAATATCCGTCGCTACCAGCACGCGAATATCGCCGGATTTAAAATCGGCCAGCGCGCGGGTACGTGCGCCCTGCGATTTATTACCGTGGATCGCCGCGCTGCGAATACCGTCTTTATTAAGCTGTTCCGCCAGATGGTTCGCGCCATGCTTGGTGCGGGTGAAGACCAACACCTGCTGCCAGTTGCCCTGGCCAATCATCTGCGACAACAGTTCACGTTTGCGTTTTTTATCGACAAAGTGCACGTGCTGCGTTACCTGCTCTGAGGCCGTGTTGCGGCGCGCCACTTCGATTTCCAGCGGGTTGCGCAACAGCTTTTCGGCAAGCGCTTTGATGTCGTCGGAGAACGTGGCGGAGAACAGCAGATTCTGACGCTTCGCCGGCAGTTTCGCCAGCACGCGACGAATGTCGTGAATGAAGCCCATATCCAGCATACGGTCGGCTTCATCCAGTACCAGAATCTCAATCTGATCCAGCTTCACGGCATTTTGATGTTCCAGGTCGAGCAGACGTCCCGGCGTCGCCACCAGCACATCCACGCCACCGCGCAGTTTCATCATCTGCGGATTGATGCTTACGCCGCCAAATACCACCAGCGAGCGAATATTGAGATATTTACTGTAATCTCTGACGTTTTCGCCAATTTGCGCCGCCAGCTCGCGGGTTGGCGTGAGGATCAACGCGCGCACCGGGCGACGACCTTTAGCATGCGGCTGATGGGTAATCAGATGCTGCAACAATGGCAGGGTAAAACCCGCCGTTTTACCGGTTCCGGTCTGGGCGCTGGCCATCAGATCGCGGCCTTCCAGCACGGCGGGAATCGCCTGTTGCTGAATAGGGGTAGGTTCACGGTAACCCTGCTCGGCAATGGCGCGCAGGATATCAGGGTTTAATCCCAGGGAATCAAAAGACATAACTACTCCGGACCGCCCCGACCGTTGCCGGTGTAGTTTTCAGGGAGATGCTCAAATTTGGAATGACAAAAACCACAATGTCATGAAGGGGCGGAGTGTAGCAGTTTTTGTGATGCGGCGCATAAATTATCCCGGAAGGTAGCAAAGACAAATTAATCGACCACACTGGACAAGTGCCATTATGAGTCATAGTCTTAATCAATCGATTGATTAAAAATTAGGGCGTGTGATGAATATTCCCACCACGACCACCAAGGGCGAGCAGGCGAAAAGTCAGCTCATTGCCGCCGCACTGGCGCAGTTTGGCGAGTATGGCCTCCATGCCACCACGCGCGATATCGCCGCGCTGGCGGGGCAAAATATTGCCGCCATTACTTACTATTTCGGCTCAAAAGAGGATTTATACCTCGCCTGCGCCCAGTGGATTGCCGATTTTCTTGGCGAAAAATTTCGCCCCCATGCTGAAAAAGCGGAACGTCTGTTTCGCCAGCCTGCCCCTGACCGGGACGCCATACGCGAACTCATTCTGCTCGCCTGCAAGAACATGATTATGCTGCTGACGCAGGAAGACACCGTTAACCTGAGCAAATTTATTTCACGCGAGCAGCTCTCTCCCACGTCGGCCTATCAATTGGTCCATGAACAGGTTATCGATCCGTTGCACACCCATCTGACAAGATTGGTTGCCGCTTATACCGGCTGCGACGCCAATGATACGCGCATGATTTTGCATACCCATGCCTTACTGGGCGAAGTGCTGGCGTTCCGTCTCGGCAAAGAAACTATTCTGTTACGTACCGGCTGGCCGCAGTTTGATGAAGAAAAAGCGGAGCTGATTTACCAGACGGTAACCTGCCACATCGATCTTATTCTGCACGGTTTAACGCAAAGGAGTCTGGACTGATGAAAAAACCTGTCGTTATCGGACTGGCAATCGCAGCGATCGTCGCTGTGATTGCCGGTGGAACCTGGTGGTATCAAAGTCGGCAGGACGATGGGCTGACGCTATACGGTAATGTCGATATCCGTACCGTCAATATCAGCTTTCGCGTCGGCGGCAGACTGGCGTCGCTGAATGTTGATGAAGGCGATACTATCAAAGCCGGACAGGTGCTCGGCGAACTGGATCACGCGCCATACGAAAACGCGCTAATGCAGTCGAAAGCTGGCGTGTCGGTCGCGCAGGCGCAATATGATTTGATGCTGGCAGGCTATCGCGATGAAGAGATAGCCCAGGCCGCCGCCGCCGTCAGACAGGCACAAGCCGCTTATGACTACGCGCAAAACTTTTATAACCGTCAGCAAGGATTGTGGAAAAGCCGCACCATTTCCGCTAACGATCTGGAAAACGCCCGCTCATCGCGCGATCAGGCGCAGGCGACGCTGAAGTCCGCGCAGGATAAACTGAGCCAGTACCGTACCGGTAATCGTGAACAGGATATCGCCCAGGCGAAAGCCAGCCTGGAACAGGCAAAGGCCCAACTGGCGCAGGCGCAGCTTGATTTGCAGGACACCACGCTTATCGCGCCTGCCAACGGAACCTTGCTCACCCGCGCGGTCGAGCCTGGCAGTATGCTGAACGCCGGCAGCACGGTATTAACGCTCTCGCTGACCCGCCCCGTCTGGGTGCGCGCCTATGTCGATGAACGCAACCTCAGTCAGACGCAACCGGGGCGCGACATTCTGTTGTATACCGACGGTCGTCCTGACAAACCTTACCACGGCAAGATTGGTTTCGTTTCGCCCACCGCGGAATTTACGCCGAAAACCGTCGAAACGCCGGATCTGCGTACCGATCTCGTCTATCGCCTGCGCATTATCGTCACCGATGCGGACGATGCGTTACGCCAGGGGATGCCAGTCACGGTGAAATTTAATGACGAGGCACGGCATGAGTGAGGCCGTTATTACGCTGCACGGTCTGACGAAGCGCTTTGCGGGAATGGATAAACCCGCCGTCGCGCCGCTCGACTGTACCATTCATTCCGGTTATGTCACCGGGCTGGTAGGGCCGGACGGCGCAGGAAAAACCACGCTGATGCGTATGCTGGCGGGCCTGCTCAAAGCCGATGGCGGCAGCGCGTCAGTATTAGGCTTCGACCCGATACAAAACGACAGCGAGCTGCACGCGGTTCTGGGCTATATGCCGCAGAAATTCGGTCTGTATGAAGATCTTACCGTCATGGAGAACCTTAATCTCTATGCCGATTTACGCAGCGTTACCGGCGAGATACGGGAAAAGACCTTTGCCCGTTTGTTGGAGTTTACCGCCCTCGGCCCTTTCACTGGCCGTCTGGCAGGAAAATTGTCCGGCGGGATGAAGCAAAAACTGGGGCTGGCCTGTACGCTGGTCGGCGAACCGAAAGTGCTGCTGTTGGATGAACCGGGCGTTGGCGTTGACCCGATTTCACGGCGCGAGTTGTGGCAAATGGTCCACGAACTGGCGGGCGACGGGATGCTGATTTTATGGAGTACCTCCTATCTGGATGAAGCCGAACAGTGCCGCGATGTGCTGCTGATGAATGAAGGCGAGCTGCTCTATCAGGGCGAACCTAAAGCGCTGACGCAAACGATGGCCGGTCGTAGCTTTCTGATGAGTAGTCCACAGGAAAACAACCGTAAGTTGCTACAGAGAGCGCTCAGACTGCCGCAGGTGAGCGACGGCATGATTCAGGGACGTTCGGTACGCCTGATCCTGAAAAAAGAGGCGACCGCAGCAGATATTCGCCAGGCCGAAGGGATGCCGGAAATCACCCTCAATGAGACCGCGCCGCGCTTCGAAGATGCGTTTATCGATCTGCTTGGCGGAGCGGGAACCTCGGAGTCTCCGCTGGGTTCAATCCTGCATACGGTTGAAGGCACTGCCGGCGAAACGGTGATTGAAGCGCAGGAACTGACGAAAAAATTTGGCGATTTCGCGGCTACGGACCATGTTAATTTCGTCGTACAGCGCGGCGAGATTTTTGGCCTGCTCGGCCCGAACGGCGCGGGTAAATCAACCACCTTTAAAATGATGTGCGGCCTGCTGGTGCCGACGTCCGGCAAGGCGCTGGTGCTGGATATGGACCTGAAAGTCAGCTCCGGCAAAGCCCGTCAGCATCTGGGCTATATGGCGCAAAAATTTTCGCTTTACGGCAACCTGACGGTTGAGCAGAACCTGCGTTTTTTCTCCGGCGTCTACGGTTTGCGGGGCCGCGCGCAAAATGAAAAAATTCAGCGCATGAGTGAAGCGTTTGGTCTGAAAAGCATCGCGTCACATCCCACCGATGCGCTACCGCTGGGCTTTAAACAGCGACTGGCGCTGGCCTGCTCGCTGATGCACGAACCGGATATTTTATTCCTTGATGAACCAACGTCCGGGGTTGATCCCCTCACCCGCCGTGAATTTTGGCTGCATATTAATAGCATGGTGGAAAAAGGGGTCACGGTAATGGTGACGACCCACTTTATGGATGAGGCGGAATATTGCGATCGCATCGGACTGGTTTATCGCGGGAAGCTTATCGCCAGCGGTACGCCGGACGATCTCAAAGCGCAGGCCGCCGATGAGCAACAGGCCGATCCGACGATGGAGCAAGCCTTTATCACTCTCATCAATGACTGGGATAAGGAGCATACGCATGAGTAAGTCTCTCTCCTGGCGCCGCGTGCGTGCGTTGTGCGTCAAAGAGACGCGCCAGATCGTGCGCGATCCCAGTAGCTGGCTGATTGCGGTGGTGATCCCGCTGCTGTTGCTGTTTATTTTTGGTTACGGCATTAACCTTGACTCCAGCAAGCTGCGGGTGGGGATTCTGCTTGAACAGCAAAGCCAGGAGGCGCTGGATTTCACTCATGCGATGACCGGTTCACCCTATATCGACGCGACCATTAGCGATAATCGCCATGAATTAATTGAAAAAATGCAGGCCGGACGCATTCGCGGACTGGTGGTGATTCCGGTGGATTTCGCGCAGCAAATGGCGCGCGACGGTGACAGCGCGCCAATTCAGGTGATTACCGACGGCAGCGAGCCAAACACCGCCAACTTCGTTCAGGGTTATGTGGAAGGCATCTGGCAAATCTGGCAACAGCAGCGGGCGGAAGATCGCGGCGACACCTTTGAACCGCTCATCGACGTCCAGACGCGCTACTGGTTTAACCCGGCGGCGATCAGTCAGCATTTTATCATTCCCGGGGCGGTGACCATTATCATGACGGTAATTGGCGCAATCCTCACCTCGCTGGTCGTTGCCCGCGAATGGGAGCGCGGCACGATGGAGGCGCTGCTCTCAACCGAAGTGACGCGTGTTGAACTGCTGCTGTGTAAGCTTATTCCCTATTACTTTCTCGGTATGCTGGCGATGCTGCTCTGTATGCTGGTATCGGTGTTTATTCTCGGCGTGCCGTATCGCGGTTCGCTGGTGATTCTGTTTATCATCACCAGTCTGTTTTTACTGAGTACGCTGGGGATGGGGCTGTTGATTTCCACCATCACTCGCAACCAGTTTAACGCCGCGCAGGTGGCGCTGAACGCCGCCTTTTTGCCCTCAATTATGCTGTCCGGATTTATCTTCCAGATAGACAGTATGCCTGCGGTGATCCGCGCGGTGACCTATATTATTCCGGCGCGCTATTTTGTTAGCACCCTGCAAAGTCTGTTTCTGGCCGGCAATATTCCGGTCGTGTTAGGCGTTAACGTACTGTTTTTAATCGCCTCGGCGGTGATGTTTATTGGCCTGACGTGGCTAAAAACCAAACGACGACTGGATTAAATATGTGTATGGATAATTGTCGTCGTAGGCCGGATAAGGCGTTCACGCCGCCATCCGGCATTATGCCTGATGCGCTTTGCTTATCAGGCCTACAAACTGGACTGAGAGGACGGACATGTTTCATCGCTTATGGACGTTAATTCGCAAAGAACTGCAATCGCTTTTACGCGAACCGCAAACGCGCGCGATCCTGATTCTGCCGGTGCTGATTCAGGTCATCCTGTTTCCGTTCGCCGCGACGCTTGAAGTCACTAACGCGACTATCGCCATCTATAACGAAGATAACGGCAAACATTCGGTAGAACTTACCCAGCGCTTTGCCCGCGCGAAAGCGTTTACCCATGTGCTATTGCTGAACAGTCCGCAGGAGATCCAGCCGACTATCGATACGCAAAAAGCGCTGCTGCTGGTGCGCTTCCCGGCGGATTTCTCGCGGAATCTGGATACCTTCCAGCCAGCGCCGATGCAACTCATTCTTGATGGACGTAACTCCAACAGCGCGCAAATCGCCGCCAATTATCTGCAACAGATCGTCAAGGAGTATCAGCAGACATTGATGGACGGCAAGCCAAAGCCCAACAATAGCGAACTGGTGGTACGCAACTGGTATAACCCGAATCTGGACTACAAGTGGTTTGTGGTGCCCTCGCTGATCGCCATGATCACCACTATTGGCGTGATGATCGTCACTTCGCTGTCCGTCGCCCGCGAGCGTGAACAAGGCACTCTGGATCAGCTGCTGGTCTCTCCGCTCACCACCTGGCAGATTTTCGTTGGTAAAGCGGTGCCGGCGCTGATTGTCGCGACCTTCCAGGCCACGATCGTGCTGGCTATCGGCATTTGGGCATACCAAATTCCCTTCGCCGGTTCGTTAGCGCTGTTTTATTTCACGATGGTGATTTACGGGCTGTCGCTGGTAGGCTTTGGCTTGCTGATATCATCGCTTTGCGCCACGCAACAGCAGGCGTTTATCGGCGTCTTTGTCTTTATGATGCCGGCGATTTTGCTCTCGGGTTATGTCTCGCCGGTGGAAAATATGCCGGTCTGGCTGCAAAACCTGACGTGGATAAATCCTATCCGCCACTTTACTGATATTACCAAGCAAATTTATCTTAAGGATGCGAGTCTGGGAATTGTCTGGGGAAGTTTGTGGCCGCTACTGGTGATAGCGGCCACCACGGGGTCAGCGGCGTATGCGATGTTTAGACGCAAAGTGATGTAGCTTTTTATCTTTCGCCAGTAGCGAGACCACGGCGGGCCCGGCCAGGATAGCCAGCCCCGCCAGCGCCAGCAAGACATTGTTTTGCAATACGCGGGATAGCAGCCAGAGGACAATCAGCGCGGTGCCGAAGTACCAGGTGGTAGTCAGCTCTTCCAGCACATCCGCCACATCGCGCCAGCGTTGCTCATGATGGCGCTGCAACGCCAGCATCAGCAGTACCGTCACGCCATAAAGCACGCATAATCCCAGGCCGACGCGCACTAATGTGCCGCTCATCCAGCCTATTACCAGCATCGCCACTACCAGTAAATGCAACATAATCTGCCAACAACCGAGGCCGGTTGCGACACGAACGCGTTGTTGCCACTTCATGGCTTTTCTCCTGAAGCATTTTTCTCTCATTATTCAGAGTACCGAACTTTACGGAAAATTCCGTAAGACCGCATCTTTTTGTGACGACGACTACACTATTTCAATCAGGATAGTGACGCGGACAGGAAGAAAATGACTCAACACACGCGAAATTTTTCATTCAAAGTGCTCACAATTAATACGCACAAAGGTTTTACCGCCTTTAATAAACGCTTCATCCTGCCGGAGCTGCGCGACGCCGTCAGAACGGTCGGCGCCGATATCGTCTGTCTGCAAGAAGTGATGGGCGCGCATGAAGTACATCCGCTGCATATCGAAAACTGGCCGGACACTACCCACTATGAATTTTTGGCCGACACCATGTGGAGCGATTTCGCCTATGGCCGCAATGCGGTCTATCCGGAAGGCCACCACGGTAACGCGGTTCTTTCTCGCTATCCCATTGAACATTATGAAAATCGCGACGTCTCGGTCGGCGGTAGCGAAAAACGCGGCGTGCTCTATTGCCGCATTACGCCGCCCATGCTCAACCGCCCTATCCACGTCATGTGCGTACATCTCGGCCTGCGGGAGAGCCACCGCCAGGCGCAGTTAACCATGCTGGCGGGATGGGTGAATGCCTTGCCGGAATCAGAACCGGTGCTGGTGGCCGGAGACTTTAATGACTGGCGGCAAAAGGCCGGCCCGCCGTTAAACGCGGCCGGGCTGGAGGAGATATTCACCCGTGCCCATGGCCGACCGGCGCGCACATTCCCGGTGAGTATGCCGCTGCTGCGACTCGATCGTATTTACGTCAAGAATGCGAACGCCAGTTCTCCTACGGCGCTACCGCTGCGGAACTGGCGACATTTATCAGACCATGCCCCCCTTAGCGCGGAGATCCATCTATGAAATGCGGCTGGCGTGAAGGTAATCAAATTCAGCTACTGGAAAACGGCGACCAGTTCTATCCTGCCGTGTTTGAGGCTATCGCTCAGGCACAGCAAAAAATCATTCTGGAAACCTTTATCTTATTTGAAGATGAGGTGGGTAAAAAACTCCATGCCGCTCTGCTAAAAGCCGCACAGTGCGGCGTAAAAGCCGAAGTATTACTCGACGGCTACGGCTCTCCCGATCTCAGCGACGCGTTTGTCGGCGAATTAACCTCGGCGGGCGTGATTTTTCGCTATTACGATCCCCGCCCGCGTCTACTGGGGTTGCGAACTAATATCTTCCGCCGAATGCACCGCAAAATTGTGGTGATTGATGATCGTATTGCCTTTGTCGGCGGCATTAACTACTCCGCCGAACATATGTCGGATTACGGCCCGCAGGCGAAACAAGACTACGCGGTACGGGTCGAAGGGCCTGTTGTGGCCGATATCCTGCAATTCGAAGTCGAGAATCTGCCGGGGCAAAGCCCCGCGCGCCGCTGGTGGAAGCGCCATCATCAGGCCGAAGAAAACCGCCACCCCGGCGAAGCGCAGGCGCTGTTTGTCTGGCGGGATAATGAAGAACACCGCGACGATATCGAACGTCATTATCTGAAAATGCTGACCCAGGCAAAGCGTGAAGTGATTATCGCTAACGCCTATTTTTTCCCCGGCTATCGCTTGCTCCACGCAATGCGTAAAGCCGCCCGCCGTGGCGTAAGCGTAAAACTGATTGTTCAGGGGGAACCAGACATGCCGATAGTCAAAGTCGGCGCGCGGTTGCTCTATAACTATCTGGTGAAGGGCGGCGTGCAGGTTTATGAATACCGACGCCGTCCGCTGCATGGCAAAGTGGCGCTGATGGACGATCACTGGGCCACGGTAGGGTCGAGTAATCTCGATCCGCTCAGCCTGTCGCTTAACCTTGAAGCTAACCTGATCATTCACGATCGTACTTTTAACCAGACCCTGCGCGATAACTTACAAGGCATCATCGTGAACGATTGTAAGCAGGTCGATGAGTCTATGCTGCCGAAACGCACCTGGTGGAACCTGACCAAAAGCGTGCTGGCGTTCCACTTTTTACGTCATTTCCCGGCGCTGGTCGGCTGGCTACCTGCGCATACCCCGCATCTGGCGCAGGTTCCCCCGCCTGCCCAGCCGGAAATGGAAACCCAGGATCGCGTTGATCCAGAAAATACAGGAGTGAAGCCCTAATGGCTAAATCGCATCCGCGCTGGCGGCTGGCTAAAAAAGTGCTGACCTGGCTGTTTTTTATTGCGGTCGTCGTTCTGCTGGTGGTTTATGCTAAAAAGGTCGACTGGGGCGATGTCTGGACCGTCATCCGCGACTATAACCGCACGGCGCTTTTAAGCGCTGTAGGACTGGTGATCGTTAGCTATCTTCTGTACGGCTGCTACGACCTGCTTGGACGGCTTTATTGCGGCCATAAACTGGCGAAGCGACAGGTGATGTTGGTATCGTTTGTCTGCTATGCCTTTAACCTGACGCTCAGCACCTGGGTCGGCGGGATCGGGATGCGTTACCGACTATACTCTCGCCTCGGGTTGCCCGGCAGTACTATCACGCGCATTTTCTCACTCAGCATTACCACTAACTGGCTGGGCTATATTCTGCTTGGCGGCATCATTTTTACCTTCGGCATTGTCCAGCTTCCCGACCACTGGTATATCGATGAAGGCACGCTACGTATTCTCGGTATCGTTTTATTGTTGATTATCGCGGTCTATCTGTGGTTTTGCGCCTTTGCAAAGCGGCGGCATATGACGATTAAAGGGCAGAAACTGGTGCTGCCGTCATGGAAATTCGCGCTGGCGCAGATGGCGATCTCCAGCGCGAACTGGATGGCGATGGGCGCCATCATCTGGCTGCTGATGGGTCAGGATGTGAACTATTTCTTTGTACTGGGCGTACTGCTGGTGAGCAGTATCGCGGGCGTCATCGTGCATATTCCGGCAGGCATCGGCGTGCTGGAGGCCGTATTCCTTGCGTTGCTGGCGGGCGAACATACGTCGCAAGGCGCGATTATCGCCGCCCTGCTCGCGTACCGCGTGCTTTACTATTTTATTCCCCTGCTGCTGGCGCTGGTGTGCTACCTGATCCTGGAGAGCCGGGCGAAGAAGCTGCGGGCGAAAAACGAGCGGGCGATGGCGAAATAAATTTAAGCAGATGCGTTTTCGCTTTCCAGCACAACGCGTTTTATCCGGTAAAAATAAACATATGCTGAGAAAAAAGACGTATTCATCTGTAAGCGGGAAAAAAGCAGCAATGACCAGCTAAACAGCAGCAGGAGCACTTCGTGAAACTCGCCCATGAATACTGATGACAGGGTACAGAACGTTGCCAACGTAACGGAAATAATGGCCAGCAATAGCGCATAGCGGTAAATAATGACCCCGCTCATTCTTCCTTTAAGCAGGAGCTGATTTGACGGGGTAAGAAAAGCGATATAGCCCACGGCCAGGAAGAAGACCAGCTCCAGATGCTTTTTATTGTGCAGCTCAAACTGCGCAATAACCATGTTTATACTGACGATCCATGTCATGGTCATCATGATCGCCGTAAGCCCAATAACGCCTCCGTGAGGAATACCTTGTTCATACCAGTTTTTTTTGTAGTGGCTGGCCGGATACACAGGTAACTTAATTTCTGGCGGGATCAACTGCCCTTTTTTCACCAGCTCCGCCAGTGTTTTTCCTGTTAGCCACGTCATCAGGTTCATGGGCTTATCATTTCCTTGTCTGTGAGGTGAGATATTTTTGTAATGCGACTCGCACTAATCGATGCCCCAGGCAGAAACGAATCATCATCGTAAACGTTTCGCCATTCATCACCCAGCGGCAAAGCACAACCATAATAATCGCGATAACCAGATCACTCTTTAGTTCGCTATTTTGATGGCACAACACGTCAAATAATCCAGTACCGCAGAGCATAATATTTAATAAAAACAGTAAAACGCAGAGGCGCAACCCCAGGATAAAACCTTTGGCAATAAGCCATACCTCAGCCATAACACATAGCATCATACCTATAGCACTGCCAAAATAAATAATTATATTTAGTGGCCAATACAGGATAAACTTATCAAAAACAAAATGCGCACTGCACACACCTCCCACAAGAAGCATAAAACTAAACGCGCAAACAGGCGCAGGATTAGGTAATGAATGTTCCCATGACAATCCGGTAATGAAATGAGAAATCAGCGCTGGCGGGCATTTCTGATTAAAATCCTCGCCGCCATTTTTAATGGCGCGAGTGACGTCTTTAGCTTCACAAAACGCTAACCAAAATTGTTTGCCACATAATTTACTCATTATACCCATCATCACCAACCTGAATAAAAAACCTGCAACGCCTACGGCCTGAAAGATAATAGTATTTCCAGAATCATCAAAATGATATAACGACACAGCGTAACCACAGCATTAATAATGCCAAGGTAAAGCGTCAGCGCGCCAAATAAAGCGCAACGAGACAGGGATGAAAACTCGCTGTGGTATAACATGCGGGCATAACCATGAAGTGTCGATTTTTCTAGTGCTGTAATCAATGTCCATACCAATACCGTCAGCATACTGACTATCCAGACCAGAGTGCTACTGGCCACCAGGCTATTGACAACTATCGCAGCGATGATCCCGCTTACCGCCATAAAAATTAACGGCCTGAATAGACCAGAACTGATATTCAGGTAGAAAATAAATAAGGCATTAAGACTAAACATGATTCCAACAATCACGAAAATGGTCGCGCCACCTGAGAAAAGGTAAGCTAATGACACGCCGGTAAGCGTAATGATGGCAATATATATCAACGTTGCGACAACAGTGCCAAAGCGGGAAAGGCAGGTAACGGCCCCATACCCCAGGCCAGGCAAAAGTGCTGATATCCACAAAACAACAACAGGTTGAACGTGGGTTATCAAAAAATGAGTATACAACGTTAACCATATAATGCCGGCGGTACACCATAGTCCCAACGCAGTATACCAATAGGTAAGGGATAACATTGTCGCGGGAATAAATGCTATTTGCCGTATACGTATTGCAGCCAGAGGTCCCACTTGTCATTTATCACTCTTCACATGATCACGGTGATAAGAATGGCAAGCGCAGGAAAACATTTCTAAGATATTTATGCTGTTTCGCCCTAAATATAGTCCTAAAAAAATCCTGGCGCAGGGCTAGGATTTTAAGAGATCGCTATAATTAGCGGCGATTACCAAAAATACGCAGTAACATCAGGAACAGGTTGATAAAGTCCAGGTACAGCGTTAACGCGCCGAGAATCGAATATTTACGCAGATTAGCGCTATCGCGGGTATCTATTTGCTCGCCGATATTTTTCAGTTTCTGCGTGTCATAGGCGGTCAGACCGACAAACACCACCACCCCGATATAGGTTACCGCCCACATCAGCGCTTCACTCTTCAGCCAGAAATTGACCAGCGACGCCAGAACGATACCAATAAGCGCCATAAACAGCATGTTGCCGAAACCGCTAAGATCGCGTTTAGTGGTGTACCCGTACAGGCTCATGGCGCCAAACATTCCCCCCGTCACCACAAACGTGCTGGCGATAGAGGAGTAGGTGTAAACGATAAAAATACTGGATAACGTCAATCCGGTTAGCGCCGAATAGAGCATAAACAGCGTCGTCGCCATTCCGGCGCTAAGTTTATGCACCAGTCCCGACAGAACAAACACCAGCGCAAGCTGGGCAATAATTAAGCCAAAGAAGGTGATCTTACTGGAAAAGACAAACATCATGACGGCTGGCGTATTAGCCGCATACCACGCGATAAACGCGGTCAGTAACAGTCCGACCGTCATCCAGCCATACACTTGCGCCATATAGGTCTGCAGGCCGGACCGCGCCTGCACTATTGAATCAGATCGTGGAAATCTGTCCATGATGAACTCCTGTGTGGAAATGATACCCTAAAGCGTATCACATTCTGCTACCAACGTTTCGCCAACTGCTGGTCGCTGTCGCGCGCTTCGACCCAGCGATCGCCTTCCGGCGTGGCTTCACGCTTCCAGAACGGCGCACGGGTTTTCAGATAATCCATAATGAACTGACCGGCGTCGAACGCGCTACTGCGGTGCGCGCTGGTGACGCCGACAAACACAATCTCATCGCCCGGCCATAATTCGCCAACGCGATGAATCACCGTGACCCGCCCCAGCGGCCAGCGGGAACGCGCCTTTGCGACGATCTCCGCCAGAGCTTTCTCAGTCATGCCGGGATAATGCTCCAGCGTCAGCGCCTTAACGCTATCGCCCAGGTTATGATTGCGCACTTTTCCGGTAAAGGTGACGACCGCGCCGTCTTCGTCGCGCGCCGCCAGCCAGGAATATTCCTCCCCGACGCTAAACGGCGCAGGGCCGACTACAATTCGCGTTTCGTGCATGTTAGCCCCCCGTGACTGGCGGGAAAAACGCCACTTCATCGCCCGCCGTCAGCGGATGGTCAAAACTTACCAGCGTCTGGTTGACCGCCGCCAACAGCTTGCCATCTTCCAGCGCCAGCGCCCAACGATCGCTCTTTGTCGCCAGATGCTGTCGCAGCGACTCAACGGTGGAAAAATCTGCTGGAAGATCCAGCGCGTCAGTTCCTGTAAGCTCGCGAACCTGGGCGAAGAAAAGCACTTTAATCATGCGCATCCACCTTAAAATCCCCCGATTTGCCGCCGCTTTTCGCCAGCAGGCGCACCGGACCAATTACCATATCTTTTTGTACCGCTTTGCACATGTCGTAGATGGTTAACGCCGCGACGGACGCCGCGGTTAACGCTTCCATTTCGACGCCGGTTTTACCGGTCAGACGGCACAGAGACTCAATACGCACGCGGTTATGCTCCGGCTCGGCCTGAAGCTGAATCTCCACTTTACTTAGCAGTAGCGGGTGGCACAGCGGGATCAGCTCCCAGGTGCGTTTGGCGGCCTGAATACCGGCAATTCGGGCGGTGGCGAAAACATCGCCCTTGTGGTGTTTGCCATCAACAATCATCGCCAGCGTTTCACTACGCATGGTAACGAATGCTTCCGCACGCGCTTCACGAACGGTTTCCGCTTTCGCGGAAACGTCCACCATGTGCGCTTCGCCTGCGGCGTTTATATGGGTTAATTGCGACATCGTTATTTCTTTAAATGAGGGTGAAAATTACATGGGCGTGTACGGGCATCCAGCTGCGGCGCAATGATATTCTCCCATGCGGTTCTGCACGCTTTTGTGGAGCCCGGCATGGCGAAAATCAAGGTGTTATTCGCCACGCCAGCTACCGCGCGCGACTGCAGAGTTGCGGTGCCGATCTCTTCAAACGAGAGCATGCGAAACACTTCGCCAAATCCTTCCACTTCACGATCGAACAGCGGCAACAGCGCTTCCGGCGCCTGATCGCCTTCGGTCAAACCGGTCCCGCCAGTTATCAATACGACCTGCACCTCATCACTGGCGATCCAGGCGGAAACCTGGGCGCGAATCGCGTAACGGTTCTCTTTAACGATGGCTTTCGCCACCACTTCATGCCCGGCCTCCTGCGCCGAATCACGCAGATAATGACCGGAGGTGTCGTCTTCTTCGCCGCGTCGGCTGGAAACAGTAAGAATAGCGATGCGGGTCGGGATAAATTCAGCGCTGACCTGACTCATCTGAAATCTCCTTATTAAGGATTAACCGCCAATGTAAGATAAATTTTGCGTAATACCAGTATTGCTCTGGTGAAGGAAATGGGTCTGCTTTTTCTCCCGCAACGCGTCGGAAATACGTTTCTCAAGCGCGTATTGCTGCGCGTCATCCTGTAACAGGTCGCGTAAACTCACGCCGCCGTCGCCAAACAGACATAAATGCAGCTTACCGACGGACGAAACACGCAGGCGGTTACAGGTGGCGCAGAAATCTTTTTCGTACGGCATAATGAGACCGATCTCACCGGCGTAATCGGGATGACAAAAAACCTGCGCCGGGCCATCGCTACGCTGGCGGAGCTGGTGGATCCAGCCGCGCTTAATCAGCTCGTCGCGTAATACCTGACCCGAAATATGATGTTTGCGGAAGAGATCGCTCCCCTCGCCCGTCTCCATAAGTTCAATGAAGCGTAGCTGAATGGGGCGAGGCTGAATCCAGGCAAGGAAGGTATCCAACTGATGGTGATTCACGTCGCGCATCAGCACGGTGTTGACTTTCACCTTTTCGAAACCGGCGTCAAAGGCGGCATCGATGCCCGCCATCACCTGGCGGAATTTGTCCTGACCGGTAATCGCATGGAACTGACGCGCATCCAGACTATCCACGCTAACATTGACGCCCGTCAGCCCCGCTTCGCGCCAGTTCGCGGCATCGCGCGCCAGTCGATAACCGTTAGTGGTCACCGCGATCTGGCGAATAGCATCATTTTCACCCACGGCGGCAATGATGTCGGTAAAATCGCGGCGTAATGAAGGCTCGCCGCCGGTAAGACGCACCTTCTCCGTGCCAAGACTGGCAAAAGCGCGCGTAACGCGACGAATTTCATCGACGGTAAGGAAACCGTTGTTAGTGACGCCGCCAGGTTTGTAGCCATCCGGCAGACAGTAGGTGCAACGAAAGTTACACACATCGGTAATCGACAAACGCAAGTAGTAAAACTTACGCGCGAAAGCATCGGTAAGTTGTGAAGCCATGTACACCTTTCCAAATACGGGAGGCGGAGTCATTTCTTCCTGCGCCCTGGTGGCAAACGTTAAACGTTGTCACGGCCAAAGCACCGTATCAAAAATGACCCAGGTGCAGAGGCTAGAGTGTTTACTGTGGTTACGCCGATACTAGCGTGTAAATGACAATTTCGCCATCACGCTTTCGCTATATAAACATATACATAGCGATATGATCGTGCTATTTAGCGACAGAATACGTGAAAATCACACTTTTACATTGATATATGTCATTTAGCCGTGGTAACGCCCTCGCTATAAAGGGGTAGTCGGGAATAATTAATTGTCTTTTAGCCGGTCGGCTAATTGCTGAAAACCCGCGACTTGCGCTACTGTAGCGCTGCTTATTTGACTTCAGGAATTTTTATGCGCAATCGTACGCTGGCTGACCTTGATCGTGTCGTTGCCCTCGGCGGAGGGCATGGATTAGGACGCGTCCTCTCCTCGCTTTCTTCATTAGGTTCGCGCCTGACCGGCATTGTGACTACCACAGATAACGGGGGGTCAACTGGCCGTATTCGCCGCTCGGAAGGCGGGATCGCCTGGGGCGATATGCGCAACTGTCTGAATCAGTTAATTACCGAACCTAGCGTCGCGTCCGCTATGTTTGAGTATCGTTTTGGCGGTAATGGCGAACTTTCTGGTCATAACCTCGGAAATTTGATGTTAAAGGCGTTAGATCACCTGAGCGTGCGGCCTCTGGAAGCGATTAATTTAATTCGTAATCTGCTTAAAGTGGACGCGCAACTGATCCCGATGTCGGAGCTACCGGTAGATCTGATGGCGATTGACGATCAGGGGCATGAGATTTATGGCGAGGTGAATATCGATCAGTTAGCGACTCCTCCGCAGGAGATCATGTTAACGCCAAACGTTCCGGCGACGCGGGAAGCGGTACAGGCCATTAATGACGCGGATCTGATTCTGATTGGCCCTGGCAGTTTTTATACCAGCCTGATGCCTTGCCTGCTGCTGGATGAACTGGCGCAGGCGCTGCGGCGCACCCCGGCGCCAATGGTGTATATCGGCAATCTGGGTCGCGAACTGAGTCTGCCCGCCGCCAGTTTAACGCTGGTCGATAAGCTGGCGATGATGGAGCAATATATTGGCAAAAAAGTCATTGACGCAGTAGTGGTTGGGCCGCGAGTTGACGTCAGTGCGGTGAACGATCGGCTGGTGATTCAGGAAGTGCTGGAGGCCAGCGATATCCCCTATCGCCACGATCGTCAGTTATTACACAATGCGCTGGAAAAAGCGCTACAGGCGTTGGGTTAAGCCCATTTACCGACGACGCTGCGCTTATCAGAAGCCTGTTTACACCGAAGGGTAAACAGGCTCTCTCCCCCTTCTGATAAACTACGTTCAGCTATCGCCAGTAGGCGCTCATGAGCGAGCTCAACTCTTTTTTCAGCAATATATTCTCCATGATCTCAGTAAAGAGGGTCTGATTGATCTCTTCCATTATTTTTATCCCAATAGCACGCTCTGCATCCATCTGTACCTCAGTAGTACGCTCTGCGTCAGAGTCGTCTGCTATTCTTAAATCTTCCAGTTCAGCATTGACCCGGCTCTGATACTCATCCGTTTCAATACACTCATCCCTTTTAGCCATCCTTTCACGCCACTCTTCTGGCGCTATGCGCTCCAGCACTTTATGCCACGGCCCCCACAGCGCAAACCATTTGTGAAAATCCCTATTTTCAGCCATTTTTATCCTTATTTCCGCCTCGTCCAGGTCAGACTCAGTGATACCCGAAACGTTATAAAATCGCATATCCCGGGTCATTGTTGTCAGCGACAGCGACTCTCGTAACTGATTCTGAAACCCCAGAAATACTTCGACTTCGTCAATAAAAAACAGCCGTTTTACCTTTTCTCTGGCGAGCGATTCTATTTGCTCCAGCCGAAAAATTTCACGCCCCGCCATAATCAGTTCCGCTAAGTGGCTATCAAAGGCGCCTCTTTCAGCATCATGAACCAACGTCGCTTCCTGCATTTGGTGGTATGCCAGTGTGACCCGATCTTCACAGCTTATCGTTGCATCCATCGCTATAATAAATGCGGTTTCTCTTAGTGCGCTATCTTCAGCCAGGCGCATTAGCCAGGCGGAGACTTGTTCCTTAAAATCCGGGTGTCGGGTGTTCTGCGTATCGCTAAGACGATCCAGAAACATGCTGAAGGCTGCCGCGTTTACTTCCGTCTCAAACGCCCGCCATTGGTTGACGTCTTCCTCCTCGAGATTGGTTAGCCACCCCTGGACAGCTTGATGCAGTGGTCGAGTTACCCGAACAATTGAAAAGTCGCCCATGGCAAACAATACCCGGGGTCCCTGATAATCTACAGAGGACATTAGCCGCTGCATATTCTGTATTGTTCGTTCTGAAAAAGGATTATATTCTACGATTATTCTTGTAGGTTGAGGTCCTTCACCACGAAAATGGGGTAACGACTCCGGGAGACGGACCAGGTGATTGCGAGAGGCCTGCATTATTTGTAATGCCGCCGGGAGGTTTTCCGGTAGATTACTCAATGCGTTACGGGAAACGTCCAGCGTTGTTATCGTGGGAGGTAGTGTTTCAGGCAGAACAGTAATCTGATTTTTACTTACATCCAGGAACTGTAATTCTGGTGGTAACGATGCGGGCAGACTGGTTAAGGCATTTTCGCCGGCCTCCAGATTTTTCAGGCCCGGTGGCAATGTTTCAGGCAGAGCGGTTAACGAATTACTCTGCACATTCAAATGGGTAATCCCTGACGGAAGATGTTCTGGCAGTGTCCTTATGCTATTGTCATAAACGCTCAGGTACCGAAGTTCCTCAGGTAGATTTTCAGGTAAGCAACTAATTTTATTATGGAAAAGATCCAGCGATTGAAGCGCTGAAGGCAAACGTTCCGGCAATTCAGTAATACGGTTAATGCTCAGCTCCATTTCCTGTATGGTATCCGGTAACGTGGCAGGGATACTGGTTAGCTGATTACTGCTGGCATACAGGGTCTTTATATTTCCCTGTAAATTTTCCGGCAAACTTTTCAGTTCATTGTTATCGAGTATCAGAGTAGTTATCTGCTCAGGAATATAGGCAGGTATAGTGGTAAGTCCTAATATTTTCAGACGAAGTTCCGTCTTATTATTTTTCAGGCAGTCACGCATCCGTTGTACGGCTTCTTCACGATTTGCTGCCTCTTTCGCTGGCGCCTCTTTTACCCACTCAGACCAGATTAACTCATAATTCACAGCATCTTTGGAGCCGGAAGCGCTACTCGCCTGCTCGCTTTCTGTCACACGGGTATAGGTGACTGACTTTCCCCCTCCCTCAACGGTATAGCCCTCTGTATTAAAAACTATAGACAGAATTTCCTGACTATTTTCACTCAAAATACAGTATTGGTCTGCCCCTCCTCTACTATACTGAATATTATCCGCATACGCCGGGAAAGCTAACATCCTTAAACATTCAAACTTGCTTTTGATCTCTTCTGGCGAGGCGGTTTCAGGTGGATGACAAAGATAAGCGATGCAGTTTTGTGCTTCAACCTGATGTTCTGAAGAGAAAAAGGCACTTATTTTATTCCATATCTCTTCTTTTAAAGGCACCTCTGTTGAGGCCTCATTGCTAATACTTTGATGCCTTGCCGTAGATTGTATATTAGTAATATTAAACATATTTTCCCTACCTGATCTGAACGTAACCTAAAGTAACAGATAAGGATATTCTCAACTTTAAATAAGAGGTCACAGTCGTCATTATTTCGGACAAATCATTCAGTATTTGCAGCGCTTGACTTATAAATGCTCACGCTTCTATCACCTCTTTTTTTACGTAGGATGATGTTATCTGTTGCCATGACACGATTTCAACGAACTCACATAAGATTAAAATGACGATCATAAGGATAGCTATACCGATAATACGGGGCGTTTTTTTTCATAGCCGAGGAGAGAGGGAAAATTAGCGTTGAGTTCAGCCTCAACGCTAATTTTCTTCAGTTGTGATTAAACTAGCTACCCCATTGATGTTTTGAGTTTTTCGACAATCTCGTTAGTCAAAGCCTGTCACTGTTTTTCATTCCTGACTGACTTAGCCCTTACTATTGCACTGAAATTCTCAAAAGCGAGCCATGGTAACGATGACTCGCTGGCGATCGACACATTGTCAGGACGCCGCGATAAACAACTCGCGTAACTGGTGCAACTGGTCGCGAATTTGCGCGGCTTCTTCAAACTCCAGATTTTGCGCGTGCTGCATCATTTGCCCTTCCAGTTCATGAATTTTCTGCTGCAACGCTTTCGGCGTCATATCCAGTTCGACAATTCCGGCTTTTGCCGTAGAACGGCCCTTGCCTTTCCCCTTCGCTTTGGTTTTCGCAATGTTCTGCCCCAGCGCCAGGATGTCGACCACTTTTTTGTTCAGCCCCTGCGGAGTGATACCGTGCTCTTCGTTGTACTTCTGCTGCTTCTCGCGACGTCGCTCGGTTTCGCCAATCGCCTTCGCCATCGACGGCGTGATTTTATCGCCATACAGAATCGCTTTACCGTTAACGTTACGCGCCGCGCGCCCTATGGTCTGAATCAGGGAGCGCTCGGAGCGCAGGAAGCCCTCTTTATCGGCGTCCAGAATCGCCACCAGCGAGACTTCCGGCATATCCAGCCCTTCGCGCAGCAGGTTAATCCCCACCAGAACGTCAAACTCGCCCAGACGCAAATCGCGGATGATTTCCATGCGCTCCACGGTATCAATATCTGAGTGCAGGTAACGCACGCGCTCGCCGTGCTCTTCCAGATATTCGGTCAAATCTTCCGCCATCCGTTTGGTAAGCGTAGTGACAAGGACACGCTCATTAATGGCCGCACGCTGACGAATTTCGGACAGCAGATCGTCCACCTGGGTCGCCACCGGACGCACTTCAATAATCGGGTCCAGCAGCCCGGTCGGTCGCACGACCTGATCCACCACCTCATCACCAGATTTTTCCAGCTCATAGTTGCCGGGCGTGGCGGAAACATAGATAGTTTGCGGCGCTAAGGCTTCAAACTCCTCAAACTTCAGCGGACGGTTATCCAGCGCCGAAGGCAGACGGAAGCCATACTCGACCAGCGTCTCTTTGCGCGCCCGGTCGCCGCGGTACATGCCACCTATCTGCGGGATGGTGACATGAGACTCATCCACCACCAGCAGTCCGTCGGCGGGCAGATAATCGAACAAGGTTGGCGGCGGTTCGCCCGGCCCGCGGCCCGACAGAAAGCGGGAATAGTTTTCAATGCCTGAGCAGTAGCCCAGCTCGTTCATCATCTCTAAATCGAACTGCGTGCGCTGGCTTAATCGCTGCTCTTCAAGCAGCTTATTATTCGCCAGCAAGACCTTACGCCTGTCCGCCAGCTCATCTTTTATCTCTTCCATCGCCTGCAGAATACGCTCGCGCGGCGTTACGTAGTGCGTTTTGGGATAGATAGTATAACGTGGCACCGTTGACTCTACCTGCCCGGTTAACGGGTCGAACAGCGACAGGCGTTCCACTTCTTCATCAAACAGCTCAACGCGTAGCGCGATGTCGTCAGATTCAGCCGGGAAGATGTCGATCACTTCGCCGCGCACGCGAAAGGTACCACGCTGAAAAGCTTGATCGTTACGGGTGTATTGCAATTCCGCCAGCCGACGCAAAATCGCGCGCTGGTCAATCAGCATTCCCACCGTCAGATGCAGCATCATTTTCAGGTAGAGATCCGGATCGCCCAGACCGTAAATCGCGGACACGGAAGCCACCACCACGACATCGCGTCGCTCAAGCAACGCTTTCGTTGCCGACAACCGCATTTGCTCAATATGTTCGTTTACCGAAGCGTCTTTTTCGATAAACGTATCCGAACTTGGCACATACGCTTCCGGCTGATAGTAGTCATAGTAGGAGACGAAATACTCCACCGCGTTTTCCGGGAAAAACTCTTTCATTTCGCCGTAGAGCTGCGCCGCCAGGGTTTTATTGGGCGCAAGCACCATCGTTGGCCGCTGCAAGTCCGCAATGACGTTGGCAATGGTGAATGTCTTCCCGGAGCCGGTCACGCCCAATAACGTCTGATGCGCCAGCCCGTCCTCCAGCCCCTCTTCCAGACGACGTATAGCGTCCGGCTGATCGCCAGAAGGTTTAAAAGCGGAATTCAGTTTGAACGGTTTACTCATGAGCGGCTACCTGAAGGAGTGAGCGGGCAGGGGTGTAATTTTACTCTCGACGGTGAATATTGCCAATAAAAAATACTGGATGAAAAAACAGTAACACTCCAGTGTATAATGGCTATCGGCAGATACCCCACGCTATTTAGAGGTAAAACATAGACAGTCGCGGGGTAAAATTCCAGCAGTGTGCTGGTTATCCCCAGACCAGAGTCTTTTTTAACATTTGTCAAGTCGGATGATGAAAGTTTTATGTCAACGTATCCCCCTTCCTTTACAACCATTGATTTTATATAACTTGCTGTCTGAAAAGGGATATTTTCTCAAGCCGTCTTTCGCGCCAATTTAGTCGCAGGCCGCGTCGCCTCTCGCTTACGTTGTGTTTTCTAACTCTAATACACAAGGTTATCCACAGGAATAGTGGATAACTGCTTCCAGCCCGTATCCCCTGCCGCCTGGCAAAATCAGCCCCTGATGTTTTCGCCGGGCGATAAAAAAAAATTATCGCTATTTTTGGCAGATTATTGGCTAACGAGAAGGGAAAAATTGAGGCGTAGACGCTCACATTTTGCACATTTTTAGCATGGAGACGTCAGGAGGGTCTGGCGAAAGAACAGCAGGATCGTCAGATCCTGCAAGAAGGCGGTTTTTAAGTGCGGTCAGGCGCGTTCCAGGGGGCTGAGGTCCAGATACTGTCCTGTCGCCGCCTGCGATGGAGAAATGCCCAGCCACGGGATTTCCCCTAACAGCGGGGCCGGTATGACGCGGCGAAGCGTCGCGAGATATTCACCATGACGCGCGCCCGGCGGCTGTATGTCGTTGGCTATCCATCCGACAAGTGGTAATCCGGCCTGTTCTACCGCCAGCGCCGTCAGCATGGCGTGATTAATACAGCCCAGCTTGACGCCAACAACCAGAATCACCGGCAGCTGCTCCGTCTGTACCCAGTCGGCAAACGTCAGCGTGGCAGAGAGCGGTGTAAACCAGCCGCCCGCCCCTTCTGTCAACACCCAGTCTGCCTGCGCCTCCAGCGTTCGTAATCCGCGTGATAACACCGCCGCGTCTATCGCCCGGCCTTCGTCGGCGCTAACGATGTGGGGAGAGGTAGGCTCGGCAAAAGTATAAGGATTGATAGCGGAATAAGGTTGCGGCAGGCTGCTGTTACGCTGCAAGGCCAGGGCATCGCTATTGCGTAGCCCGTCGGTTGTCATTTCGCTGCCGGAAGCGACGGGCTTATAGCCTACGGTTTGATAACCTAACTGCGTTGCGGCCTGCAATAAGGCGCAACTGGCAACCGTTTTACCGACTTCAGTATCAGTACCGGTCACAAAATAGCGTTTAGTCACGTTCAATCACTCCCATAAAAAGGTGGTACGTCAGCGGATATTTCCCCTGCCGCTGCGGCCATGCCAGTTGAATCTGTCTAAGCCGGGCGCGGGTTAATACATCCGTCTCCCGCCCTTCATGAAGATGGGTGGCGCCAATGCCTTTGAGCGAACGCATCGCGCTCAGGGCATCCTCAAACCACAATGTCATCGCCTGAGTATGACGAGACGCCCGCCAGCCGCGTAGCGCGTGGTCAATGGCCTCTTCCGGCAAAAAGCTATTCGCGTGAGCGCGATTATCGACGGCCTGCCATGCCTGACGCAGCTCCGGCAACGACCCCTGGCACAAGGTGGTAAACGCCACCACGCCGCCGGGCCGTACAACCCGATACAACTCGCTCAACGCATCACGTAAATCGCCGCACCACTGGACCGCCAGGTTGCTCCAGGCCAGGTCAAAAACTTCGGCGTCATGGGGAATCGCTTCGATATCCGCCAGCAAATAGTGATGCGCCGCCTGACGATCGCGAGCCTGTTGCAGCATCGGCAGCGAAAGATCCAGGGCGGTCACTTCGCTCCCCCGCTCTCGCCAGTAACGACTCATACGTCCGGGGCCGCAGCCTGCGTCCAACACACTAGCAAACTGGCGGCCTGTCAACAGCGTCAGCAGCGCATCCGCGCTGTGTTGCTGTAAAGAGGCGTGCTGTTCATATTGCGATGCGGCCCGGCCAAACGCCGCCGCAATAGCCTGCTTATTCACCTGCGCCATGCAGCACCTCCAGCAGACGGTCTATATCGCACGCTTCATGCGCCTGCGTTAACGTTAAGCGCAGGCGCGCCGTACCGACAGGCACCGTCGGCGGACGAATCGCCGTCGCCCAGCATCCTTGTTGACGTAGCGCCTCCGCCAGGCGCAATGCACGGCTGTTATCGCCCACGATTAACGGCTGGATGGCGCTATGGGCATTCAGTAGCGTAAATCGGGACGCGTTAACGCCGGCCCGAAAGCGCTGAACCAGAGCGGCGAGTTTTTCGCGCCGTTCACGACCTTCATCGCTACGGATCACCGCCAGCGAGGCGCTTAACGCCTGCGCCTGGGCGGGCGGCATACTGGTGCTGTAAACCAGATGACGGGCGAATTGCAGCAGATAATCCGCGACGCTTTCCGAGCAGAGCACCGCTGCGCCGCTGACGCCAAACCCCTTACCGAAAGTCACCACCAGCAACTCAGGCTTCACCCCCCGTTGCCAGCAGGTGCCCCTCCCCTCATCGCCAGTCACGCCGATGCCGTGCGCATCATCAACCAACAGCCAGGCATGATGCCTGCGGGCAATGTGCTGGATTTCCGCCAGCGGCGCGCTGTTGCCGTCCATGCTGTATACACCTTCTGTCACCACCAGTTGCTGACCCACGCAGGGCGATTGCAGTAAACGCGACAGATGCTGCGTATCGTTATGGATAAAGCGGCGAAGCTGCGCCGGACTCAGATTAGCGGCTTCCAGCAGGGAAGCATGACTCAACCTGTCGGCCACAATCCGGTCATTTTTTTTCATTAAGGCGGTAATGACCGCCTGATTCGCCGCAAAGCCAGAGATAAACAGCAGCGCGCGTGGATATCCTAACCATTGCGCCAGTTCCTCCTCTAACGCCTGGTGCGCCACGGAATAACCGCTGATATGACCCGACCCGCCGCTGCCGACGCCAAAACGCGTCGCTGCCTGTTGCCAGGCGCGAATAATCTGCGGGTGTTGACTTAAGCCGAGGTAATCATTGCTGGAGAAGTTAAGATACTGTCGCCCGTTCGCTACCAGCCAGCGTCCGGCGCCCTGCGATACCACATAGCGGCGGCGCAACGTATCCGTCGCCCGACGCGCCGTCAGCGCATCGTCGACGCGTTGTTGCCAACTCATAAGGCTGCCGCGTTGTAATAATCATCGGTGTCAGGCGTCATCAGCGTCTGCTCCAGACGTTGCTGCTGCTCGTTATCGCCCGCCAGCACCCTGGTCTGCTGCGGATTCAGCCCCAGCTTACGGAATAACTGCAGATCCTTGTCCTCTGCCGGATTTGGCGTAGTTAACAATTTGCAGCCATAGAAAATCGAGTTCGCCCCGGCCATAAAGCACATCGCCTGAGTCTGCTCGTTCATCTGTTCACGTCCTGCGGAAAGACGCACGTATGAGGTCGGCATCATGATGCGCGCTACGGCGATAGTACGAATAAAATCAAACGCATCCACGTCATCGTTATCCGCAAGCGGCGTGCCTTTTACCTTCACCAGCATGTTGATTGGCACGCTTTCCGGCGGCGTAGGCAGGTTCGCCAACTGCAACAACAGTCCGGCGCGATCGGTAACCGTTTCGCCCAGACCCACAATGCCGCCGGAGCACACTTTAATCCCTGCTTCACGGACTTTTTCCAGCGTGTCGAGGCGCTCCTGATAGGTACGGGTAGTGATGATATTGCCGTAAAACTCCGGCGAGGTATCGAGGTTGTGGTTGTAGTAATCCAGCCCGGCGTTAGCCAGACGCTGCGCCTGGCTCTCGTTCAACATGCCGAGCGTCATACAGGTTTCCAGCCCCATCGCTTTGACGCCCTGTACAATCTTCTCCAGATAAGGCATATCGCGTTCATGCGGATTCCTCCAGGCCGCCCCCATACAGAAGCGGGTCGAACCGGCGTTTTTCGCTTTACGGGCGGAGTCCAGTACCTGCTCCACTTCCATTAAGCGCTCGGCTTCCAGCCCGGTTTTATAGCGCGAGCTCTGCGGGCAGTATTTACAATCCTCCGGGCAGGCGCCGGTTTTGATCGACAGCAGCGTACTAACCTGTACCTGCTGCGGATCGAAATGCTGGCGATGAATTTGCTGCGCTTCAAACAGCAATTCCAGCAGTGGTTTTTCAAATAATTCGGTTACTTGCGACAGTGTCCAGCGTGGGTGGCGAGCCATCGGGCTTCTCCAAAATATGTTGTTTGTTTTTGATATGGTGTAGACTCGTAAACCTAAATCTTTTTAATTTGGTTTACAAGTCGATTATGACAACGGACGATCTGGCCTTCGATAAACGCCATATTTGGCATCCTTACACTTCCATGACCTCGCCGCTGCCGGTATATCCCGTTGAGCGGGCCGAAGGCTGCGAGCTGGTTCTCGCCTCGGGCGAACGCCTGATTGAGGGGATGTCCTCCTGGTGGGCGGCCATTCATGGTTATAACCACCCGCAATTGAACGCGGCGATGAAAGCGCAAATTGACGCCATGTCGCATGTCATGTTCGGCGGCATAACCCATCAACCTGCGGTGAATCTGTGCCGTAAGCTGGTCGCGATAACGCCTGAGCCGCTGGAGTGTGTCTTTCTGGCCGACTCTGGTTCGGTGTCGGTAGAAGTGGCCATGAAGATGGCGCTGCAATACTGGCAGGCGCGCGGCGAATCGCGTCAGCGTTTTCTGACGTTTCGCCACGGTTATCATGGCGACACGTTCGGCGCGATGTCGGTGTGCGATCCGGATAACTCCATGCACAGCTTGTGGAAAGGCTATCTGCCGGAAAATCTGTTCGCGCCGGCGCCGCAAAGCCGGATGGATGGCGAATGGGATGAAAGCGACATCGCGCCATTTGCCCGCCTGATGGCCGCGCATCGTCATGAAATAGCCGCCGTGATTCTGGAACCTATCGTTCAGGGCGCGGGCGGGATGCGCATATATCATCCACAATGGCTCAGGCGTATTCGTAACATGTGCGATCGCGAAGGCATTCTGCTGATTGCCGATGAAATAGCCACCGGGTTTGGCCGTACCGGCAAACTGTTCGCCTGCGAGCATGCCGGGATCGCACCGGATATTCTGTGTCTCGGCAAAGCGTTAACCGGCGGCACCATGACCCTCTCGGCAACGCTCACGACACGCCAGGTTGCAGAGACTATTAGCAACGGCGAGGCGGGATGTTTTATGCATGGCCCGACGTTTATGGGGAATCCGCTGGCCTGCGCCGTCGCCTGCGCCAGCCTGACGCTGCTGGAAAGCGGCGAATGGCGTCAGCAGGTGGCGTCTATCGAGTCTCAGTTACGCGCTGAGTTAGCCCCCGCGCAAAGTTCGCCCTGGGTGGCGGATGTGCGGGTGTTGGGCGCGATTGGGGTGGTTGAAACCACGCATCCGGTCAATATGGCGGCGCTTCAACGCTTCTTCGTCGGGCAAGGCGTCTGGATCAGGCCGTTCGGCAAGCTAATCTACCTGATGCCGCCCTACATTATTCGTCCGGATCAACTGCGCCGTTTGACCCAGGCGGTCAATGACGCAGTACACAATGAAACATTTTTTAGCCATTAATCAGCGGTAAGCGATGCTGCTTCTGGCTACACTTCTGGTGAGTCAAAAGGAGAGCGCATGAAACTTATCAGCAACGATTTGCGCGATGGAGATAAACTTCCTCATCGCCACGTTTTTAACGGTATGGGCTATGATGGCGATAATATTTCGCCGCATCTGGCCTGGGACGACGTGCCGATGGGCACCAAAAGTTTTGTCGTGACCTGTTACGATCCCGACGCGCCGACCGGCTCCGGCTGGTGGCACTGGGTGGTGGTGAACCTCCCGGCGGATACGCGCGTACTGACCCAGGGGTTCGGCTCAGGCCTGGTGGCCGTACCAGACGGCGTCATTCAGACGCGTACCGATTTCGGTAAAGCGGGCTACGGCGGCGCGGCGCCGCCTAAAGGGGAAACGCACCGCTATATCTTTACGGTTCACGCGCTGGACGTCGAGCGTCTTGACGTTGATGAAGACGCCAGCGGCGCGATGGTCGGCTTTAACGTGCATTTCCATTCGCTCGCCAGCGCCTCGATCACGGCGATGTTCAGTTAAACGCTGTGCCGGATGGCGGCGTAAACGTCTTACCCTGCCAACGGGTTGGGTAAGCCGAATACGCGCCGCGCCATCCGGCAGCATTCACATAAAGTCCGGCACCAGACGCTGTAACGCGCCTTGCGCCAGCAGCGCCGTCGCACACTCAATATCGGGCGCGAAAAAACGATCCTGCGTATAGTGCGCCACCTGCTCGCGCAGTGTCTGCCGCGCCTGTTCCAGTAACGGGCTGGAGGTTAACCCTTCCCGTAAATCTATCCCCTGACAGGCAGCCAGCCACTCCACGGCAATGATGCCGCGGGTATTCGCCGCCATTTCCCAGAGTCGCCGCCCTGCCGCCGGGGCCATTGAGACATGATCTTCCTGATTCGCCGAGGTCGGCAGGCTATCCACGCTGTGCGGGTGCGCCAGCGCTTTATTCTCGCTGGCGAGCGCCGCGGCGGTGACCTGGGCAATCATAAAACCGGAATTAACGCCGCCATTTTTTACCAGGAACGGCGGTAACTGCGACATATGTTTATCCATCATCAGCGCGATGCGCCGCTCCGATAGCGCGCCGATTTCCGCTATCGCCAGCGCCAGATTATCCGCCGCCATGGCAACCGGTTCAGCATGGAAGTTACCGCCGGAGATCACCTCCCCCGCATCGGCAAAGACCAGCGGATTATCGGACACCGCGTTGGCCTCAGCCAGCAGTACCTCTTTCGTCTGACGTAACTGGGTCAGACAAGCGCCCATTACCTGCGGCTGGCAGCGAAGGGAATACGGGTCCTGAACTTTATGACAGTGGTGATGTGATTCAGCAATGGCGCTGGTATCGGTCAGCAGGTGCCGGAACAACCGCGCGACGTCAATTTGCCCCTGTTGTCCGCGCGCGGCATGAATGCGCACATCAAAAGGACGGCGCGATCCCAGTACGGCTTCGGTGGTCAGCGCGCCGCAGACAACGGCGGAGGCAAATAACTCCTGTGCCTCAAACAAACCGCGCAGCACGAAGGCCGTTGACGCCTGGGTGCCGTTAAGCAGCGCCAGCCCCTCTTTGGCCGCCAACGCGACAGGCTCCAGTCCGGCCTTTTTTAGCGCCGTCTGCGCCGGAAGCCATTCGCCCTGCCAGCGCGCTTTTCCTTCGCCAAGCAGCGTCAGCGACAGATGCGCCAGCGGCGCTAAGTCGCCCGACGCGCCAACCGAGCCTTTTGCCGGAATCAGCGGATACACGCCGGCATTCACCAGAGCGATGAGCGCTTCTATCACGCTCAACCGAATCCCGGAAAACCCGCGCGCCAGACTATTGATTTTCAATACCATGATCAGACGCACCATCGCGTCATCCAGTGGGTCGCCTACGCCCGCGGCGTGAGACAGCACCAACGATCGCTGTAGATTTTGCAAGTCTTCATCAGCGATGCGCGTCTGCGCCAGCAGGCCGAAACCGGTGTTGATGCCGTAGGCGGTACGCCCTTCGGCAACGATATCATTGACGCACGCGACGCTGGCGTTAATGCCGTCAATGGCGCTGGCGTCCAGCCGAAGCTGTACCGGATGACGCCAGATATCGTACAGTTGAGAGAGACTTAACTGCCCCGGAGTGAGTGTCATGGTGTTCATATCAGCCTTTCCCCTGCGTCGCCGCAACCATCGGTAAATTCAGACCTTGCTCAACAGCGCATTCCACCGCGAGATCATATCCGGCATCGGCATGGCGCATGACGCCCGTCGCCGGATCGTTGTGTAACACGCGGCGAATACGCGCGGCGGCCTCGTCAGTGCCATCACAGACAATCACCATACCGGCGTGTTGCGAAAAACCCATCCCCACTCCGCCGCCATGATGGAGCGATACCCATGTCGCCCCGCTGGCGGTATTCAGCAACGCATTTAACAGCGGCCAGTCGGAAACCGCGTCGGAACCGTCGCGCATCGCTTCGGTTTCACGGTTAGGGCTGGCGACAGAGCCGGAATCCAGGTGATCGCGGCCAATCACAATGGGCGCGGATACCTCGCCGCAACGCACCATTTCGTTGAACGCCAGCCCCAGTTTTTGCCGCCACTCCAGGCCTACCCAGCAGATACGCGCCGGTAGCCCCTGAAAATGAATGCGCTCACGCGCCATATCCAGCCAGTGATGCAGATGTTTATCCTCAGCCACTATCTCTTTGACTTTGGCATCGGTTTTATAGATATCCTGCGGATCGCCGGACAGCGCCACCCAGCGAAACGGCCCGATGCCACGACAGAACAGCGGACGAATATAGGCTGGCACAAATCCCGGAAAATCAAAGGCGTTTTCCACCCCCATCTCTTTCGCCATCTGACGAATATTGTTGCCATAGTCAAAGGTCGGCACGCCCATTTTACTGAACGCCAGCATCGCCCGAACATGCGCCGCCATGGAACGTTTCGCTGCCTGCATCGTCCCGTGGGGATCGGATTGCGCGTTTTTCTGATACTCCTCCCAGCGCCAGCCGGAGGGTAAATAGCCATGTAGCGGATCGTGGGCGCTGGTCTGATCGGTCACCAGGTCCGGGCGCACGCCGCGATTAACCAGTTCCGGCAGGATATCCGCCGCGTTCGCGCACAGGGCGACGGACACGGCTTTCCCCTCGCGGGTGTAGCGCGTAATGCGGGCCAGCGCGTCATCCAGCGTGGCGGCCTGCTCATCCACGTAGCGAGTACGCAGACGAAAATCGATACGGCTTTGCTGGCATTCAATCGTCAGCGAACACGCTCCGGCCAGCGTCGCGGCTAGCGGTTGCGCGCCGCCCATGCCGCCCAGCCCGGCAGTCAGCACCCAGCGTCCCGCCAGCGTGCCGTTATAGTGCTGACGCCCCGCCTCGACAAAGGTTTCGTATGTTCCCTGCACGATTCCCTGGCTGCCGATATAGATCCAGCTTCCGGCCGTCATCTGACCGTACATCGCCAGCCCTTTCGCATCCAGTTCGTTAAAATGTTCCCATGTCGCCCAGTGGGGAACCAGGTTGGAGTTGGCGATTAATACCCGCGGCGCGTTGTCGTGCGTTTTAAATACGCCGACCGGTTTGCCAGACTGAATAAGCAACGTTTCGTCCGCCTCCAGCCGGGTGAGCGCATCAACAATAGCGTCATAGCATTCCCAGTTGCGCGCGGCGCGACCAATCCCGCCGTAGACCACCAGCTCATGCGGATTTTCCGCCACGTCAGGATCGAGATTATTCATTAACATCCGCAGCGGGGCTTCTGTCAGCCAGCTTTTCGCCGTTAATACCGTGCCTCTGGGCGCGCGGATAGTCTGCTGACGATACTTGCTTTCAGGCATAGCAATGACTCCTCATTATTATCGGTCTGCCATCGCCAAATAACGCAAAAACGCTACTATCAGGCACCGCCGCAGACCCACAGATAAGAATCAGACATATACTTGTCTATACAAGTAAGCACAAGAATAGAATTAACAAAAATGATACAATTTTGTTATATTGTGTCAGCAATCACGTTTTCCGGCAGCGGCCCGCTCAGGAGATAAATCGTCCCTGTAGCCGGTAGCGCGACCCGGGGAAAAGTAAGCGGGCGTGAGAAACAATCCGCGACGCGGACCAGGTCGTACGCCGAATGAGCAGACAGGGCTCATGCTCTTTGATAGTTAACCACGCGCACTCTTGCGCCGTGGCGCGCACCGCCTCCACAATATGTTCCCCTTCCGTTAGCGGCGCGATCCGCGACAAATAAGCGTGCGGCGTGGTCTGACGGTAATCCTGCGTCAGGTAATCCACGGCAATATCCGCATTCACGCAGCGATCTTCAATTTGTACCGGCAGATCGTTTTCATAATGCACCATGATGGAATGGAAAATGACATCGCTCTCATTGACGTTGAGAGCGCTGGCCTGGATGGCGTTTGCCCGCACGCGCTCCAGCGTGAGCACCTCACAACGATGCTGATGACGGCGGGCGGCAATCTCCTCGGCGATACTGCGGACTTCAAACAGCGCGGACTGGCCTTTCGGTTCGGCGACAAACGTCCCCACGCCCTGTAAACGCACCAGCCACCCTTCATCCGTCAACTCACGCAGCGCCCGGTTGATGGTCATTCGGCTAAAGCCATACTGGGCGACCAGTTCTGCTTCCGACGGAATGCGATCGTGCGGCTGCCAGACGCCGCCGGCTATTTTTTTACAGATGTCCTGTTTCACCGTTTCGTAAAAAGGCGCAGGCGCAGAACGGGAGCGGGATGAATACATGCGTGAAGCCTTCCTTATGCGGAGAGTGTTTTCTGGATGACAGATTAACGCCACCAGTGCGCGATTTGCCAGCCAAGCCGCGCCGCCACGCGCGCCGCTGCGCCATCTTCATCAAAGCGTGGATTAAATTCAACCAGATCCGCCGCCTGTAATTTTCCGCTGCGGCAAACCGGCTCAATTAAACGCAGAACCTGTATCAGCGGCACGCCCAGCGCTGCGGGAGCGGAGACGGCCGGCATTTCCCAGACAGGCAATACGTCGAGATCGATAGTCAGATAAATTTTATCCACCTTGTCGATAAACTGCGCCATCTGCGCCAGCGCGTCATGGCAGTCAAGATCCTCTACCACGGTAACATTCCGCCACTGCGCTTCCCGCCACAACGCCTGCGTATTCGCCGCACGGCTCACACCGAAACAGGCATAATGAAACGCGCGGCTCTGCGCGTCGCATAGCTGCGCCAGTTGACGAAACGGCGTCCCGGATGTTGCCCGGTCGGTCTGACGGAGATCCAGATGCGCATCAAGATTAATGATCCCTACGCTTTCCTGCGCAAACGCGTCCAGCACCCCCGCGCCGTGTCCAAACGCGGTTTCATGCCCACCGCCCAGTACCAGCGTGCGCATCCCGGCCCGCAGACAGCGGCTTACCGCATCGCGCAAGGCCTGCTGCGCGCCTTCCAGATCGGGCGTCGGCGCAACCCAATTGCCTAAATCCACCAGCCGTTCATGTCCCTGGTGGCTGGCCATATTCGCCAGCGCTTTACGCAACGCGTCCGGGCCGCCTGCCGCGCCGGGACGACCTGCATTGCGTTTTACCCCCTCGTCGCAGGCAAATCCCATTAACGCGATCTTTTGCTGCCAGTTTTCGGGGGAAAAGGTCTCGCTGCGCGTGACGGTCTGAAACAGACGCCGCGCATCCGGCGCTTCTATACTGTCATCGCGCCCCTGCCAGAGCGCCGGAGAAGCCGGATACCATTGCGTCATGAGATTTGTCCTCTGTATACCCGCTGATATAAAGGGTTACGCCCCGGCTCATACACAATCTCTACCGGCTGTTCAGCATCCCACACCACAAAATCCGCCCGGTAGCCGGCCCTGATCTGCCCATGCGTCGCCTGTCTTCCCAGCGCGCGAGCGGCATGGCGCGTAACGCCCGCCCATGCCTCTTCCGGCGTCAGACCAAACTGTACGCAGGCCATATTCATCGCCAGATGCAAACTGCAAAACGGGCTGGTGCCGGGATTGAAATCGCTGGCGACGGCGACAGGCACCTGATAGCGGCGCAGCAGTTCCACCGGCGGGCGCTGCGTCTCGCGCAGAAAATAAAACGCGCCGGGCAATAATACGCCGACAGTACCGCCGTCACGCATCGCCGCGACGCCCGCTTCATCAAGATATTCGATATGATCCGCCGATAAACCCTGATAACGGCTCAACAACTGCGCGCCGCCCAACAGCGAAAGCTGCTCAACATGGCCTTTAACGGGAATACCTAACGCCTTCGCCGTCTGCAATACACGCTCACTCTGCGCCACATTAAAGCCGACGCTCTCGCAAAAGAGGTCTACCGCATCAAATAACCCTTTTTGCCAGAGCTGCGGAATCATCGTCTCGCAGACCAGAGTGATGTAGCCGTCCGGGTCGTCACGATACTCCGCTGGCGTAGCATGAGCGGCAAGTAGCGTGGGGCTAATGTCGATAGCGTTTTCGGCGGCAAGTTTTGCAGCGACGCGTAACAGCTTTTCTTCTGTCGCCAGCTCCAAACCATAGCCGGATTTAATCTCCAGCAGCGTAACGCCTTCGCTGGCAAGGCGCATCATGCGTTCGCGCGCCAGCAGGTAGAGCGTCTCCTCCGCACAGGCGCGGGTTGCTGATACCGTCGCGTTAATGCCGCCGCCCTGATCGCTAATATGCTGGTATGACGCGCCGTTAAGCCGCTGCTCCCACTCTGCGGCGCGGTTACCGGCAAACACCAGATGCGTGTGGCAATCGATAAGTCCCGGGGTTACCAGTCGTCCCTGCATATCATGGATATTGTCCCCGCTGACAGGAAGCTGCGTCTCTGGCACGATATCGCAAATATGCCCTTCGCGTACAATCAGCGCCTGGTTATCCACCAGCCCGTACGGGGCTTGCCGCTGCGGGTCCATTGTCGCCAGCCTGATGTTTCGCCAGACAGTATCGCCCGGTAAAAGTTGCCGCATTCCTGTCGCTCTCTTGCCTGTCATGAGTTGTATAGACATTTATTTTCTTTCTGCTCCGGATTGTCAACTCAAAGCGCGAAAGTTGTTGCTTAATTGTGATAAAACTATCTGATGCTACAGGTGTTTCCAGCCTGAAAAGGAACTTTTTACCTTTTCGCCTTCCCGTTTCGTTCAACTTAGTATAAAAAAGCAGGCTTCAATGGATGTCATTTAACTTTTTCAAGCCCGGAGCAACCTGTGAATACATTATCGGTTTCCCGTCTGGCGCTGGCACTGGCTTTTGGCGTGACGCTGAGCGCCTGTAGCTCTACGCCACCCGATCAGATCCCTTCCGATCAAACCGCGCCTGGCACCGCCTCGCGCCCAATTCTGTCGGCAAATGAAGCGAAAAACTTCGTTGCGGCGCGCTATTTTGCCTCCCTGACGCCGAATACCGCCCCGTGGTCGCCGTCGCCGATTACCCTGCCCGCACAGCCTGACTTTGTGGTGGGGCCGGCAGGTGCGCCAGGCGTTACGCACACCTCAATTCAGGCCGCGGTCGATGCGGCAATGGTTAAACGCACGAACAAACGTCAGTACATTGCTATTATGCCGGGCGACTATCAGGGGACCGTGTATGTTCCCGCCGCGCCGGGAAGTCTGACCCTGTACGGGACCGGTGAAAAACCGATCGATGTGAAAATTGGGATGGCGATTGATGGTGAAATGAGTGTCGCTGACTGGCGCCGCGCGGTGAATCCCGGCGGGAAATATATGCCTGGTAAACCCGCCTGGTATATGTTCGATAACTGCCAAAGCAAACACGCCGCGACGATCGGTGTGATGTGTTCTGCCGCGTTCTGGTCGCAGAATAACGGTCTGCAGCTACAAAATCTGACCATCGAGAACACGCTGGGCGACAGCGTCGATGCCGGAAACCATCCGGCGGTGGCGCTGCGTACCGATGGCGACAAAGTCCAGATTAACAAGGTCAATATCCTTGGCCGCCAGAACACCTTCTTTGTGACCAACAGCGGCGTGCAGAACCGTCTGCAAACCGATCGTCAGCCGCGTACGCTGGTGACGAACAGCTATATTGAAGGCGATGTGGATATGGTTTCCGGACGCGGCGCCGTGGTGTTCGATAACACCAACTTCCAGGTCGTCAACTCCCGCACACAGCAGGAAGCCTACGTTTTCGCCCCGGCGACGCTGTCCAATATTTACTATGGCTTTTTGGCGATCAACAGCCGCTTTAACGCCTCCGGCGATGGCGTTGCGCAGCTTGGCCGCTCGCTGGATGTCGACGCCAACACCAACGGTCAGGTCGTGATCCGCGACAGCGTGATTAACGAGGGCTTCAACGTTGCCAAACCGTGGGCCGACGCGGTCATCTCGAAACGTCCGTTTGCTGGAAATACGGGAACCGTGGATGACAAAGACGAGGTGCAGCGTAATCTGAACGACACTAACTACAACCGCATGTGGGAATACAACAACCGCGGTGTAGGCAGTAAAGTAGTGGCGGAACCTAAGCAGTAATCGCCGTTCCGGTTCAGGCTTATAAACGGGCCGCCGCAGCAGATGTGGCGGCCCGTGGTTTTACTGCAAGCGATGTTTATTGAAATTAATCAGGCATCCCGCCTTGATGAGCTCCAGCCCGCCGCCCTCCGGCACACAGCGCTTTAGTACGCGTTCACCACAACCCACATTGGCCCCTGGCCGACGGCATAACGGCCTTTTTCCGTCAGCAACCCCTGAGTGCCCGTAATTTCATAGACCGCGATATGATGTGATTTTTGACCCGCTGCAATCAGGTATTTTCCGCTATTGTCGATATTAAAGCCGCGCGGTTGGGCTTCCGTCGGCTGGAAGCCTTCAACGCTCAGTACGCTGCCGTCTTCGGAGACACTAAAGACGGTAATCAGACTGGCGGTGCGGTCACAGGCATACAGATGCCGTCCATCCGGCGTAATATGAATATCCGCCGCCCAGCGGGTATCGGAAAAATCGGCGGGCATCATATCCAGCGTTTGCACGCACTCTATCTCGCCATGCGGATTTTTAAGCTGCCAGACATCCACCGAACTGTTCAGTTCATTGACGCAATACGCATATTGTCGATTCGGGTGGAAGACCATATGACGCGGGCCTGCCCCTTCAACCGTATTTACTTCCGCCGGCTCCTGGGCCACCAGATGGCCGTCATCGCTTAGCGTAAACAGACAAATGCGATCCTGTTTTAGCGCAGGCACCCACAGAGTACGGTTATCAGGCGTAATATTTGCCGAGTGGCAGCCGTCCAGCCCCACCACCACATCCACCAGCTCAACCGGCAGGCCATCCTGTAAGCGCGTCACGCTGACATTACCGGCGTTATACGATCCGACAAAGACAAAACGACCATGATGATCGGTAGAAATATGGGTCGGGCTACCCGGCAGGGCGGATTCGGCGGCAAACGTCAGCGCGCCATCATCCGGCGCAATACGATACGCCAGGACACGAAACTCCGGGCGCACGCCGACATAGAGGTAGCGTTTATCCGGACTGACCACCATCGGCTGAACCTGACCGGGCACATCCACGACCTGCACCAGCGTCAGCGTCCCTTCGTGGTTCAGGCTCCAGACGTGAATTTGCTGACTCTCAGGGCTGGCGGTATAGACTGTTTGTTTCATGAATACTCCTTTGCATATGGCATGTAGCTGCAATAACAGGACACAGCTTAACGTAGTCGCTTTTGACGGCGAATGCTGAATTCAGACGCAGAATTTTGTCTGCTTACCGTCCCGGTGTACCATGCCGACAGACGGAATTATTACTCTTAATCTGGAAAAAATTATGACTGCACGCGTGATTGCCCTCGATTTAGACGGAACGTTATTAACCCCGCATAAAACCTTACTCCCCTCCTCGCTTGACGCGCTATCACGCGCCAAAGAGGCGGGCTTTCAACTTATCATTGTCACGGGTCGCCATCACGTTGCTATTCATCCTTTTTATCAGGCGCTGGCGCTGGAAACACCTGCTATTTGCTGCAACGGCACCTATTTGTATGATTATCAAGCTAAAACTGTCCTGGATGCCGATCCTATGCCCGTGGATAAGGCGTTGCAGTTGATTGATTTACTGGATGAGCATCAGATTCACGGCCTGATGTATGTTGATGACGCTATGCTTTACGAACACCCAACCGGTCACGTCGTGCGTACCTCCCGGTGGGCGCAGACCTTGCCTCCGGAGCAACGTCCGACCTTTGCACAGGTCTCTTCGTTGGCGCAGGCGGCGCGCGACGTGAATGCCGTGTGGAAGTTTGCGCTTACCGATGAAGATATTCCCAGGCTACAGCGGTTCGGTCAGCATATTGAACAGGCGCTTGGCCTGGAGTGCGAATGGTCATGGCACGATCAGGTGGATATCGCGCGCAAAGGCAACAGTAAAGGCAAGCGCCTTACCCAGTGGATAGAAGCGCAGGGAGGGTCAATGAAAAATGTGATCGCTTTCGGCGATAACTACAACGACATCAGTATGCTGGAGGCGGCAGGCACCGGCGTTGCGATGGGCAACGCCGATGAGGCGGTGAAAGCGCGCGCTGACGTTGTGATCGGCGATAACACTACCGATAGCATCGCCAAATTTATTTACACCCACCTGCTATAGTCAGGCGGTGATAGAAACGCTTTTCACCTGCGCGTAAAGCCACAGGCCAGGCTTGATACTCAGCTCATCCCTGGCCCACGGGCTTATTCGCGCCCACAGCGTTCTGCCGCCTATCTCAAGCTGGACTTCCACCTGCCCGTTATCGTCATAGCAATTCGCCACTTTTGCCCGCAATACGTTGCGGATACTGGTCTGCTGCGGCGGCTGTAGTACCAGCGAGACATCCGACGCCTGTATACGAATACGCAGTGTGGATTGCAGCGGCTGATTGAGTTTATTTACCCACAGGTGCTGGTCGCCAAGCGCCAAAGCGGTCATGGCATAATGCGGGTGATGCTCCAGCACGCTGACTTTCAGAATACTGCTCTGTTGCTCTTTCGGCAGCCACGGGTGCATAACGCTGCTTCCCCAGACCTCCTCCAGCGGGCCAAACGCTTTAACCTGTCCATCCTCCAGCACCATGACTTTATCCGCCAGGTGGAGAATTTCATCGAGAGAATGGCTGACATACAGCATGGGAATATTGATTTCCCGCGCCAGCCGTTGCAGGTACGGCAGTAATTCGCGTTTACGCGGGATATCCAGCGAGGCCAACGGTTCGTCCAACAGCAGCAACTCCGGGGCGGTGAGCAATGCCCGGCCTATCGCTACGCGCTGTTTTTCTCCGCCGGACAAGCTCCCCGGCAGGCGATCAAGCAACGCTTCAATTCCCAGCAGCGACACCAGCTTATCAAACTGACCGGTCATGCTTTTCGCCATGCCGTAGCGCAAATTGCCGCGTACTTTGTAATGGGGGAACAGGCGCGCATCCTGGAAAACATAACCGATGCGGCGCTTTTCCGGCGTTAAACAGATACCGTTTTCCGCGTCATGCAACACCCGGCCATTCAGCGCGATGCGTCCTTTTTGCGGGCGAGTCAAACCGCTGATGGCATTAATCAGCGAGGTTTTTCCCGCGCCGGAGACGCCAAAGATAGCCGTGATCCCACTGGCTGGCAGCGTTTCGTTGAGGGTTAAACAGTGCGTTCCCAGCGTCTGGGAAAAATTAAGCTCCAGCATGGTTAGCGCCCCGTCCGTTCACGGCTAATCCGCGCCAGCCATTCAGAAATCAACAGCGAAATCAGCGCTAATACAATCGAAATCACGCACAGCCTCGCCGCCGCGCTCTCCCCGCCCGGCGTCTGGATCAAGGTATACATGGCGGAAGGTATGGTGCGGGTTTCGCCCGGAATATTAGAAACAAAGGTAATGGTCGCGCCAAATTCGCCAAGCGAACGGGCAAACGCCAGCACCGTACCGACAATAATGCCCGGCAGGGTAAGCGGTAAGGTGATAGTCAGAAAAACGCGCCAGCGCCCGGCGCCCAGCGTTCTGGCGGCCTGTTCAAGCTTGATATCCACCCCCTCCAGCGCCAGCCGAATGGCCCGCACCATCAGCGGGAAGGACATCACCGCCGCCGCCAGCACGGCGCCGCGCCAGCTAAAGGCAAACGTGAGACCGAACCAGTCATACAGCCACTGGCCAATAAACCCGCGTCGCCCCATCGACACCAGCAGCAGATAGCCGACCACCACCGGCGGCAGCACCAGCGGCAGATGCAGGACGCTATCAAGTAAGGCTTTGCCCGGAAACCGGCATCGTACCAGTAACCAGGCAAAAAAGATCCCAAACGGCAGGCTAAACAGCACGGCCAGGGAAGACACTTTCAGGCTAAGAAGGACAGCCTGCCATTCTGGATCGGTCAGTATCATTACTTCGTCGTAAATCCATAACGTTTAAAGATTGCCGAGGCCTGCGGTCCTTTCAGGTAATCATAGAACGCGCTGACGGTCGCATTTTTATGCCCCTCCACGATAGCGATGGGGTATTCCACTTTTTTATGTGAATCTTCCGGGAACGTCGCCACCACGTTGACCCCCTTGCTGGCAACCGCATCAGAACCGTATACAATGCCCAAAGGCGCTTCGTTACGTTCGACCAGCGCCAACGCGCCGCGCACATCCTCGCCCGGCGCCAGTTTCGGTTCAAGCGTTTGCCATGCGCCCAGCTTTTGCAGCGCTTCTTTGGCATAAATTCCCGCCGGTACGTGTTGCGGATCGCCCACTGCCAGACGCCCGCCGTTCAACAGACGAATCCAGTCCGTTTTGTTGTCGATGGTAAACGGTTTCTGCTCGCTGGCTTTCGGCGCTACCACCACCAGGCTATTGCCAAGCAATGTTTCGCGCGTCGTGGTATCCACCGCTTTTTTATCGGCTGCATAATCCATCCATTTCTGATCAGCAGAGATGAACAGGTCCGCCGGCGCGCCCGCTTCTATCTGGCGCGCCAGCGTTGAAGAGGAGGCGAATGAGGAGACCACATCCACATTTTTCTCTTTTTTATATTCTGCCGCAATGTCTTGCATCGCGTTCGTTAGCGACGCGGCGGCAAATACGGTGATCTTGCCTTCATCCGCCAGCGCATGACCAGCGATGACGAAAGATAATGTCGCCCCTGCGACCAGGCGTAACCAGGAATGCGCCATCTGTAACTCCTTGTGCGTTTCGTTATGTAAACGACAATATAACGATAATCTCAGGGGTTTCCCAGCGGTTATTCATACCCATTAACGATTAAACACAGAAAATATCGGCAGGAAAAGCAGGATCTTGAGTAACAAAAACGCCCGACTGAGCGGGCGTTTGGGGAAATCAGCGGTTCTGTCTGGACTGGTCTTTCTGACCGATACCGGAAAAAATGTTGAACGCCTCACCCAGACCGTAAATCAGACCGAGGATGATGGCCATCACTACCGGTACCATGATGACGGCGAATACCAGACTTTTTAATAACTCTAACATGGGCAACTCCAGATATAGTCCTTTTTGTATTTTAACCGCATCACACAGAAAAGCACTCCCCTTTTGTGCGGTCGGCTTTGCGCTGACGCGCTTTTCAGTCACAATAGTCTTTTTACCAGGAGCTGGTTATGCAGGCCGAAATCCTTCTTACCCTGAAACTTCAGCAAAAGCTTTTTGCCGATCCCCGACGTATCTCTCTGCTGAAACACATTGCGCTTTCCGGCTCGATTAGTCAGGGCGCGAAAGACGCGGGAATCAGCTATAAGAGCGCCTGGGATGCGATAAACGACATGAACCAGCTTAGCGAACATATGCTGGTTGAACGCGCAACGGGCGGCAAAGGCGGCGGCGGCGCGGTATTAACCCGCTATGGCCAGCGTCTGATCCAGCTTTACGATTTGCTGGGCCAAATTCAGCAAAAAGCGTTCGATGTGTTAAGCGACGATGACGCCCTGCCGCTTGACAGTCTGCTGGCCGCTATCTCCCGCTTTTCACTGCAAACCAGCGCCCGAAATCAGTGGTTCGGCACCATTACCGCCCGCGATCGCGATCAGGTGCAACAGCATGTCGACGTGCTGCTGGCCGACGGCAAAACGCGGCTCAAAGTCGCGCTGACGGCGCAAAGCGGCGAGCGTCTCGGCCTGGAGGAAGGTAAAGAAGTGCTGATCCTGCTAAAAGCGCCGTGGGTTGGCATTACCCGGGATGCAGCCGTTGCGCGCGCCGCTGACAATCAGTTGTCGGGAACGATCAGCCATATCGAGCGCGGCGCGGAACAGTGTGAAGTATTGATGGCGCTGCCGGACGGCCAGACGCTGTGCGCCACGATACCGACTTCAGATGCCGCCACGTTAAAGGAAGGCGATGACGTGATTGCCTGGTTTAATGCGGACAGAGTGATTATTGCAACGTTGTGTTAAGCACATTGACATCCGTTGCCGAAAGACGTATCCCTGTCATTCATCGCTGCAAAAAATGGGATGCAAAATGTCATCGTTGCAAATTTCGCAAGGCACGTTTCGTCTGAGCGATACAAAAACACTTCATCTGGATTCGCTGACGCTCAATGCGGGCGATAGCTGGGCATTCGTTGGGGCTAACGGGAGCGGGAAGTCGGCGCTCGCCCGCGCGCTGGCGGGTGAACTGCCATTATTAACAGGCGAGCGCCAGTGTCAGTTTACCCGCATTACTCGTCTGTCCTTTGAACAATTGCAAAAGCTGGTCAGCGATGAGTGGCAACGTAATAACACCGATATGCTCAGTCCTGGCGAAGACGATACCGGGCGCACTACCGCGGAAATTATTCAGGATGAAGTTCACCATCCTGCCCGCTGTGCGATGCTGGCGCAGCAGTTCGGCATTTCCGCTTTACTCAACAGGCGTTTTAAATACCTTTCTACCGGCGAGACGCGAAAAGCGCTGCTGTGTCAGGCGCTGATGTCTGAGCCGGAGTTATTGATCCTTGATGAACCGTTCGACGGACTTGACGTGACCGCCCGTCAACAACTGGCGCAACGCCTGACGGCGTTGAACCAGGCGGGTATGACCCTGGCGCTGGTACTCAACCGTTTTGATGAGATCCCGGACTTCGTGCAGTTTGCCGGCGTGCTTGCCGACTGTACGCTGGCGGAGACCGGAACGACGACAGAGTTACTGCAACGGGCGTTGGTCGCTCAACTCGCGCACAGCGAGCGTCTGACCGACGTACAATTACCCGAACCGGACGAACCTTCCGCCCGCCATGCGTTACCCGATGGCGAACCACGGATCGTACTTAACGATGGCGTAGTCTCGTATAACGATCGCCCTATCCTCCACCACCTAAGCTGGCGAGTCAATCCGGGCGAACACTGGCAGATCGTCGGTCCTAACGGGGCGGGTAAGTCTACGCTGCTTAGCCTTATTACTGGCGATCATCCGCAAGGCTACAGCAACGATCTCACGCTGTTCGGGCGGCGGCGAGGAAGCGGCGAAACAATCTGGGATATCAAAAAACATATCGGCTACGTCAGCAGCAGTTTACATCTGGATTACCGCGTCAGTACCACGGTGCGCAATGTCATTCTCTCCGGCTATTTCGATTCTATCGGCATTTACCAGGCCGTTTCAGACAGGCAACGAAAACTGGCGCAACAGTGGCTGGATATTCTGGGAATCGATAAGCGTACGGCAGATGCCCCCTTCCACAGTCTCTCCTGGGGACAGCAGCGGCTGGCGCTGATCGTGCGCGCGCTGGTTAAGCATCCGACAGTGTTGATTCTGGATGAGCCGCTGCAAGGGTTGGACCCGCTGAACCGCCAACTGGTACGCCGTTTTGTAGATGTATTAATTCGCCAGGGAGAGACCCAACTGCTGTTCGTTTCCCATCATGCAGAGGATGCGCCTGCCTGTATTACCCACCGGCTGGAATTTGTACCAGATGGCGAACGTTATAAGTACGTTTCCGGACGATGCAATAATTAAATGTATTATCAGAATGGCGCCGCGCGCCATTCTGGAACCACTCTCCTTTTATTAAGAATAATAATAACGGTCGATAAGCTTACTATCTCTTGAATCGCTGACCGCCTCATTGTCATAATAATCCTGAAATTTTCGACAATGATGTCGTATGTGAATATAAGGGATTCATTATGGCTTTTCGTTTTCCACAAATAATACTATTTTTACTGGCAGCTATTTTATTTTGCCCCAGCAGTTATGCTGAGCAAAAGCCGACCGCTGCGCAGGAAGCGCGTAAAACCGCCGTTGAGGTCGCTGTTGAAGGCATGAGTCGCGCCGCCGTTGCGGGTCCGACAAAGATTAGTTTAGGTGATAAAGCCACGCTTAATCTGCCGGAAGGATTTACCTGGATACCCGCAAAAGAAGCGGCGGTATTTATGCGTGAAATTGGTAACTATGTTGACGATGAATATTTTTACGGCCTCGTATTTAAAAAGGAAATGAATGGATTTATTTCTATCGAATATGATGATTCTGGTTATGTAAAAGATGATGATGCAAAAAACTGGGATGCCGATGAATTAATGGATAACCTGCGCAAAGGCACAAAAGAAGCGAATAAAGATCGTATTGCAAAAGGCATTGAGCCGATAGAAATTATTGGCTGGATCGAGAAGCCTACCTACGATGCAACCAATCATCGTCTGATCTGGTCCGCCGCCATCCAGGATATCGGCACCAACGAACCACTGAATGAACAAGGCGTGAACTACAACACCTATCTGCTGGGACGTGAAGGCTATTTTTCTTTAAATCTGGTGACCGACAGAGGTTCTGTTGACCATGAAATCCCTCTGGCGAAAAGAATTCTCAGTTCCGTCAAGTTCAACGCTGGACAACGCTACGCTGACTTCAACGAATCAACGGACAAAATAGCGGAGTATGGGCTCGCCGCGCTGATTGGCGGTATCGCGGCCAAGAAAGTAGGACTGCTTGCTATGCTCGGTATCGCGTTGCTTAAATTCTGGAAAGTGACCGCCATCGGCATCGTCGCTGTCGGGGCGCTCGCCAGGAAGCTACTCTCGCGTAAAAAAGACTGACAGCTCCTGCCCCGTCCGTTTCATTCCCAGGCGCGTAACGCGCCTTTTTTTCGGATAAAAAGCAGAAGCATTCTCAAGCCAGAAGATTTGTAATCATTTAATTGATATAAATGCGTAAAATCACCAGTGTGTAAACGATTCCACTAATTTATTACATGTCACACTTTTCGCATCTTTGTTATGCTATGGTTATTCCATACCATAGGCTTAACGGAGCGAATTATGAGAGTATTGGTTACAGGTGGTAGCGGTTACATTGGAAGTCATACCTGCGTACAATTGCTGCAAAATGGTCATGACGTCGTCATCCTCGATAACCTCTGCAACAGCAAGCGCAGCGTGCTGCCCGTGATTGAACGTCTGGGCGGTAAGCACCCGACCTTTGTCGAAGGCGATATTCGCAACGAAGCGCTTATAACCGAAATTCTGCACGATCACGCGATTGATACCGTGATTCACTTTGCCGGCCTGAAAGCCGTCGGCGAATCGGTCGCCAGGCCGCTGGAGTACTATGACAACAACGTCAACGGTACGCTACGGTTGGTCAGCGCCATGCGTGCGGCCAACGTTAAAAACCTTATTTTTAGCTCCTCCGCCACCGTTTATGGCGATCAGCCCAAAATTCCTTACGTCGAAAGTTTTCCTACCGGCACGCCGCAAAGCCCCTACGGCAAAAGTAAATTGATGGTAGAACAGATCCTCACCGATCTGCAAAAAGCCCAGCCGGAGTGGAGTATTGCGCTGCTGCGTTATTTCAATCCGGTCGGCGCGCACCCGTCGGGCGACATGGGAGAAGATCCGCAAGGTATTCCGAATAACCTGATGCCCTATATCGCCCAGGTCGCCGTGGGTCGTCGCGAATCGCTCGCCGTTTTCGGCAACGATTACCCGACCGAGGATGGCACCGGCGTACGCGATTACATTCACGTTATGGACTTAGCCGACGGGCACGTCGTGGCGATGGAAAAACTGGCGGACAAATCCGGCGTACATATTTATAACCTCGGCGCGGGTGTCGGCAGTAGCGTCCTGGATGTGGTCAACGCCTTTAGTAAAGCCTGCGGTAAACCCATTAATTACCACTTCGCGCCGCGCCGCGACGGCGATCTCCCGGCGTATTGGGCGGATGCCAGCAAAGCCGATCGCGAGCTGAACTGGCGCGTCACCCGCACGCTTGACGAAATGGCGCAGGACACCTGGCACTGGCAGTCACGCCATCCGCAGGGATACCCAGATTAAGGACGTTGTTATGACCCCATTTAATCCCATCGATCATCCGCATCGCCGTTATAACCCGCTTACCGGCCAGTGGGTTCTGGTTTCGCCGCATCGCGCAAAACGCCCCTGGCAGGGGGCGCAGGAAACGCCGTCTCAGCAAATGCTGCCGGCCCACGATCCGGACTGCTTCTTGTGTGCGGGCAATACGCGTGTCACCGGCGATAAAAATCCCGATTACAAAGGGACTTACGTCTTTACTAACGATTTCGCGGCGCTGATGGCCGATACGCCGGATGCGCCGGACAGCCACGATCCGCTGATGCGCTGTCAGAGCGCGCGCGGCACCAGCCGCGTGATCTGCTTTTCTCCCGATCACAGTAAAACGCTGCCGGAGTTGAGCCTGCCCGCGCTGACGGAAATCGTCAGAACCTGGCAGACGCAGACCGCCGAGTTAGGCAAAACCTATCCGTGGGTGCAGGTCTTTGAAAATAAAGGCGCGGCGATGGGCTGTTCGAACCCGCATCCGCATGGGCAGGTCTGGGCCAACAGCTTTCTGCCGAATGAGGCCGAACGCGAAGATCGTTTACAAAAAGCCTATTTCGCCGAGCAGCGCTCGCCAATGCTGGTGGATTATGTCCAGCGGGAACTGGCGGACGGCAGCCGCACCGTGGTCGAAACCGAACACTGGCTGGCGGTGGTGCCTTACTGGGCGGCGTGGCCGTTCGAAACGCTCCTGTTACCCAAAACGCATGTCCTGCGCATTACCGATTTAAACGACGAGCAGCGCGACTCTCTGGCGCTGGCGTTGAAAAAGCTGACCAGTCGTTATGACAACCTGTTCCAGTGTTCCTTCCCCTACTCAATGGGCTGGCACGGCGCGCCGTTTAACGGTGAAGAAAACGCGCACTGGCAGTTGCACGCGCACTTTTATCCGCCGCTGCTGCGCTCTGCGACCGTCCGTAAATTTATGGTCGGCTATGAAATGCTGGCGGAAACCCAGCGTGATTTAACCGCAGAACAAGCGGCTGAACGCCTGCGCGCGGTCAGCGACATCCATTTTCGCGAATCCGGAGTATAAAAATGAATCTGAAAGAGAAAACGCGCGCGCTGTTTGCTGAAATTTTCAGCTACCCTGCCACCCACACGATTCAGGCGCCAGGCCGCGTCAACCTGATCGGCGAGCATACTGATTACAATGATGGTTTCGTTCTGCCCTGCGCTATCGATTACCAGACCGTAATTAGCTGTGCGCCGCGCGACGATCGTACCGTACGGGTGATTGCCGCCGATTACGACAATCAGGCGGACGAATTTTCACTGGATGCGCCGATCGTGACCCACGATAGCCAGCAGTGGTCTAACTATGTGCGCGGCGTAGTGAAACACCTGCAGCAGCGTAACAACGCGTTTGGCGGCGTGGATATGGTCATCAGCGGCAATGTGCCGCAGGGCGCCGGGTTAAGCTCCTCCGCCTCGCTGGAAGTGGCGGTGGGCACCGTCTTCCAGCAGCTTTATCACCTGCCGCTGGACGGCGCGCAAATTGCGCTCAACGGACAAGAGGCCGAGAACCAGTTTGTCGGCTGTAACTGCGGCATTATGGATCAGCTCATCTCTGCGCTCGGCAAAAAAGATCATGCGTTGCTGATTGATTGCCGTACGCTCGGCGCCAAAGCGGTTTCCATGCCGAAAGGTGTCGCCGTGGTGATCATCAACAGTAACTTTAAGCGCACGCTGGTAGGCAGCGAGTATAATACCCGTCGTGAACAGTGCGAAACCGGCGCCCGTTTCTTCCAGCAGCCGGCCCTGCGCGATGTCAGCCTTGAGGCGTTCAATGCCGTCGCCAGCGAACTGGACCCGGTAGTCGCAAAACGCGTTCGCCATGTATTGAGCGAAAATGCGCGCACCGTTGAAGCGGCAAGCGCGCTGGAGAAAGGTGATTTGCAACGTATGGGCCAACTGATGGCGGAGTCCCATGCCTCAATGCGCGATGATTTCGAAATTACCGTCCCGCAGATAGACACGCTGGTAGACATCGTCAAAGCGACCATCGGCGATCAAGGCGGCGTGCGCATGACCGGCGGCGGCTTCGGCGGGTGTGTTGTCGCGCTGATCCCGGAAGATCTGGTTCCCGCTGTGCAGCAGGCCGTTGCGCAACAGTACGAAGCGAAAACCGGAATCAAAGAAACCTTTTATGTATGCAAACCGTCACAAGGAGCAGGACAGTGCTAAATGAAACGCCCGCACTGGCCCCCGATGGTCAACCGTACCGCCTGCTAACCCTGCGCAACAGCGCAGGGATGGTGGTAACGCTGATGGACTGGGGAGCCACTCTTCTTTCCGCCCGTATTCCGCTGTCTGACGGCAGCGTTCGGGAAGCATTGCTGGGCTGCGCCAGCCCGGAACACTACCCTGAACAGACGTCGTTCCTCGGCGCCTCTATTGGCCGTTACGCGAACCGTATCGCCAATAGCCGTTATACGTTTGCCGGCGAAACCGTACAGTTAAGCCCAAGCCAGGGCGAGAACCAGCTACACGGCGGACCGGAAGGCTTTGACAAGCGCCGCTGGCAAATTGTGAACCAGAACGATCGCCAGGTATTATTCGCGCTCACCTCTGATGACGGCGACCAGGGCTTTCCTGGCCATCTTTGCGCCACGGCGCAATATCGTCTGACCGATGACAATAGAATCTCCATCACCTACCGGGCGACGGTCGATAAACCCTGTCCGGTGAATTTGACCAACCACGTCTATTTTAATCTGGACGGCGATCGGACCGACGTGCGCCAGCATAAGCTGCAAATTCTGGCGGATGAGTATCTGCCGGTAGATGAATCCGGTATTCCACGCCAGGGGCTAAAATCGGTAGCCAATACCTCGTTTGACTTCCGGATGCCAAAAGTCATTGCCAGTGAATTTCTCGCCGATGACGATCAGCGCAAGGTTAAAGGCTACGATCATGCTTTCCTGCTACAGACGCAGGGTGATGGCAAAAAGCCGGCGGCCCGTCTGTGGTCACAGGATGGAAAGCTACAAATGATGGTTTACACCACCGCCCCGGCGTTACAGTTTTATTCCGGCAATTATCTGGCGGGTACACCTTCCCGCGGGCCGGAACCTTATGCCGACTGGCAAGGGCTGGCGCTGGAAAGCGAACTACTGCCGGACAGTCCGAATCATCCTGAATGGCCGCAGCCTGACTGTATCCTTCGCCCTGGCGAGGAGTACGCCAGCCTGACCGAGTATCAGTTTATTCCGTTCTAACGATATGCCGCTACATGCCCGATGACGCAAGCTTATCGGGCCTACGCGCCATTGCCCTGCTCAAACCTCCACCACTTAAAGACAAAATCGCAACTCTGAGTTCACAAGAACCTTACACTGCGCCACTATTTTCGCTATGGTTATGCGTAAGCATTGCCGCCAACACCTCGCGGCAATATAATGAGAATTATTATCATTACATATGATTTATAGGAGTGAGAGTATGGCTGTAACTAAGCTGGTTCTGGTACGTCACGGTGAAAGTCAATGGAACAAAGAGAACCGTTTCACCGGCTGGTATGATGTTGACCTGTCTGAAAAAGGCGTAAGCGAAGCAAAAGCAGCGGGTAAACTGCTAAAAGAAGAAGGTTTCAGCTTTGATTTTGCCTACACTTCCGTACTGAAACGCGCTATCCATACGCTGTGGAACGTACTGGATGAACTGGATCAGGCGTGGCTACCGGTGGAAAAATCCTGGAAACTCAATGAACGTCACTATGGCGCGTTGCAGGGGCTGAATAAAGCGGAAACGGCAGAAAAATATGGTGACGAGCAGGTTAAGCAGTGGCGCCGCGGTTTTGCCGTGACGCCGCCGGAACTGACCAAAGATGATGAGCGTTATCCGGGTCACGATCCACGTTATGCCAAACTGAGCGAGAAAGAGCTGCCGTTGACCGAAAGTCTGGCGCTGACCATCGACCGCGTTATTCCTTACTGGAACGACACCATCCTGCCGCGTATGAAGAGCGGTGAGCGCGTGATCATCGCCGCTCACGGTAACTCATTGCGTGCGCTGGTGAAATACCTGGATAACATGAGTGAAGATGAGATTCTTGAGTTAAACATCCCAACCGGCGTGCCGCTGGTGTATGAGTTCGACGAAAACTTCAAGCCGATCAAACATTACTATCTGGGCAACGCTGACGAGATCGCTGCGAAAGCGGCTGCCGTGGCGAATCAGGGTAAAGCGAAGTAATCACCTTTGCCGGATGGCGGTATAACTGCCTTATCCGGCCTACGAGCAATGGGTAGGCCGGATAAGCGCAGCGCCATCAGGCAATATGTCTTAAACAGCGATCACGCCATCCAGCACCACCTGCAGTTTACCCTGCGAACAGCGCTCCACGCGTCCTCGTACCCGGTACACTTCAGCCAGACGCTCCGCAGTAATCACCGTCTCCGGCGCGCCGCTGGCGACCAGCCTGCCGTCTTTTAGCATCAGGACATGGTCACCATGACGCAGTGCAATATTAATGTCATGCGCCACGACTATCGTCACCCTATTTTGCGCTTGGGTATCCCGACGCACGAGATCCATTACGTGAAACTGATAGTTTAAATCCAGCGCACTGAGCGGCTCATCCAGCAACAGAAGTTCAGGGCGACGAATCAGTGATTGCGCCAGACCCACTAACTGCCGCTGACCGCCGGAAAGCTGGTCGAGATACTGCAACGCCAGATGCGTTATGCCCAATTGCTCAAGGATAGCCAGTATCTGCGATCTGCCCTGCGCATTGTCTCTGCCGCCTGATGCCCGTAGTACCACGATAATCGACTCCAGTACATGCAGATGTACACCCTGCGGTAATGACTGCGGCAAAAATACAACTTTCTGCGCCCGCTCGGCAAACGATAACGACATGAGATCTTCGCCATCAAGCAGCGCCTCGCCGTCGACGTTATTCAGCCCGGCCAGCGAACGTAGTAACGTCGATTTACCACAGCCGTTCGGCCCCAGCAAAATGGTAATTTTCCCGCGCGGCAGTAAGGGAACGTTGAGATCTGCAATAACCGGCTGAGTGGAATAGCCGGCGCTAAATGAGCGGAGCATTAACCCGCGCATCAGAGACTCCCCCGATGTCGCAATACAATGCTTAAAAAGAACGGAACCCCGACCAGCGAGGTGACAATCCCCACCGGCACCATGACGCCCGGAATACTATTTTTCGCCGCAATAGAGGCCAGCGATAACACCAGCCCGCCTATCAGCACGCTGCCCGGAAGGTAGAAACGGTGATCTTCCCCCAAAAGTATTCGCGCAATATGCGGCGCAACGAGACCAATAAAACCAATCGGCCCGACGAAAGCTACCGCCAGCGCTGATAACAAGCTGATACGCAACAATGACAGCAGGCGTAAACGGCGGACATGAATCCCAAAGCTCATCGCCCTCTCTTCGCCCAGACGTAATGCCGTGAGTTGCCAGGCGCTTCGTAACGCGCAAAAAAGCACAGCAATAAACACCACGGCCAGTACGCCCAATTTTTCCCACGACGCGCGGACCAGGCTCCCCATCGTCCAGAATACCAGCCCCTGCAGCGTATCTTCATCAGCCACAAACTGCATAATGGCGACCAACGCGTTAAAGGTGAATACCAGCGCAATACCGAACAACACCACTCCGGATGCGGCGACGCCTGTCCAACGGGTAATACCGTCCAGGAGTAACGCGGATAAAAGCGCAAAGATGAACGCATTGGCCGGGATAAACCAGGCGGCAGGAATACCGGGAATACCGATCCCCAACACAATCGCCAGCGCAGCGCCAAAAGCCGCCGCGGACGATACGCCAAGGGTAAACGGCGTCGCCAGCGGATTATTTAAAATGGTTTGCATTTCGGCGCCCGCTAACCCTAACGCCATGCCTACCAGCAGCGCCATCAGGGCATAGGGTAAACGAATATCCCAGACAATAACGTGTATGCCCGCATTCACCTTTTCCGGCTGGAAAAGCGCCTGCCACAGCGCACTGAGCGGTAAACCAGAAGACCCACAGGTTACATCCACCATCAGTGAAGCCATCATCGCCAGCGCAATAGCTAACATGAGCACGGCCCGTTTGCGTATGAGCTGGCGATAGCGCGGAATGACGGGCGTGGAAGCGAGAGCGGGAGCTAAAAGTGATTTGTCCTGACAGGTCATGGTTCGGGCTACGTTATTAATCAGAGGAGAATTATAGCGCCGAATTATTTCGTTATATATTTATTTATATTTCGATTGATGACACGGTGGCCTATCTCACCGGTTTCCAATAAATATCCTCCGGCATAGCCCTGTCTCTTGATCAGATCTCCTGATCAAGAGACAGGGCCTGGCTGGGGGTTTTCCATAGACAAAAAAAGCGTGGAGCCATCCACGCTTGAGGCTGTTGACAAAATGTAACCAGGTGGCAATGTTCCAACCACGGACCTACAAAAAGTACGTAATCTGTTGATATTCTCATTTCGTAAGTCAGGCAAAGCGCTAGCTGCCTCTCGCAGAAATGCCAACACAATAGATAATTGTCAGCAGTCCTCATTTTTCAGTCAGCAAATATCGGTCCGGCAGGGAATTTCGCCAGAAACCCGGTGACGGCCAGCAGCGACCATAGCCCGGGCCACTCAATCTGGCGCTCCCGCAGTTCATCATCCAGCGTCATAAGCGCAAACTCACCTTTATCGCCCAGCACGCCGCCCTGCCAGAGCAGCCGCTGCGCCTGCTGCCGCGCCCAGGGAGAATCGCTCTTCCAGGCCAGCAGGTGCAGCAGAGCCTGCTGCAGGCAGACACCGTGAGAATGTTGATCCCGCAACAGCCGCCGGTAAACCGGCAGCGATATGCTGCACACGGTATAAAAACCGCTGCGGGTTTCGCTGTCAACATCTGCCATGCCAGCACAGAACTGACTGGCCAGGTCACATAAACGATTGTGCGTCAGCGGCTGGTGCAGGGCATCCAGACGACCTGCTGCGGCACACAGCAGCCCGCTCCTTTGCCGTTCTTGTGGCAGCGAATCAGGCAAAACCGCTACCGTTTCAGCCGCCCCGGCCTGCGCATGCTGTACGCCCGCGTCATAACAACGGACAAAGAAATCATGGCTGCCACGGACGATTGACGGATGCGCCAGCAGATTCAGCGCCGGGTGCAGTTGTTCAAGCTCGTCCAGTGACGCCAGCGTGTAATTGACAACCACATCTTTTGTCGACGCCCGGCCTTCCGGACGAAATGCTATGGTTTCATTCATCAAAGTCTCCTTATGGGACATTCCGGGAGACGATGCTGCGCATCTGTTCGGGCTACAGATCCATGCAATTCGGTAGCCCGGACAGGCGCAACGCGCCGCCTCCGGGAAAGGAACAGATTTACATCGCCAGCACGTACTTGAGCATCACGCCCGCCGCAATGGCCGAGCCAATCACCCCGGCCACGTTCGGGCCCATCGCGTGCATCAGCAGGAAGTTCTGCGCGTCTGATTCCAGGCCCACCTTGTTCGATACTCGGGCCGCCATCGGCACCGCCGACACCCCCGCCGAACCGATAAGCGGGTTGATTTTGTTCTTACTGCACAGGTTCAGCAGCTTCGCCATCAGTACCCCGGCCGCCGTCCCGATACCAAACGCAATCACACCCAGCAGCAGAATGCCCAGCGTCTGCGGCTGCAGGAACTTGTCCGCGACCAGCTTCGCGCCCACCGACAGCCCGAGGAAAATGGTCACGATATTAATCAGCCCGTTCTGTACCGTGTCGCTCAGACGCTCCACCACGCCGCTTTCGCGCATCAGATTGCCAAAGCAGA
>NZ_JAGESA010000015.1:0-58007 GCF_017572835.1 Salmonella sp. 32120201201600049SM | reverse complement strand
AGCGAAGTCGAGGCATTTCTGTCCTGGCTGGCGAACGAGCGCAAGGTTTCGGTCTCCACGCATCGTCAGGCATTGGCGGCCTTGCTGTTCTTCTACGGCAAGGTGCTGTGCACGGATCTGCCCTGGCTTCAGGAGATCGGAAGACCTCGGCCGTCGCGGCGCTTGCCGGTGGTGCTGACCCCGGATGAAGTGGTTCGCATCCTCGGTTTTCTGGAAGGCGAGCATCGTTTGTTCGCCCAGCTTCTGTATGGAACGGGCATGCGGATCAGTGAGGGTTTGCAACTGCGGGTCAAGGATCTGGATTTCGATCACGGCACGATCATCGTGCGGGAGGGCAAGGGCTCCAAGGATCGGGCCTTGATGTTACCCGAGAGCTTGGCACCCAGCCTGCGCGAGCAGCTGTCGCGTGCACGGGCATGGTGGCTGAAGGACCAGGCCGAGGGCCGCAGCGGCGTTGCGCTTCCCGACGCCCTTGAGCGGAAGTATCCGCGCGCCGGGCATTCCTGGCCGTGGTTCTGGGTTTTTGCGCAGCACACGCATTCGACCGATCCACGGAGCGGTGTCGTGCGTCGCCATCACATGTATGACCAGACCTTTCAGCGCGCCTTCAAACGTGCCGTAGAACAAGCAGGCATCACGAAGCCCGCCACACCGCACACCCTCCGCCACTCGTTCGCGACGGCCTTGCTCCGCAGCGGTTACGACATTCGAACCGTGCAGGATCTGCTCGGCCATTCCGACGTCTCTACGACGATGATTTACACGCATGTGCTGAAAGTTGGCGGTGCCGGAGTGCGCTCACCGCTTGATGCGCTGCCGCCCCTCACTAGTGAGAGGTAGGGCAGCGCAAGTCAATCCTGGCGGATTCACTACCCCTGCGCGAAGGCCATCGGTGCCGCATCGAACGGCCGGTTGCGGAAAGTCCTCCCTGCGTCCGCTGATGGCCGGCAGCAGCCCGTCGTTGCCTGATGGATCCAACCCCTCCGCTGCTATAGTGCAGTCGGCTTCTGACGTTCAGTGCAGCCGTCTTCTGAAAACGACACAAGTTGATTGGAATTTAATCTATATACATGTTAAAATACTTGTATAAAATTCTATGTTAAAAAAACGTACATGAATCAAAAAATTGGCTACGCTAGGGTTTCAACCGACGATCAGAACCTGCATTTGCAGAGAGATGCGTTGGCTGCTGCTGGTTGCGAGATCATTTACGAGGACAAGGCCAGTGGGAAGAATGCCGCTAGACCCGAACTTGATAACTGCTTAAAGGCTCTTAGACCTGGGGATACGTTGGTCGTTTGGAGGCTGGATAGGTTAGGCCGTAGTTTGGCAGACTTGGTGAGCGTTGTTACCCATCTGGTTGATGAGCGACGGATTGGATTTCTGAGCCTACAAGAACAGATTGAAACGAACAGTGCTTCTGGAAAGCTGGTTTTTCATGTGTTTGCTGCTTTGGCTGAATTTGAGCGAAATTTGATTAGCGAACGTACCAAGGCGGGATTGGAAGCCGCAAGAGCTCGCGGTCGCTTGGGTGGGCGGAAGCCAAAGTTACAGAAAAAGGATATCAGGGAGATTAGGGCATTACTCAAAGATGGTTCTATTCCTGTATCTGATGTTGCTAGGCGATATGGTGTATCTAGAACGACTATTTATAATCATGTAGGGGTGGTGAGTGTACAAAATTCTAGAGGGGATTAAGTGCTTAAACCCTGTCATACTACACAGACTTTATTGTATAAAATTGGTAAAGTTGCCCCGTCTTATGGAGATTGAATAATGGCTACTGCGGAACAACTAAAAGCGCTTTTAAAGAGTCACGCTGAACGTGACGATCAGCGTTTTTATTCTGTTGCCCTTCAGGTTGCTGCCAAAGAAGCTCGACAGGGGCATAATAAGCTTGCGAGCGATATTAAAAATCTTGTTGAGAAATCTCAGCGTTCTACCAATAAGCTGGGTCTAGCATCGTCTAGAACTATACCTTTTGCGCAACAGAATCAAAGTGAGTTAAAAGGTCTATTAGAGCTCACGCCACACAGTGTTCGCCTAAATGAGCTTGTTCTTTCTGATGACATACAAGAACGTATGGAGAAGGTGATATTAGAACAGCGTCAGAAGGATAAACTCAGTCAGTTTGGTTTGCAGCCGCGTAGAAAACTTCTTTTTACTGGTTCTCCTGGAACTGGTAAGACAATGTCTGCATCTATGTTGGCAACAGAGTTAAAATTACCTCTTTATACAATCGTCCTAGATAATCTTATTACTCGTTTTATGGGAGAGACTGCTGCAAAGTTGCGTTTGATCTTTGATCATATAAGGCAAACAAGAGCTGTTTATCTTTTTGACGAATTTGATGCTATAGGAACTCAACGAGGTGCACCCAATGATGTTGGGGAAATTCGTAGGGTGTTAAACTCATTTTTGTTGTTTGTAGAGCAAGATGCATCAGAGAGTATTATTGTTGCAGCTACAAACCATCCAGAGTTACTAGACCAAGCGCTTTATAGAAGATTTGATGACATCATTAAGTTTGAAAAACCAAAATTTGATCAAATATGCCTTCTTATTCAAAACCGTCTATCACTTTTCGATACCGATGATTTTGATTGGAGGATGGTTGCTGAAGCTGCAAATGGTTTGAGCTCTGCTGAGATTACCCGATCTTGTGAAGATGCAGCTAAAGAAGCTGTTTTGAATTTTAATGCAAAAATAACAAGTGAAACACTGTTAAAGGCCTTTTCTAGAAGGCAGTCAGGTAATAAAAAATAAAAAGTATATAAGGGAATTATATGGTTTCTAAAAGGAAGCATTTAGATGTGGCTCGGTTTTTCATTGACGAACCTTTTAAATCTAAAAGGCCTGGTCGAAATTCAGGTGTTCCTGGTCGAGATAGAAACCAACATGGAAGTTATTTGGCTGGTTTATATCAGAATTTAATAAATGCTTACGAACAAAAAAGAAAACAACAAATTAATCCTATCACAGATGATTCTGGTATTTATGTTGAAATTATCGGAGTTGATGGATGCAAGCTCCCATTAGATAGTTTAGATAACAGAGATTTTAAACTCTGTTCTTGCCAAATGAGAGGAGATAGAGAGTTCGCGTTAATTTTTATACCTGAAGATAAACGTGATACATTCCTTAAAAAAATACAACAGTATTTAGACCCTCAGAAAGATGGAAAACCAAATAAGGAAGGCGTTTCTTTTCCTCGAAATCATACGTTAATAGATAGTATTTCCGAGATCAGGCTTGCAAATTTGGAGTCATTTTGGACAGATCCTATAGATTTATTTCCTGCAGATAGGAATCTTGATGTCTGGTGGGAATTATGGTTGAAAAGTAACACCGTAGACGACGTTAAAAAAATAGCAGAGTCTCTTGCTGAAAGAGTTGATGGTCGCTTAGGAAACACATCTCTTTCATTTTTCAATTCTTTTGTTGTTCTTATTAAAGCCTCAGTTAATAAACTTGAGAAAGCTCCTGAATTAATTTCAAATTTAGAAGAAATTCGGAAAGCGAAGGAGACACCAGTTCCCATCATTAGCTCTTCACCAAAAGAGCAACAAGAGTGGCTGAAGAGTATTTCTGATCGAGTATCTCTTTCAGATAATATAACAACCAGTGTGTCAATACTGGATACTGGTATTAATTACAATAACATGCTGTTAAGTAAAGTGTGCTGTGATGATTTTTCTGTTTCTTGGGATCCTGATTGGCCCAAATACGATCAATATCAAGCACTAGCGCCGTTTAATGAGCATGGTTCTTTGCAGGCAGGACTTGCAGCATTTGGGAATTTGATGGATGTCGTATTAGGAAATAGCGCTATCCAACTATCACATGTTATTGAGTCAGCAAGAATTTTACCTCCGCAAGGCAACAATGATCCCTTTTTATATGGGGCTATAACGGTAGGAACAGCATCCAAACTTGAAGTAGATAGGCCAGATATAAATAGAGTATATAGCCTTGCTGTTACGTCTGATCACGAAAGAGAAAGTGGCAGACCTTCTTCATGGTCTGCAGAAATTGATCAATTCACTTCTGGTATGCAAGATGGAAAGCGGAGACTTTTTGTTATTTCTGCCGGTAACAACTTAGATATTCGTCCTGACCAAGACTATTGGGATCAAGTCAATCTCGCGCAGATAGAAGATCCAGCTCAAGCATGGAATGCTATTACTGTTGGGGCATATACAGAAATGACCACAAATGATGATCCATATTTTGAAGGTTGGTCACCATTTGCAATGGCGGGTGATGTTGCTCCATCAAGTCGTTCTTCGGTGAATTGGGCGTGGAGAAAGCAAGCACCATTTAAGCCAGATGTAGTTGCCGAAGGTGGTAATCGACTTTTGTCACCTGATAAGACTGAACTCAGTAATGAAGATACTGTTGGATTATTAACAACATCAGGAAAAACTACCGGTCAGGTTTTTGAGCGGGGTAGTGATACAAGCGCTGCGTGTGCGTTAGTCTCGAGATGTGCGGCTCAGTTAACAGCCGAGTATCCTGAACTTTGGCCCGAGACTATACGAGGTTTGATAATTCACTCTGCGGAGTGGACTCCACGAATGATGGAACGATTTGGTTTATTAAGTGCAGTACATAGTCCTAAAGTAGCAAAAGAAACATTATTGCGTACGGTTGGGTATGGTGTAACAAACATTGACAGAGCTAGATATAGTGCTGACCATGCGCTTACTTTGATCGCTGAAGGCGAAATTCAGCCATTTATCAAATCCCAAGATGCTAATGCGTCATCTGATCCTAAACTAAATCAAATGAAACTTTATCAGTTACCTTGGCCTCTCGCGGAATTGCAAAATTTGCCGCCAGAGTTAGAAGTTAAACTCAAAGTTACTTTATCTTACTTCATAGAACCTAATCCTGGTAGGAGAGGTTATCGTACAAGATATAGCTATCAATCTCATGGTTTAAGGTTTGAAACTATCAGACCTGGTCAATCAATTGCTAACTTCCGTTCTTACATTAATGGTTTAGCAAATATGGATGATTACGATGGACCAGAAGGTGACAATGATGGGTGGTTTTTAGGGAGTCAACTTCGAACAAGAGGTTCAATTCATTCAGATCACTGGACTGGTAGTGCTCAAGATTTAGCTGATATGCATACTATAGCTATTTTTCCAGTAGGTGGATGGTGGAAATATAAAACTGCAGAAGAACGGTGGGAAAATAGAGTGCGGTTTAGCCTTCTTATTAGTATTGAAGTACCTGATGAGAGTGTTGACATTTACTCTGTAATAGAGAATCAGATTGAAGTTGCAATAGAAAATCAGGTCGCAATAGAAATTGTAACTTGAGTTACTAAAAGCCATTAGTTTAATTTCCCCTGTCTTATTTTAAGACAAGAAAATACTTCTAGGAGTTGAAGGCAAGGATGAAACTGCACAGTATTCGGATATCAAATTTTCAAAGTTTTGGTGCTGAACCAATAGAACTGACACTGGAAAATATTACCTATCTGATTGGCCCCAACGGGTCAGGCAAGACTGCTGCACTCCAGGCTTTGTGCCGACTGTTTGCATTTGATCCATCATTACGCCGTATTCAGCGCTCAGACTTCCATGTCCCGCACGATGAACAAGAAGCGCCCGAAGAAAGGCAGTTATGGATTGAGGCGGACTTCGTTTTTCCCGAGTTGGAGGGTGAAGAAGATAACTCAAGCGTTGCTCCCCATTTCAGTCACATGCGCCTTGATGACCCTGACGGAATTCCTCGGGTACGGTATCGCCTAAGTGCCACTATGGGCCTAGATGGAGATATTGATGAAGCTTTCGTGTATGTGCTTGAAGTTGGTCCGGACGGCTCACCTATAAATCCTGAAACAGTTCCTCGATCTGACCGAAATCACATACAAGTCCACTATCTGCCAGCCAGGAGAGATCCTACTGACCACATAGCATACGGAACGAGTGCGCTGCTTGGCCGCTTGCTACGTGCCGTGAACTGGGAAAATGAACGAGAAAAGGTCAAAGGGTTCACCGACCAGATTAGTGAGAGCCTGGCTGCTAATTCATCGGTTAATGCTTTTAGCTCCCACCTGAAGAAAATATGGGGCACCCTCCATAAAGGCAGCTACTTTACAGATCCCAAGATTACTTTTGTGGCATCTGAGATCGAGGCGTTGCTTCGTCATTTGTCCGTATCATTCTCGCCTGGACATGATGACAATCTTGTCGATTTTTCTCGACTCAGTGACGGTCAGAAGTCGATGCTCTATCTATCGTTGGTTCTCTCATCTCAAGCTGTTGGTCGTGCTGTCCTTGCCGGTGAGGACGACTCTTTTGACCCTGAAAAGTTGCGTCCGCCAGTCTTTACTTTAATAGCCCTTGAGGAACCAGAGAACAGCCTCTCACCTCACTATTTGGGAAGAATTGTTAACGCTCTTAACTCAATGACGAGTAACGAGGATGCTCAGGCCCTAGTCGCTACGCATGCTCCGTCGATGTTGCGACGTGTCGATCCGGAACATATTCGATATCTTCGACTTACTGAAACCCGGCAATCAAGAATTAAGAAAATCCAATTACCCGCTAAAACCGATGAAGCGCACAAATTTGTACGTGAGGCTGTCCAGGCATTTCCTGAGATCTACTTCTCTCGTTTGATTGTGTTGGGTGAAGGGGATAGCGAAGAAATTGTATTACCGCGCCTTTTCCAAGCAAAGGGTGCGCCAGTTGATGAATCAGCGGTTACGATTGCTCCGCTTGGAGGTAGGCATGTAAACCATTTTTGGCGTCTGTTATCCGAACTGCAAATCCCATTTTTGACTCTTCTAGATTTAGATGTGGGCAGATATCAAGCGGGCTGGGGAAGAATAAAGTATGTAAATAACCAACTTGGTTTGTATCAACCTGAAAAGGTACTACCAACTACTTTTTCTTTATCAGATTGGAATGATGACAAAGTACCTGTTCGTACACATCATTTCTTTGAAAACGGCACTAAGAGTGTATTTTTAGAGCTGGAAACACGTGGTGTTTTTTTCTCATTTCCAATGGATTTAGATTTTTCAATGCTTCTTGCTTTCCCTAATGCGTACGGTGTTCAGCAGGAGGTTTCAGATGAGTCTACGATTAAAGCCGTTTTGGGTAAGAGCCATCATGGCTCATACCAATACAGCGGAGACGAGTTAAATCTTTTCTCTACGTATCACAAGCTTTTTAAACTGGGTAGTAAGCCCGCTGCGCATATAGATGCTCTTGCTCAACTGAGCAACGAGGAATTGCTGGCGAACATGCCAGGATCATTTGGACGACTTGCAGATGCCGTGATAGCCAAGCTTGCGGAGCTGCCCGAGTGATTGCTGTAGATGCATGGTTGCCTTCTGATGGGCTAACACTTGAACCCAATGCTCTGCTGGCTGCGAAGGAACAAGCGCGCTGTCTTGCACTGACTGCGGGGCCGGGAGCGGGCAAGACGGAAATGCTTGCACAGCGAGCTGACTTCCTCCTCCGAACCGGAACCTGCCGTTATCCGAAGAGAATACTCGCTATTTCTTTCAAAGTTGACGCCAGCAAAAACTTGAAGGAGCGAATCCAGCGACGCTGTGGACAAGAATTGGCTTCCCGTTTTGATAGCTACACATTTCATGCGTTTGCAAAGCGTATTATTGATCGCTTCCGAGTAGTGCTTACTGGTAATGATGCTCTGGATACGGATTATTCGATTGGCGAAAGAAAAGTCACAAGAAGGCAAATTACATTTCATGATCTTGTGCCGCTAGCAATTCAAATTCTCAAGGCCTCTGTTGTCGCAAGAAATGCCATACGCCAAACTTACAGCGATGTTTTCTTGGATGAATTCCAAGACTGCACGGATCAGCAATATGAACTCGTTAAGGTAGCTTTCCAAAGTACAAGCATTCGTCTTACCGCTGTCGGTGACACCAAGCAGAAAATCATGGGATGGGCAGGAGCTTTGGACGGAATTTTCCAAACGTTCGCTAAGGATTTTTCAGCCGTACCACTAAACATGTACCGAAACTTTCGTTCAAAACCACGCCTGCTTCGGATGCAGAACGAGATAATTCGTGTGCTTGATCCAGCTTCCGTTATGCCAGATCACCAACTTGCTGGTGAGGAGGGAGAGGTTTTCGCGTGGCAATTCGAGAATGCACAGGGGGAAGCTGAGTATTTGGCCGATTTGATTGCCGGGTGGATAAGAAATGAAAAGGTTCCGTTGTCCGAAATCGCCGTATTAGTGTCCAAACAACTAGATCTTTATGCCAACCACTTGATGACGGCATTGGAAGTTAGGGGAATACCGTACCGGAACGAGCAGGAGATGCAGGATATTACTGTTGAACCTGCCGCGAGGCTCGTTGTTGACTATTTGTCCTGCCTCTACGGCCAGCGAGAGCCCAAAGCTTGGGTTCGGCTTATGAATCAATTGATTCCCTTTGCTGATGATGAGGTGCAGTCTAGCGCTAGGCAAAGCTTCCAACGCTTCTTCAAGGAGCAGAGAAAAATCATCACCATGACCGAGCTGTTGGATGAGCCGTTTTCGGGATGGTGGGATTCTGTGTGTAGCTTTCTGAAGAAAATAGGAATGGAGACTCTTGTTGCTCTCTCGCCCGACTATGAGTCACATGCTAGGTTAGGTGAAGTTGTGAGAGATACCAAAGCGCGCATTGAAGAATTGCTTGAACTTACCCCCGATTTGCCTCAAGCCTTGACTCGTTTCTCTGATGATCAGGCTGTGCGTATTCTGACTATCCATAAGAGCAAAGGATTGGAGTTCGACTCAACGATAATTATGGCCGTTGAGAACGAAATATTCTTTGGGGATCAAGATGCTAATCGGTGTGCTTTCTTTGTTGGTGTATCCCGTGCCAAGCGTCGGCTTGTTGTTACATACGCAAAAGAGCGAGATAAGCCTGATAATTATTCAGGGATATGGCGAACGAATCGCTCTGCTCAGTTAGAATATTTTGGATATACATCTCCTTTTGTTAAGTGAGCCGATAGTAAGTTAGTTGAGCATCCAAACACCGCCCAAAAGGCGCTTTTTGATTATTTCCTACCACTCAAGAATCGTTCAGGTTGTAAGGTTCTATCTAAAAAGCATCAAAAAGCGACTTCTGAATATACAAGACATTTTTAAGAATGAAAACATCACCCAAAAGCCATCGAAAAGCCACTTTCTGATGAACTTGACGTTACTATCAGATTGATTAATATATGAATTGTAAACGGTAGCTGGCCCAAAACAGCATTTTTCCAAATCTAAGGCGTTTGCCTTCACTTCGTTAACCCTCAGGGGGACTGTCCCCTAGGGGCACTCCTCCGTCTAAAACCTATCTCCCCGGAGGAAAATCAGATGTTTATCATCATTGTGCTTGCAGCGTTTTGCTGCTGCCTGCGTTTGTGCATTCCGCAAGCGACCAGGCTTCCATATCGCGATCTGGCTGACAGCTATGTCGCGTTCCTGGCGCTCAATTCCGAGCGGCCAAACACAAGAGGGCCTCCCTCATCCGTCAGAACGAGTGCTGGATTTCCGGCTTACTCTATGCTCCACCCCGTCTCTGTCGCCGTAGGCGTAAACAGAGACGGGGGTAGAGCCCCCGACGGAAGCCTTGAGCCTCAAGGGCTCTAGGCTTTCGCACCGCGCACGAATGTGCGCGAATTATACCGCCTTCGGCGGTTAGCGCGCTTCGCGCTTTCCTTTCCAAAGAATGACACGACAGTACCAGCCGGATCTGCTGGCAGTTTGTTCCGTCGGAACAGACCAGCCAATGGAATGAGCAGTTCGCTCCATAGCAGTACAATTCGTAATTAATGACCGTGGACATCGGGTTTAACTGTCCTGTGTTTGGGCAAGATCCCAGCGTTGGCCTTAGCATGCAGAGCTAATTAAAAAACTGCGTTTCACTTACCACCGGATACGGACGGGCCAACAAAGTAACAATTTTGATTAACAGAGTTAGGGGGATCAATGCGTTCAGAGCGGACTAATCCGGATTCACGGAATTTTGGTCTTCGTAGTCGAGATATAAACAAGGCAGCCCTGAACGCTCTCAAGGAGGGGATGAAGAGTTTTCAGTCCATAGCCACTATTCATGACCGATGGAGCGTTTTTAGCGCTTGGATTAAGTCCGAACAGGGCATAAAGGACATGCGGGACATAAAAAAGGCTCATTTGGTCGCTTATGCGGCGCACCTTAATGATCGCTACGAGCGGGGAGAAATTGCGCCATCCACGGCGCAGAACTACCTGAGCGCAGTGAATCGGGTGATGGAGATTGCGCGTGGCGACCGACAGGTACGTGTAGATCCTGTCTCCGAGGGGGGACTTCCAAAGCGCTCAGGTATCGCCACTGGCGACCGAAGTGTTTCGGAAGCTTCCCATAATGCCGCAATGGGGGCAGCCTCCGAGCGCCTTGGGGCTTTGCTGGAACTACAGCGTAATTTCGGTCTGCGGTTCGAGGAATCGGCCAAGCTGGATGCAGCCAGAGCACTAAGAGAGGCCGAGAAAACTGGCTCCGTGAGCATAAAAGATGGCACCAAAGGTGGCCGGGCGCGCACTGTTCCGATCACCAGTGATGCTCAAATTACGGCACTCCAGCGAGCCGCCGCCATACAGGATGGCCGCAGCATGATCCCCGCAGAGAAGAATTATCGTGAGTTTCGGCAAGAAGCCTACCGGGAGATCGGCCGCCATCCGGTGAACTTCCATGGCGAAAGGCACCACTACGCTCAAACGCGCTACAAAACTTTGATGCGTGCTGATTGCCCGGTAAAAGCAGGTGTTAAACATGGGCGAGAGCACTATGAATATTTAGCCAAAGAACTTGGAGTATCAATAGCTCACGCCAAAATGCTGGACAAAGAAATCAGATCTGAAGTGGCTTTGGAATTGGGTCATGGTCGCATCGATGTGACAAATAGTTATTTGGGGTAATTGATGGAAAAATGGGTAAGAGAAAGAAGCCATGTTTATGTGCGGCATGGAGGGAAGACGGCTCGGCGAGCTATGGTAAAAAGGCTAATTTCGGCTCTAAACGATATTGCCGCCAATGAAAAAGGAGTCAACGCACCATCACAAATTGGAAGAGCTCATATCCACCGGTATTACACAAGGCATCAAGGATTGAGTACCACGACATTGCGGGATCATTTTTATGCGTTCCGACTCTTGTGGGAATTACTTAACCGTCCTGGAGAGCCTCCGCGCCCAAAAAACACCGGCTCTGCTGATTAAAAGCCATCTACGCCTATGTCATATTCCTTAATAAGACCTTCCGTTCGCTGCTTTGTTTAAATGTGCCCAAAAAGGGCCAATACAGCGCGTGTCGATTCAGAAATGAGCTGTTAAATTTGAATCAACTTCAGCTCCGTGCTGAGTATGTGCGATAGCTGGTCGCCAAAAACAAACAGCATTTTATCAATTTATCCCGTAACCGGGGTTCACCGGTTATGCGGTGTAACCCCTTCAATTCCAACTAATTGGAGGTGTTTATGTACTTTTCTACGTTCGTTTTGATCATGATTGTTACCGTGGGCGTTATTGCTTTCGGGGCTACGATTGTCGCCAAACTACTAAATAAGGCTTCGATTCTGGCATATCGATCATTGATAAAAACGCGGCCTGTACGGGTCGTTAGCCCATTGGTAACTAATAGCAGTTCATTGTGTGGTGAATGGTTGAAAGCTACCTCCGGTAGCCATCAACCTAGAGTCTCCGATGCTGTCGAATGCGCTCCGCTTGAGGGGGAGCTGGTTGCTGAACGCGCTGTAATAGGTTCCACCAGGAAATTATTGTCAGCTCAAAGATGAGGGAGATTTTATGTATCGACTGATTCTGACAAACAAAAAAAAGCGAACGCGAGAGTATCAGCCTTCTGATGCTGGTTATAGGGCAGCTCTCAAAGCCACGCGCAAGTTTTTGGAACAAAATCCCCAGGGAAATGCAGTGCTTTACGGGCATGGTGTTTGTGAGTCCTTGACTATACGCAACATGCCTGAAGCCTAATCCCTAATTAAATAACCCAACCGGGTACTTTGCCCGGTTGGGCTAAGTCCCGGCTATTAAACTTTTGGAGAATTAATATGTTGGGACAAAATCAAACAGAGATCCATCAATTCGATGTGTGTGGCCGCGTGTATTATCGTGGGGTTAACTACACTGAAAAAGAAGGTGAGTTGGCTGTTGAAACAGTAGAAGCTACTTCTCATGATGAAGCTGAAGCGCTGTTTAAAAGCCTGCAGGATGAGTATGCTCGTGAGTGTAATCGGACTGTTGAGCGCATCGATATCACTTTCACTATTGACTTGACGATAGCTGAAAGCGACAACGATGAACCGTACTTAGTGATGTAATTACTAAGAAAAGCAAAGGGCCAGCTTGTCTGGCCCTTTGCTACTTCTGGTGATAGGAATCTACTGAATCGGTTTCATTATCCTGCTTGGCCGTTTGCTCATCCAAGAGACGGAGCATCTCTGATGCCTTGCGTCTGGCCTCGGCTACAATTTCTGGCTTCTCATGCTCCAAGATCTGGTCTAGTGTTTTTGCCACTGGTAAATCTCGCTAGTTTAGTTAGACTCTAAGTATATAAGGTTTTACAAGAGAGGTTCAGTTCCGTGGATGCCTTTACTATTGCAATGTTAAGTTTGCTCGCATTTTTTACCATTGTGACGTTCGGAAGTTTGTATTTATACAACAAACACAATCAAAATCGCGCTGATCAATAAATATATGTGTATTAAACGGCCCTGTTATCTATGCTGAATAATTCAGCAACAAACTGGTATTTTTACTGTCTCAATTAGATGATCGGACATAGCGTTAATTTCCTCATCGTCTAGCTTCGGGGCAAACAGGGGCGTTCCCCAGAATTGAACCTGTGGATAGTCTGAAAGCCTAAATACTCCATGCGGCCATCGGTCCTCGTCACCCAACCACCGGCGTAAAGTCAGATCTATACCCCATCCATTCTTTAGCTCTATCCAGCAATGCGGATTGATTTGAGTCTTGCTATGCACTGTTTCAACAAACCCTACTCTGCACTGATGTGGAATGTCTGATTTGGCTAGAATGTGGCTGATCACGTAAGTCATCACATCACAACCGGCTTTTGAATCCTCCAGATTTAGCAAAGCCAGTTCCAGTTCTTCATGCCACAGACTCATTGTGCCTTCCTAAATAGCAATTGCTGGCCTTTTTCATAGATAACTGGATATGGTAAAGCTTTGCCATCCTGGAACACACTATTGGGCGGGAAATACATGACTGCCCACTCCGGCAGCGCTCGGCTCGTACTTTTGTAAAAATCGTCCATTGGAAATGATTTCACGTCGCTGACCTGGGAGAAAATCAATCGAGAATATTTGGTCGTGTTATTAGCGGCCAGATTAAAGCTATCAATATTACCACTGCCCACAAAGGCTGGTGTTTTCCACGGATTAGGCATTGTAACGTTGTATGCAATTACGCAGTTTGAGCCATCACAGCCAAATTGTGGAGCCGTTACTGCCCACATAATTAAGGGATTTCCATCAATCTTAGGCGCTGTACTTTCCACTATTTTAGTTAAATCCAGGTTCATAGATTTCGCGGCTACCGCAACGGCATTATCAATTAGGTTTATGTAGTTGCTATAAGCATCTTCTGAGGATTTAGCCATTGATGCAGGCATCCAAGCCATCAAACTTGGCCTAGCGGATGGGTTATCCGGTGATGTAAGAATGCTTGCAGTGTTAAACATGAGAGTTTGCTGACCGTTCAATCCTCTTAATGGAGCATCAAGCGATGTGGCCAGGCTTGTGACATTTAGCGCTTTCATCAGTAGAGACTGTCTATATGAGTTCCGCCCATCTTCTGAGTCTCTCAGATCTTGGTCATAAATACCCCCAGCTCTTGCCAAGTTTAACGCTCTGGACATCTCTGAATTATAGGATTTTGGGGTTGTAGCACAGCCTGCGAGCATAATGGCGGCGAACAAGGCTGTAGCTGAACTTACGGAAGTTGACATATTCATTTTCATTTAAAGCTCCTCTTTTAGAAATAGAGTGCCATTGGTTTGTGAAAATGCAACAAGGGTTAATTAAAACTTTTTAAAAATCATAAGTTTGTACTGACGTGACAAAGTTGCCGACATTATTCAATGATTAACTTTCACATGTGAAAGTTTTATTTGGACTGCCCAAATTGGACAGTTTGGGAGTTCGGTTTGTACTCATTTGCTCGGTAGGCTTTCGGGTGACACGAAACCTATTGGAGCAACAGTATGAGAGTCTCTCCCCCTTACATTAGAACACTATCTGCCTCTTGTTTAATCATCTTCTCTGTCGTCGCCACTCATGCCTCGGCTGAAGGGCTTCAGTCCGAGATGGATAGACTATTCAACGAAATGAGTAATACAACTAGACCGGGTATTCATGAGACACAACGCCGTGGAGTTATTGCGGGTGGGCGTGTGACCACCAAAGCGCGTATTTTTGATGAAAACCTAGTTAGCTTTGTCCCTCCATCCTGGAAAGCTGGGTGTGGTGGCGTTGATCTATTCGGTGGTTCTTTATCGTTTGTGAATGCAGATCAGATTGTTCAACTGATGCGAGCTGTGGCAGCAAATGCAAAGGGCTATGCTTTTCAACTAGCTCTGGATAATGTTTTTCCTGATGGTGCCAAATGGATAGAAAACTTTCAGAAGAAAGTTCAGGCTTTGAACCAGCATTTAGGCAATTCTTGTCAGTTAGCTCAGGGTATTGTTAACGATTCACTAAGTGCTTTTGACACGAAACTAAAGAACGATACTCGTACAAAAGCATCGACCAAAGGTTTATTTGAAGACATGTTTTCTGCAACGCAGGAAACGGATGGACAAACGGCAATCAAGACGCTGAAAGACAACTCGCCACAGGCCTACCAAGAGATGATAGGTAATATTGTCTGGAAGCAACTCAAAAAGAATAGTGTAAGTTCATGGTTCCAGTACGGGGATAACAGCCTGCTTGAAGCCATGATGTCTATAACTGGTGCCGTTGTCATTGGTGATTTAATTAATGATCCAAATCTTGCTGGAGCAAACAACAGTACTAATCCCATCGTCACCTTACCGGGGAATCGAATTACCCTTGGAGATCTCATTTCAGGTGGCTCTGTTAAAGTTTATTCATGTGACAGTGATACGGTTAACTGTATTTCTGCTGGTTCTGAGCTGAAGAGTGTTCAGCTCAGGGGTATTGGCAATCAAATGTCAGATTTACTTCTTGGTTCTGATTATTCACCTGGATTGATTTATAAATATGCAAACAATGTTGGGGCTTTAAGTTCTGCCGAGATAGCTTTTGTATCAAATCTCCCCAGTAGCTTTGGCTCACTTTTCCGAAATCTTTCCGCTGTTTCCAGTGATACAGCAGAGCAGTTTGCTCAGCAAGCACAGACCATCATAGCGCTAGATATAACCTACAGGTTTATTGAGGAGATATACCGGGCAACAACTATTGCGTTAGCTAACAGTGATAATGCCTATCAACAAAAAGCTGTTGATGTACTTGATGCTTCTCGGGCTGTTGTCAGACAAGAGTATGACCAATTAATTGTGAGGCACGGGAAGCTAAGTGATCTGATGGGGTATTACAACAGCTTACTTGATGTCACAAAGAAGCAGCGGCTTTTACTTGCGGCCCAAGCATCAGGGAAAAAGGAGTAACTAATGGATTTTAGTATTTATTCCGTCGGTGATGCCGCATTTCTAGAGCAAATAATGATTGCTGTAGCGATGGCTACAGGCACCGGTGATTTTGAACGAATGGTAAGTATTGGCCTTTTAATTGGCGCTCTTATCATCTCATTTCAGTCGTTATTCCAGGGAGCTAAATCCTGGGATTTACATCAAGTTTTTGCTTGTTGGCTCGTGTATGCCATTTCCTTTGGAGCCGGCGTTACGGTAACTATTGAGGACGCGTACAACGGACAAGTGCGAGTAGTGGATAACGTACCTGTTGGTCCAGCCGCCGCTGGTTCTATAATCTCAAGCGTTGGATTTGGTCTCACAAAACTCTTTGAGGTTGCATATAGCCCTGTCGCGAGTGTGACTGAATCAAAGTTCATGGATTCTTTAGAGTTATTATCAAAGCTCAGAAATCACGAAATGGAGTCAGCACTATGGACTGTCTGGAATGATTCCCTAGGAGGCGGTGCTGTTGATATGAAGAAAAGCCTGACTAACTACATATCAGAATGCACAGCAATTAAATTTTCATTAGGTGAGTCAAATGAGGATCAAATCAACACAGAGAATTGGCGTACAGCTCTCAGATTTGATTCACAAATATATGGGACCCGATTGTACCTGTCTCCATCTGGCCCGACAGATCCCAGTTGTACAGATGGCTGGATTCAGTTGAGCCAATCCTTTGAAACTGCCTTCAATTCTGGCCTTTCGCAACAAGCTCTTGGCTATTTGTTGTCTACCACTGATGCTTTGAATGCTACATCTGACGCTTTATATCGCCTGCAGGTTACGAATGTGGCCGCAGGTGATTTTATAAAAGCCAATTTTCTGCAACCTATCGTACAGCGTGGCTTTGCTCAGTACTACAGTGATATGAATGATCCGTACGCACAAATCATGCTCACTCAAGCTGAGTCTCAGCGAAATACGCAATATGCAGCCGAACAGTCTTTGTTTGTAAAATCGATTCAACCTCTTATGACCTTGGTAGAGGGGTTTGCCTATGCGATTACGCCCATAGCCGCATTTGTGATGGTGCTAGGTTCTAAAGGTTTGCTATTGGTCGGTAAGTATCTTCAAATGCTTATATGGGTACAACTTTGGTTGCCAATTATGTCGGTAATCAATCTATTCATTTACATAATGGGGCAGCAGGCGCTCGCAAAATATACCACAGGGAACTTATCCTCATTTGAAGGCGTTGCATATGCTGGGGCCGAAATTGAGCGTTGGATAGGGATAGGTGGAATGATGGCCGCAGCAACGCCAGTCCTATCGTTGATGTTAGTAACTGGCTCAGTATATGCCTTCAATAGTCTTGCTCAACGAGTGGGGGCGAGTGATACAGTCAATGAAAAACTAATGTCTCCAGACTTAGTGGACCGTGGTTCTGTTTTGAGTCAACAACCACAATTTAATCAATCCCGGATTGCTGGAACAATGACCTCTGGAGGTGAGTCGTTAGTTGATAGTATTAACTTAGGGAGTACCGTAAGTAATGCCCTTAGCAGTAGTTCTGCTGCTACTGCACAGGCTCAGAAAGGTTTCGCTAGCCAATTAAGTAATAGTGTGTTTTCTGGACATGGTTCAGAACAGACTTATTCACAACTACAATCATTAGGACAAACGTTGAGAGCGTCTGATTCAACTCAGGCTAAAAGTATTTTGTCCGCGGCGCAGAACTACGTTACTGATCGTGGGATAAATGCTTCTCACACGGATGCTGTGGCAGGAGCTATTGCTATGCGTGCTAGCGCTGGAGTGGATGCCGGAAAACTTGCTGCTGCTTTTACAGGACCGGTTGGTGCCGCTGTAAATGCCGCTAATCCGGTATCTATGAACGGTAGTTTAGATGTATCTGCGCAATCGCAGAGTCAGGATAGTAGACAGCAGCTTAGTTCTGATATTGACTCTTTATCTCGCGGACTCGGTTTTACAAAAGATGACAGTTCAGCATTAACGAGTGATTTGGCGCGGCAAGTGTCTACTGATAAAGGTCAACGTTTTACCCAGAGCTTAGGTGAAGAGCAGAGAAAGCAGCTCATGCAATCCAGTTCTGATCTTTTGTCTTCGCAACAAACCTACCAAGAGTTATCTCAGGCTCAGCAAACTATCGGGACTACTAGCAACAATAATATTATCGCGTTAGCTGACAAAGTTCTGAACAACTGGTCAGCCGGTAAGTCATTGTCAGATGGTGTTAGACAGTCATCGCCAGAGACAAGAGATTTTGCGCAAAGAAAAGCCCAGCATTACCAAGATTTAGGTATTGATTCCCAGAGGGCAATAGTTGGAGGGCAGTTGTTTGCTATGCTCAATTCCAACTCTCCATCTGAACAAGCAATTGCAGCCGGTGCAATAGCAAAGGCCACTGGTGGTAACAGTGGTATTGACTTTAATCAACCTGGTCATAGTGCAATGTTGGTAAAGGATGCTCCGCGCTATGTCTCGCCGGTTGAAAATTCGAGCGCACTTTCGGCACCGGAAAGAATGAGCAATGAACAAAAGCTTTTAGCTGAATCAGGCAGTATTGGATCTGAAAATTCTGTTCGTGACGCTCATGAAAAGGGTATCCAACAACTTGAGCAGAGTTATGGGACAAGCAGAAATGAATATCTTAATGACCGCTTGCCTGCGTTAAGAGCACAGATCATGGCATCCGATTTGGCCCCGTCAACATCCAGTGCTTTGTTTGCAGGTGCTGAGGGCGCAGGTCGTTTTGTACAGCAAGTTGTGGGTGGCGCAGGAGCCGCCAAAGAAGGGTTCGCAGAGAGTTTTGGGCAATCGATGTCTAAGTTAGCCCAGATGACTCCGGAACAACGAGATCAGTTTATTGAGGACACAAAGAAAGGGGACGATTACGTCAAGCAAGAGTATGGTCTTGGAGGCTTCCTGGCTGTAGGTGCTGCAAATCTGGGTAGGGACATCATTGGTGTGGGGATCAGTGGATTTGAAGCCGGTAAAGAATGGTTAACCGGTAAGTCAGATCTTTCAGAGGCAGCACAGGGAATGTCTGTTAGAGAAAGAGGGATGTTTTTTGCTTCTGCATTAGCAAGTGCAAGCGAGGCTGGAGCTGGAAAGGCGGCTGAGTTTGTTCAGCAATATGGTGACGAATTCAGGCAGATAGCAATGGATACTGCAAGATATGATTATGGTTTGAATAGTCAGGCAGGAGCAGAATTGTTTGCTGCATCGTTGATGGGCGGCGATTCATCGCGCTCTGGAGAACTAAGAGAAAATCTCAGAGAAGAGGTTGGTGATAACGTATTGGCAGATAAAATGGCTGCGATTATTGAAAGTTCTGCGGGGGCAGGTAAAGACCAAGCGGGCGGATATTTAGCGCCTGTATCAAGGTATTTGTCCGTAGCCAAAGGAGGCCGTTAATGAGCAGACGAGCTGAATATAGACGCGCAATTAAAGAGCTTAAAGTGATGATATTACTGGGGGAAGGGAGATGGCTAAACGAAAAGCCAATCTCCTGTGGAAATAAAAAATTTATCGTCGATGGTTCGGTGTTGAACAATGTAATCAGAGAGCATCCGGAACTTAATAAACACATTTTGATAGGTTTTTTTTCGTCGCCTCAACGGTATCCGTTATTAAGATATAAAGATAGGCAGTTAACGTTAAGTCTATAATTAATAAAAACAAAGGCTCTCAGGAGCCTTTGTTTTTATTCAATCCATAGAAGCTTCCGGATACATCTACGTCACTTACCATTGGAGATCCTGTGGCAGGGTTGTATGTGACGTCTGCAAACAGATCTCGCCCAGATAATGTGTTCGTTTTACTCCCGGAATTACTGATTAGATAGGCTCTTCTACCAATCTTTAAAGATGCCAGCAGAGAAACTCCGACTACAAAAAATATGAGCGACCATAGGCCAAGAAGTTTGTACGAATAGAACAAACTTACGATTAAAAACAAAGAGAATAGCGCCTTTTTCATTTACGCCTCCTGATTAATATGTAACCGATTATAGATTATCGTTCAGAAATGCAAATCTTCATAGCACCATAAAATGATACTGTAAAAAAACACAGTGTTTGGCGTTGCATTATCAAAAAGTCATGGTATTTATGATTGATGACAAAGTTAATCAGTGAATAAATCAGGTGTGTTATGGAGAAAGATATGAAGCATTTAGATCGTGAAACTGAAAAGCGATTAAACATCGTCGTTAAGGCAATCGGAACGTTGTTTATTCTAAGCTTTCTTACTCACTTGTTTATCTCGTCGTGGAGAGATGACCAATATGGATTTACCTTACTAGCGTTGATTGCAGGGAGCGCGTTAGTTTCAATCAATCTAGGCCGCAGAAAAAAAGGTAAGGAGGACTACTGATGTATGCCTTAGAGCCGTTAGAACGTGATGTTATTGGTAGCTTTGACAAGTTTGCCGTTCAATTGAGTGAAGAGAAGCCAGACCAAGATATTTTTGAGTTTGATTTGACTCTGTGGACACTACTGAAGCTTTTATCAGCCAATGCGCCATCCCAGGTTAGCAATCATTTTTCTCTTCCAGAAGATCTTGTTAATAAATTGGCGTCAACTCCTGACAGTTATCTTTCACAATTAGCGAGTGGAGTTCTTCTTAGCTTTAAACTTGAAACAGATCAAATGGAAGTGATCGATGCTCTTGCCGGTAGCTACGATTCTGTCATATGCCTTAAAAATGTTGTGGACGACTTTGACGCAGCGTACTGGCTATTGCTTAATAAGTTAGCTAGTAGAAACTTGGACATGGCGAGGCAAAATTTTGGTGTATCTTCTGGTCTTGCTTCCTCAGTCGCCGCCTCCTCAAACAGCCAGTTAAGGTCGTTATCGCATAGGGTCGTTATTAGATTTTCATTGAGATTTGATATTGGCGTACTCGATCAATTCTTATCAGCAGCTCTTGCCGATACAACGCCGATTTTATTAAAAAAGATTCAGCAATCTTTGGTGTGGAGATAATCATGAGTGAATGTTTTACATCTGGTTCGTTATCTCGCTGGGTAAAAGCAAGGCACATGGCATTGGCGGGTTATATCACAAAGATAATTATCCTAGAGACTGGTTTGACTTATAAGCAAGTTCGCAGGCTGTACGCTGAGCTTGAATATTGCGGATATGATGTGAAGGATAAGAAATCCAGGACATTCCGTGGTGGAGCGACGCTGATCCACAGTCAGACATCTAAAATTCAAGCATCGCTTTTAATGCAGCTCTATTCAAATCTTGGAGGGGAAAAAGTTAAGCGTTCTGTAGATATTAGCGCTCTGAATAAAGCGTTTAGGATGTATCACGCTATCCGTAAAGAAGTACCAGGTATGAAAGGAGGAAAATGGGAGCCCTTCGACATTACAGATGCCTGGTGTCTTGCCTCTGAAATGCGCAATGGAGAAGCAATGATAGAGCATTGCGAGCAATGCCAATGCACTTTTTTTACGTCAATTAATCAGCGAACATGTGTTGAATGCCCATTCTGCCGGGTCTCAAAAGCTGCCTGAATACATCCGCGTATGCCGCAAAAGGGCAAATAGCGATGCTAATTTTTATGAGAGAGCGACATAGCATTATCCAAACTAAAAAGCTGGAGAAATGCTATGTCCACTATGCCGCCCATCATGACGAGGTTTGTTGCCTCGCTCCTATGTTTAACCATCTCAGTTCTTCCGATACATTCTTATGCGGGTAATCAGGAACCTAACATCGGAGCTGTTGGTCGTGATGCCAAACAATTTGGTTTATCTATTGCGAACGGAGTTAAGCAAAACTCTGCTCAGGTTCAAGATGGTAAAATTTCTCTACCAGTCGGTAATGGTCAATCAACATCCATAAACATAAATGAACTGTTTCCTGGAGTTCAACCTGGTCAAAATACCGCAGAGTATTTCCCTGATGCAGCATCTCCAGAGGAGCTAGAACAGATATTTAGTGATGCTGATGCTATGGATCAGTTTGGTAATGAGGCAAAAGCCAATTTATTCCAAGACGCCAACAGCTCCAATCCCTCAATATCAGGTTCTGCATATCAAGTTCTCATGGATGCGGCCAATCGCTCACGCCCTGATTTCAGTAATGACCCGGTATTGAATCTAAGCAAAAAGACCTATGAGGATATGGACCTCATCGCAGGTGGCTTTGGGGATTGTTCTGCCGAAACAACCATTAATCAGAATACTATCAACACCCACATTCCAGAGTATGAACGGTGTCAGCGTGTTGTAGATCAAAGCGCGGACTGTGAGGTTGTCCATGACTACGATGCCTCTGTGGTGAAGCACTATGATGGCCCATACAACCTCAAGTCCTGTGGTGACGGATGCACGGAGCTCTGGATTGGTAAGGTTGGGGACGATTACTGGGCTGGTAACTGTAAAATCTATGAAGAGTACACAAGAGTCCAGGTTAGTAACCCGGATGCTATCGTTTCCGCAACACTTGAATATGTTAAGTGGGATGATTACATGCAAGTGTGGGTCGGTAAGTCCGGCCAAGAAACTAAAGTGTGGTCTGGCCCAGATGGCAACTTCCCTCCAGAAACAGCCGGTAGATGTGAGCTCTCCACGAGTTGGGAGCGAAACCCTAATGTTGATGTCACTCCCTATTTTAAGAACGTGAAAGATGGTGATGTTGTTACATTCAAGATCCGTGTTTCAGTAACTGGTGAAGGTGAGGGTTTTGGCCGCATAAAACTCCGCTATGACCCATCGAAAGCCATTACCAAGGATGAGTGGGCTCCACAGAGCTGCATGGATTCAGCCAAAGGGGTTGTAGATGGTTTTGCCGAAGGCGAGATAACATGTATAGATGACCCGACTGATGCTACGGGCTGCACAGTCATCAACGGGGTCAAAGTTTGCGAATCCCAACTGAAACCGTCACCTTTCCCTGGCATTCCAAAGCTGTGCAAAAAGGTTCGAGTTAAAGCCGACTATGACTTTTATAAGGGGCAAATGGACTGCTGGACAGATCCTCAAGGTGAAACACACTGCCCTGTAAATACTGGTGGAAATCTCAACAGTTGCCAGATGTATGAGGATAATCCTCAGTGTGGATTTATTAGTTCTGAATGTATTGATGGAGCAGAGGGTTCCTCGGGTAAGTGTTATGTGTTTAAAGATACCTACGACTGCGGAACGGACATATCAATACCTACTTTAGAGAAAGAAACGACGTATCAATGTGGTGGACCCATTAGGTGTATGGGGGATGATTGTCTCGATATAACAAAGTCACAAAGCACTGATTTCGCTCGTGCATCTGCATTGTTGAATGCAGCTCAGTTCATGACTCAGGATATGAGTTGTACTGGTCAAAATTATGATGATAACCCCACTGGTGAAGAAAATGTGATGTGTTCAGCTTTTGCCGGTGAGGCTGGGGAATGCAAGATTGCTGTGGGTGGTGTCTCAGATTGTTGTGAAAAGCCGACGAATATTTCGTTTGCTGATTATCTCAATTTGATTATGGCCGTGCCTAAGCTAGACGGTGCCGTTATGGGACTCTCTGATGGCAGTGCCGTGAAAGGAGCATACCAAGTATTAAGAGACCCCGTAATGTCTGGCTGGACCGAAATAACACAGCCTTTTGCAAGTTATATAGAAAATATTAGTGGAGCGGTTGATAGTTTTCTCCAGCCTGTTCAACAGTTTGCCCAGGAGACTATTGGCGCATTAAAGGAGCAAATTACCAAGCTGACTTCTGAAGCTCTAGGAAATGCTTCTGCGACGGGAGCCGCTGGCGTACCTGCTGGGGCTCCTGAATCAATGACTGAACAAATCCTCGGCCAACAAGGTGCCGCCATGCTAAGCACCGTTATGACTGTTTACACAGTCTATGTAGTGTCGATGGTCATGATCCAAATGATTTGGAAGTGCGAGGAAAAGGAGTTCACCATGAATGCTAAAAGAGCACTAAATAGCTGCACATACGTTGGATCTTACTGCAAGTCCAAAGTACTGGGAGCATGTGTCGAGGAGCGAGAGTCCTATTGCTGTTTCAACTCGCCACTCTCTCGAATCATCCAAGAGCAAGTGCGGCCACAACTTGGCCTTAACTTTGGTGATGCGCGCACACCTCAATGCGGCGGAATTCCATTGGATCGAATAGCGGATATTGATTGGAGTAAGGTTAACCTAGACGAGTGGTTGGGTATACTTCAGCAAAATGGAAAACTTCCTGATCCCGCATCGTTAAACTTGGATGCTTTAACGGGAGCTGGAAGTGATTTTAATATTGATGGTACTCGACAAGACGCCTCAGAACGTATTATGGAGCGGCTGGAAGGGATTAATGTGGACAAAATTAGAAACGACAAAGCGCGTGAAATCTTTCCTGACTTGGATGGCAATGGTGGTTGATGTTTATCAATGAGAAACTTTCACATGTGAAAGTTTTTGTGTCGGAATAAATCGCCTAGGTGCCCAAATAGGGCACTTCCAGAGGCCATGTTTACGGGGGTTCACCCTCAAAATTTCTCCAGTAAATCAATGATGATGCTGGAGAAATTTATGCAGCAAACTTTAAATGAAAAAGATTACAGTCACCTGCAGATGATCTCTGTGTATGAGGTGACTGCCCTACTTAAAATCTCTGTGCCAACGCTTCAACGAATCCGCACAAACGACCCTTCATTTCCCAAACCATATAAAATCAGTGGCGATAAAACACTAAGATACAGGTTAGATCAGTTGGAGGCATGGCTTGATTCCCGCAGGGTAAGTAATGAAGCCATTTAGCCAACTACTTGCTCAGTATCAGGCGGATATCGAAGTAGAAAATAGTGATAAATCACAAGGCTTGAGTCGGGCTGAGTCTGAATTAATAGATGCCTCAGTAAGGATTAAATCAGATCCACCCTCGCCCAATGATTTCACTTTTATGCACTCAATCATGTGCCAAGTCGGTTTGCCTCGTTCAAGAGTAAATGGATCTGAGTTTGAGAGGCGTTGTGGTGCTGCTGGTCTATACATCCGAGCGGGTAAAATTTGGGATGGTAAGCAGTTTCTCCAACAGCCTGTTCCGTATGGTCCCATGCCAAGGCTTGTAATGGCATATCTGAATACTCAAGCGTTGCGTTCAAAATCACCCGAGATTGATGTCGGCAATAGCGCCAGTGCTTTCCTCAAACAACTGGGCAAGGAGTCATCAGGAGGAAAAAATGGGAGCTATACAAACTTCCGTAAACAGCTTTTGGCGTTATCTGCTTGTAGTATTACCCTTGGTTTTAGTACCGCTGATAAAGCGTTCACTTACGATGGTAAGCCCATCCAAAAATTTGAGGCTTGGATTGGTAACAGCGACAATCAAGGTGCTTTATGGCCTGGTGTTATTACATTTTCACACGAGTATTTTACTACGCTAAGCGAACATGCTGTACCGCTTGATTTAAGGGCTCTAAATCAGCTTAATAGCAGTGCTCTTGCGATGGATATTTATGCCATGCTTTCGGATCGTTTACATCGAATTAGCGGTAGGCCTGTCGTATTGTACTGGCGTAATTTGCGCGAGCAGTTTGGTCAAGAATATACCGGAGACGACGCTGACAGGAACTTTAAGAAGGTATTCCTTCCTGCTCTAAAGAGAGTCCTTACTGTTTATCCGGATGCAAAAGTTAAGAAAGTGACTGGCGGAATTCTGATGATGTCCAGCCCCCCACCGATTCCATACCGTAATTGACTTAATAACCGGCCAATGTGCCGGTTTTTTTATGTTATTGTTTTGCAAAGTTGTGGAAAACACTGTTGGTTTTGGATTTTATCCACGCATAATCGCCCCCCCCTTTTTACGCATAATTACCCCCCTGACTACTGACGAGCTGCGCATAATCACCCCCACTTTGCACGCATAATTTCCCCCCCCCTAAACCTATAGGTATTGCCTTTAAAAAAATCCTATAAAGATACCTATAGTTGAACCATGTTCAGGCGTTAATAACTTTGTTCGCGCCCTAAAAGGGCAGATCCAGAGCCGAGGATTGGTAGCTGTCTCTCATAAACTAGGTCTATCAATAACTGGTGTGTAACGGGTAGGCTGATGACTGTAGACGTGAATGAAACCTTGAATGCCTTGAGAAGCGAAATTGCAGAAATGAAGCAATTACTGGCTCAGGTCGTTGAAAATACGGTGAGTGACGGCAGCAAATCAAACTTACCACCATCTGATAAAGAGTATCTTACCGTCGATGAGGCGGCGGCATACGTTGGAGCAAAACGCTCATACATCTACCGCCTGACGCATGAAAAGCGCTTATCGTTTACTAAGCCGGGTGGTAATCGGGTGCTAATTAAGCGCTCAGACCTTCAAGCATGGTTGGAAAAGAACAGAGTGAAGTCTGCTCATGAACTTCACCAAGACGTTACAAATTACATCACGAGTTTTCCTCGCGGCCGTAGGGCATCTTAAAGTGTTTTATTCAATACGGACTTTCCGCAGTGAGGACAGCAAGTTCCAGATTCTTGTACTTTATCTTCAAAAATATCTGGAAAGCCTCTCATTGCTGTTACCCGGCGACTTTCAAGGATATCAGCATAAATTTCCGTTGTTCTCAATTCTGAGTGTCCAAGAAGGCGAGAGAGAGAATAGATATCAACCCCACGGTTAAGCTGGGCCACAGCAAATGTATGTCTGCCTACGTGGAAAGTAACATGTTTTTGAACGCCTGCTAGCATTGCCCAGTGTAGCAAAGCAACGTTGGTGTAACTGCTATATTTTAACCCTTTAAATACTCGCTCCGCTTTATCTTGGCGCTCTCCCATAAGCTTGACGGCTGAGTCTGGTAGATCCAGGTAGACTAAGCTGTTTCCGGCATTCAGTAATTTAGCTTGTTTGAAAATAATTCTGTAGTGTCCATCCTGAAACTCTTCTATTTCTTTCCAAGTAAGCTTCTGAATATCGCTCCATCTCAAGCCAGTTGTGCAACTAAAAAGAAATGCTCGTTTAAGTACGTCATAGCGACATTCCGCTTTTGTCATAGCTCGAACTTCATCCAGAGTGAGGTAGGTTCGCTGGGTATTTTCTGCTTTGACACTTTTTACTCGCTGGACTGGGTTATCCCTGATGATGCCTTCCCGGAACGCTTCATTTAGTGCGGCTCTGACTTTGTTGAAGTAACTAGAGGCTGTGTTTTTCGCAAGTTTTGATTGCGATTTCGTTAGTGGTTCCTCTAAAAGGTATTTCCTAAACCCTTCTAGGAATTTTTTATCAATTTCTTCAAAAGTGAGCTCTGCTCTTCCGTGATAGCTCCGAAGATGTTTACCTGCTGAGATCCAAATAGAATAGTTTGAAGAGCTTCCAGACTCTTTACTGGCAGTTAACTTGTCGTAGTAATCGTAAAAGCTCGAAGCAAGTTTTACTCTGTCTTCCAGTTGGAACTTATTACTGTGAGATTCAACGAGCCTTGCTGACCGCGCAGCCTCAGCCTGACGCAACATTTCTTTATTGTGCTGACGCTCTGCTTGTGTCTTTGGGTTCTCGTAGAGATAGAGTTCTAAAGGTTCGTAGTCGCGCTTTGCTCGTTTTTTGCCATCCTCACCTTCAACAACTCCGTAATAGTACACTAGCCTAAGTTGCTGGAGCCCCTTCGAGTTAGGGTTACGCTTGTTTACTGATACCTTCATAATTGCTCCGCTTTGCTCCCGTTACTCCAAAATTTTAACTCGGGAGCAAATGTGGATCAATAATTAGCAAAACGGAGCAAAATCGTGAGAAGGGAAGTAAAACCTAACCATAAGAGAACTTCCTAAAATTGCCATAAATAACAATTGGTTGTTTTGATATGTTTTGAAAGGTTTTACTTCGTTTTTAATTTAATTTAGGAGATTTACTTCCCGATACAGAAGCTGGAGAAAATCCGTCCCAGCAGGTCGTCGGAGGTAAACTCGCCGGTAATCTCGCTTAAGCTTTGCTGCGCCAGGCGCAACTCTTCCGCCAGCAGTTCCCCCGCCCATGCGCCTAATAGCTGCGCTTTGCCCTGCTCAAGGTGTTCAGCGGCTTCCGCCAGCGCCTGTAGGTGACGGCGACGGGCCAGGAAGCCGCCTTCCATATTGGTATCAAACCCCATGCTTTGCTTGAGGTGGTTACGCAACACGTCGACGCCTTCGCCGGTACGCGCTGAGAGGCGAACCAGTGAGTGACCGTTTACTTCACTAATACCCAACGTTTCGCCGGTGATATCCGCCTTGTTACGTACCACGGTAATCGGTAGATTTTTGGGCAGACGGGCGATAAAGTCCGGCCAGATGTCGGCAGGGTCAACGGCGTCCGTCGTGGTGCCATCCACCATAAACAGCACGCGATCGGCCTGTTCAATCTCCTGCCAGGCGCGTTCGATGCCGATACGCTCAACTTCGTCGCTGGCGTCGCGCAGTCCGGCGGTATCGATGATATGCAGCGGCATCCCGTCGATGTGAATATGCTCGCGCAACACGTCGCGCGTGGTACCGGCGATATCGGTGACAATGGCCGCTTCACGGCCTGCCAGCGCATTCAGCAGGCTGGATTTCCCGGCATTCGGGCGTCCGGCAATCACTACCTTCATCCCTTCGCGCAGCAGGCTGCCCTGGCGCGCTTCGGTGCGCACGGCGTCAAGATCGGCGATGACGCCATTGAGCTGCGCTTCAATTTTGCCGTCAGAGAGAAAGTCGATCTCCTCATCCGGAAAATCGATAGCCGCTTCGACGTAGATTCGCAGGTGAGTAAGTGCTTCCACAAGGTGGTTAACGCGGGCGGAAAATGCCCCCTGTAACGAGTTTAGCGCCGAACGCGCCGCCTGTTCGGAACTGGCATCGATCAGGTCGGCAATGGCTTCTGCCTGGGCTAAATCGAGCTTATCGTTGAGGAACGCTCGCTCGGAGAACTCGCCCGGTCGGGCAATGCGCACGCCTGGAAGCGTCAGGATACGTTTTAATAGCAAGTCCAGGATCACCGGACCGCCGTGCCCTTGTAGCTCCAGCACATCTTCACCGGTGAAGGAGTTCGGGCCGGGGAACCACAGCGCAATACCCTGGTCCAGCGCGCTGCCGTCAACGTCTTTAAACGGCAGGTAGTCGGCATAGCGCGGCTTCGGCAGCTTGCCCAGCACCTCTTGCGCAACGTCGCGCGCTTTCAGACCAGAGATACGCAGGATACCCACGCCACCGCGTCCCGGTGGGGTTGCCTGGGCGACGATAGTGTCGTTATGGCTCATGGTTAGTCTCAACTTTGTTGCAATAAAAAAAGGCGGTCATATGACCGCCTTTTGATTGTAGGCCTGATAAGCGTTAGCGCCATCAGGCTGACCGGCGCGCCTTGCCGGATGGCGGCTTCGCCTTATCCGGCCTACACCGAATCAGGATTTTTTCTTCTCGCGGCTATGCAGGCCACGCTTCTCCAGACCACGGTAAATCAGCTGCTGCTGAATGATGGTGACCAGGTTGCTGACGATATAGTACAACACCAGACCTGACGGGAACCACAGGAAGAACACCGTAAAGATGACCGGCATAAAGGTCATGATCTTCTGCTGCATCGGGTCGGTCACGGTGGTCGGCGACATCTTCTGAATGAAGAACATCGTTACGCCCATCAGGATCGGCAGAATGTAGTACGGGTCCTGTGCGGACAGGTCATGAATCCACAGAGCGAACGGCGCATGACGCAGTTCAATGGAACCCATCAGCATGTAGTACAACGCCAGGAAGATAGGCATCTGGATGATCAGCGGGAAGCAGCCGCCCAGCGGGTTAACCTTCTCCGCTTTGTACAGGGCCATCATCTCCTGGCTTTGGCGCTGTTTATCATCGCCAAGACGTTCGCGCATCGCCTGAATTTTCGGCTGCAGCATACGCATCTTCGCCATTGACGTGTACTGCGCTTTGGTCAGCGGGTACATGATACCGCGAACGATAAAGGTAATGATGATAATGGAGAAGCCCCAGTTGCCCACAAAGCTGTGGATCCACTTCAGCAACTTGAACAGCGGCTGAGAGATGAACCACAACCAGCCGTAGTCCACGGTCAAATCCAGGTGCGGTGCAACAGCCGCCATTTTATCCTGAATTTCCGGGCCGACCCACAGGGTGCTGGTCATCGCGCCAGTCTGGCCTGGCTGTACCAGTACCGGCTGCGCTTTATAGCCGATAGCGACAATGCCGTTGCCCAGATTGGCGGTGTAGAAATTGTTGGTGCCGTCGTTACGCGGAATCCATGCGGTAGCGAAATACTGCTGCAACATTGCCACCCAACCGCCTTTGGAGCTGACGTTGAGGTTTTCGTTATCGGCAATGGTGTCGAATTTGTATTTCTCATACTTCTCATCCGGCGTGGAGTACGCTGCGCCGCGGAACGTATGCAGCGCAAAGTTGCTGCTGCCGGTGTCGCGATGAGGAGGCAGGTTGACGGATTGTTTTAACTGACCAAAGGTGGAGACTTCCAGCGGTTTTTCGCCGGCGTTCTGCACGCTATAGTTCACGTTAACCGCATAATCGCCACGCTTAAAGACAAACGTTTTGGTAAACGTGTTGCCTGCGGCGTCAGTATAAGTCATCGGAACCTGCAGTTCGTTCTGACCGTCGGCCAGTACAAACGCATCTTTCTCGACGTTGTACAGCGGACGCGGGCCGTTCGCCGGGTTATCCGGGCCGTCGCGGCCTGTCAGGCCGCTTTGCGCCTGATAGATAAACTGCGGGGTGGTTTCCAGCAGCTGGAACGGTTCGTTGGAACCCAGTTCTTTCGGGTAAGCCGGGAGCAAGGCCTGCTCGACATCACCACCACGGGTGTTGATAGTCAAATCAAGCACATCGGTTTTCACCGTAATCATTTTCCCCTGGCCACTGGCTGGTACGCCCTGGTCGGCGGCGCTACCCGCTGCGGTGGTCGTTGTCTGCGTGGTCTGTTGAGTCTGAGGTTGCGGATTTTTATCCTGCTCCCAGGCTTGCCAGATCATGAAAGACACGAACAGCAAAGCGATGACTAAAAGATTGCGTTGCGAATCCATCGTTAGTGTTCTCTGGTATCAAATGGTCCGGGCGGGACGGGATCGTCACCACCAGGGTGTAAAGGGTGGCATTTTAATACGCGTTTCACCGTCAACCAACTGCCTTTTATCACTCCAAACCTGCGCAATGCCTCAATTCCGTAGCTTGAGCACGTTGGCGTGAAACGACAATGCGGCCCAAGCAGCGGACTGATCAGGCGTTGATAGACCCGAATAAGGGCTATCAGGACCCGCGAGCCAGGCGACAGTGGCGGCGCCATAATTTTTCCAACGCTTCCGAGAGAGCACGGTTATCGAGGTCGGCAACCCCTTTTTTCGCCACCACCACGAAATCCATTGCAGGAAGTTCATGCTGGCGCAGACGGAAGCTTTCACGCGTCAGACGTTTAATCCGGTTGCGTTCATGCGCACGTCGAACATTTTTCTTGGCGACGGTAAGACCGATACGGGGATGCCCCAGCGAATTCAGGCGGCCGAGGATGGTGATTTGCGGCGTGCCAGCCCGTTGAGGTTGCTGGAAGACGAATGTGAAATGAGCGGGAGTTAACAAACGTAACTCCCTGGGAAATGCGAGCTTAACCACTCAGGGGTTAGCTTTATTACTTGGAAACGGTCAGACGAGCGCGGCCTTTAGCACGACGACGTGCCAGAACCTGACGACCATTTTTAGTAGCCATACGAGCACGGAAGCCGTGAGAACGGTTGCGCTTCAGTACAGACGGTTGAAAAGTGCGTTTCATGGCGATTTCTACCTAAACTTGAATAAATTCACTGACTTTTGCGTATACCCGAACAAACTTTGAACGACTTACGCCACAGTGTGGGTGATTAAAGAGGCCGGATTGTAATAATTGTACACTCCGGAGTCAATTCTCTTTCCTTATTTTCCCGCGATTTTCCACGCCTTTTTGTGCGGAAAATAAGCAGCGTTGACGCCATATGACGGGCATTGCGCGACGGGTGGAGAATTATACGGACTGCCAGGTAAAGCGCAAGGATCGCCCTGGATCTTTATGCGATCTTTTAGGCGTCTGCTCACCTTTACCTATTAATTTTTTCAATATGCGCGCGAAAGCGTACAGGAGTTCCCCAGGATCGATTACACTTATCCTTTCCTGGAAAGTCCTGTGGATAAATCGGGAAGAATCTGTGAGAAACAGAAGATCTCTTGCTCAGTTTAGGCTATGATCCGCGGTCCTGATCGTTTCAAACGATCCTGGTCAGGCATGAACACGAAATCTTTCAGACTGCGTGAAGTCGCGATCGTTTGAAAGATCCGTGAAAACCGCAGACAGCGGTTCGTGCGTCACCCTTCATGCAGGGTCTTATCGACGTGCGCCAACAATCATTAATGTATCAGCCTTTGTCATTTATCGACTTTTGTTCGAGTGGAGTCCGCCGTGTCACTTTCGCTTTGGCAGCAGTGTCTTGCCCGATTGCAGGATGAGTTACCAGCCACAGAATTCAGTATGTGGATACGCCCGTTGCAGGCGGAACTGAGCGATAACACGCTGGCTTTGTATGCGCCAAACCGTTTTGTGCTCGATTGGGTAAGAGATAAGTACCTCAACAATATCAATGGATTACTCAACACATTCTGCGGCGCGGATGCCCCACAACTGCGTTTTGAAGTGGGAACAAAGCCCGTTACGCAAACGCTAAAAACGCCTGTGCATAACGTTGTCGCGCCTGCGCAGACAACAACGGCGCAGCCGCAGCGCGTAGCGCCTGCGGCCCGTTCGGGCTGGGATAACGTACCAGCGCCGGCGGAGCCGACCTACCGCTCCAACGTCAATGTTAAGCATACATTTGATAACTTCGTCGAAGGTAAATCCAACCAACTGGCGCGCGCGGCGGCACGTCAGGTGGCGGATAATCCTGGCGGCGCCTATAACCCGTTATTCCTCTATGGCGGCACCGGTCTGGGTAAAACTCACCTGCTGCACGCGGTGGGTAACGGCATTATGGCGCGCAAACCCAACGCGAAAGTCGTGTATATGCACTCCGAGCGCTTTGTGCAGGACATGGTAAAAGCCCTGCAAAATAACGCCATCGAAGAGTTTAAACGCTACTACCGCTCCGTTGACGCATTGCTGATCGACGATATTCAATTCTTCGCCAATAAAGAACGATCCCAGGAAGAGTTTTTCCACACCTTTAACGCTCTGCTGGAAGGCAATCAGCAGATCATTTTGACGTCGGATCGCTATCCGAAAGAGATCAACGGCGTTGAGGATCGTCTCAAGTCCCGCTTTGGTTGGGGGCTAACAGTGGCGATCGAACCGCCAGAACTGGAAACCCGCGTGGCGATCCTGATGAAAAAAGCGGACGAAAATGATATTCGTCTGCCAGGCGAGGTCGCGTTCTTTATCGCCAAGCGTCTACGCTCTAACGTACGTGAACTGGAAGGCGCGCTGAACCGGGTGATCGCCAATGCCAACTTTACCGGCCGGGCGATTACTATCGACTTTGTGCGCGAAGCGCTGCGCGATTTACTGGCGTTGCAGGAAAAACTGGTCACCATCGACAATATTCAGAAGACGGTGGCCGAGTATTACAAAATCAAAATTGCGGATCTGCTTTCTAAGCGTCGATCTCGCTCGGTAGCACGTCCGCGCCAGATGGCTATGGCGCTGGCAAAAGAGCTCACCAACCACAGTCTGCCGGAAATCGGCGATGCGTTTGGCGGGCGCGACCACACTACCGTACTTCATGCCTGTCGTAAAATTGAGCAACTGCGTGAAGAAAGCCACGATATCAAAGAAGATTTTTCGAATTTAATCAGAACATTGTCGTCGTGATCCTATGAAATTTACCGTTGAACGTGAACATTTATTAAAACCGCTTCAGCAGGTCAGCGGCCCGCTGGGCGGTCGTCCTACGCTGCCGATTCTCGGTAACCTGCTCCTCCAGGTAGCGGACGGTACGCTTTCTCTGACCGGCACCGATCTTGAAATGGAGATGGTCGCGCGCGTTACGCTTTCTCAGCCGCATGAGCCAGGCGCCACTACCGTGCCGGCGCGGAAATTCTTTGATATCTGCCGCGGCCTGCCGGAGGGCGCGGAGATTGCCGTTCAGTTGGAAGGCGATCGGATGCTGGTGCGTTCTGGCCGTAGCCGCTTCTCGCTGTCTACGCTGCCTGCCGCCGATTTCCCGAATCTTGACGACTGGCAAAGCGAAGTTGAATTTACGCTGCCGCAGGCCACGATGAAGCGCCTGATTGAAGCGACCCAGTTTTCGATGGCCCATCAGGATGTGCGCTACTACTTAAACGGTATGCTGTTTGAAACGGAAGGTAGCGAACTGCGCACTGTCGCGACCGACGGCCACCGTCTGGCGGTGTGTTCAATGCCGCTGGAAGCGTCTTTACCCAGCCACTCGGTGATTGTGCCGCGTAAAGGCGTGATTGAACTGATGCGTATGCTCGACGGCGGCGAAAACCCGCTGCGCGTGCAGATCGGCAGTAATAATATCCGCGCGCACGTCGGCGACTTTATCTTTACCTCGAAGCTGGTGGATGGTCGCTTCCCGGATTACCGTCGCGTTCTGCCGAAGAATCCGGATAAACATCTGGAAGCGGGCTGCGATATCCTCAAGCAGGCGTTTGCCCGCGCGGCAATCCTCTCGAATGAGAAATTCCGCGGCGTGCGTCTGTACGTCAGTGAGAATCAGCTCAAAATCACCGCCAATAACCCGGAACAGGAAGAAGCGGAAGAGATTCTGGACGTGAGCTACGGCGGGACGGAGATGGAAATCGGCTTTAACGTTAGCTATGTGCTGGACGTGCTCAATGCGCTGAAGTGCGAAACCGTGCGCATTATGCTGACGGATTCCGTATCCAGCGTACAGATTGAGGATGCGGCGTCACAGAGTGCTGCCTACGTTGTTATGCCAATGAGGCTGTAGAATCTGAAAAGGGGCTGGTTTACTTGCCATTTCGCCTCCCGGCAGTGCTCGAAATGCTCACGTACTTCGTGTACGCTCCGCTTTCTGCGCGCTGGCGGTAGACGAACTGGCTGCGACACACACGCCCCTGGACGAATGTACTAATATATGTCACTGACGCGCCTTTTAATCAAAGACTTCCGCAACATAGAAAATGCGGATCTCGCTTTATCCCCCGGCTTTAACTTCCTGGTTGGCGCCAACGGCAGCGGCAAAACCAGCGTGCTGGAAGCTATCTATACGCTTGGCCACGGTCGGGCGTTTCGCAGTTTGCAGCCTGGCCGCGTGATTCGTCATGAGCAGGAAGCGTTTGTTCTTCACGGGCGATTACAGGGCGAAGAGCGTGAGACGTCGATTGGCTTAACCAAAGATAAGCAGGGCGACAGCAAAGTCCGTATCGATGGTACCGACGGTCACAAGATCGCGGAGCTGGCGCATTTAATGCCGATGCAGTTGATTACGCCGGAGGGGTTTACTTTACTCAACGGCGGCCCCAAATACAGAAGAGCGTTCCTTGACTGGGGATGCTTTCACAACGAAGCCGGATTCTTCACCGCCTGGAGCAACCTGAAACGATTGCTGAAACAGCGTAATGCCGCGCTGCGCCAGGTGAGTCGTTATGAGCAATTGCGCCCGTGGGATAAAGAGTTGATCCCGTTGGCGGAACAAATTAGTACCTGGCGGGCGGAGTACAGTAGCGCTATCGCACAGGACATGGCGGATATCTGTCAGCAGTTTTTACCTGAATTTTCCCTGACGTTCTCTTTCCAGCGCGGCTGGGAGAAAGAGACAGACTATGCGGACGTGCTGGAGCGAAGCTTTGAGCGTGACCGTATGTTGACCTACACCGCGCACGGGCCGCATAAAGCGGACTTTCGCATTCGCGCCGACGGCGCGCCGGTGGAAGATACCCTGTCGCGCGGGCAGCTAAAGTTATTGATGTGCGCCTTACGTCTGGCGCAGGGCGAGTTCCTCACCCGCGAAAGCGGGCGGCGCTGCCTGTACCTGATAGATGATTTTGCCTCTGAACTTGACGATGCGCGTCGCGGACTGCTGGCCAGCCGCTTAAAAGCCACGCAATCGCAGGTCTTTGTCAGCGCAATTAGCGCTGAACACGTTATAGACATGTCGGATGAAAATTCGAAGATGTTTACCGTGGAAAAGGGTAAAATAACGGATTAACCCAAGATTAAATGAGCGAGAAACGTTGATGTCGAATTCTTATGACTCCTCCAGTATCAAAGTCCTGAAAGGGCTGGATGCGGTGCGTAAGCGCCCGGGTATGTATATCGGCGACACGGATGACGGCACCGGTCTGCACCACATGGTATTCGAGGTGGTAGATAACGCTATCGACGAAGCGCTCGCAGGTCACTGTAAAGATATCGTCGTGACTATTCACGCCGATAACTCCGTGTCCGTAACGGATGATGGCCGTGGCATTCCGACCGGTATTCACCCGGAAGAAGGCGTCTCGGCGGCGGAAGTGATCATGACCGTTCTGCACGCGGGCGGTAAATTTGACGATAACTCCTATAAAGTCTCCGGCGGTCTGCACGGCGTGGGCGTCTCGGTAGTCAACGCTCTGTCGCAAAAACTGGAACTGGTTATCCAGCGAGATGGCAAAATTCACCGTCAGATCTACGAGCACGGCGTGCCGCAGGCACCCCTGGCCGTCACTGGCGATACCGATAAAACCGGCACGATGGTACGTTTCTGGCCGAGCCACGAAACCTTCACCAACGTCACTGAATTTGAATATGAGATCCTGGCGAAACGCCTGCGTGAACTGTCATTCCTGAACTCAGGCGTCTCCATCCGCCTGCGCGACAAGCGCGATGGCAAAGAAGATCATTTCCACTACGAAGGCGGCATCAAGGCGTTTGTTGAATATCTGAACAAGAATAAAACGCCGATCCACCCGAATATCTTCTATTTCTCCACCGAAAAAGACGGTATCGGCGTGGAAGTAGCGCTGCAGTGGAACGATGGTTTCCAGGAAAACATCTACTGCTTTACCAACAACATTCCGCAGCGCGACGGCGGTACTCACCTTGCAGGCTTCCGTGCGGCGATGACCCGTACGCTGAACGCCTACATGGACAAAGAAGGCTACAGCAAAAAAGCCAAAGTCAGCGCCACCGGCGACGATGCCCGTGAAGGTCTGATTGCGGTGGTTTCCGTAAAAGTACCGGATCCGAAATTCTCCTCACAGACCAAAGATAAGCTGGTCTCTTCCGAGGTGAAATCGGCGGTAGAACAGCAGATGAACGAACTGCTGAGCGAATACCTGCTGGAAAACCCATCTGACGCGAAAATCGTCGTCGGCAAAATTATCGACGCCGCGCGTGCGCGTGAAGCGGCGCGTCGCGCCCGTGAAATGACCCGTCGTAAAGGCGCGCTGGATTTAGCCGGTCTGCCGGGCAAACTGGCGGACTGCCAGGAACGCGACCCGGCGCTGTCCGAACTGTACCTGGTGGAAGGGGACTCCGCGGGCGGCTCTGCGAAGCAGGGCCGTAACCGCAAGAACCAGGCGATTCTGCCGCTGAAAGGTAAAATCCTCAACGTCGAGAAAGCGCGCTTCGACAAGATGCTCTCCTCTCAGGAAGTGGCGACGCTGATTACCGCGCTGGGCTGCGGTATCGGTCGCGACGAGTACAACCCGGACAAGCTGCGTTATCACAGCATCATCATCATGACCGATGCGGACGTCGACGGCTCGCACATCCGTACGCTGCTGTTGACCTTCTTCTATCGTCAGATGCCGGAAATCGTCGAGCGCGGCCACGTCTACATTGCGCAGCCGCCGCTGTACAAAGTCAAGAAAGGTAAGCAGGAACAGTACATCAAAGACGATGAAGCGATGGATCAGTACCAGATTTCCATCGCGCTTGACGGTGCGACTCTGCACGCGAACGCTCATGCGCCGGCGCTATCCGGCGAAGCGTTAGAAAAACTGGTCTCTGAATATAACGCCACGCAGAAAATGATTGGTCGTATGGAGCGTCGCTTCCCGAAAGCGCTGCTCAAAGAGCTGGTGTATCAGCCAACTCTGACCGAAGCCGATCTTTCTGATGAGAAGACTGTAACGCGCTGGGTGAATGCGCTGATTACCGAGCTGAATGAGAAAGAGCAGCACGGCAGTCAGTGGAAGTTCGATGTTCATACTAATACGGAACAGAATCTGTTCGAGCCGATCGTTCGCGTGCGTACGCACGGCGTGGATACCGATTATCCGTTGGATCACGAGTTTGTGACTGGCGCGGAATATCGTCGTATCTGTACGCTGGGCGAGAAGCTGCGCGGTCTGATTGAAGAGGACGCGTTTATCGAACGCGGCGAGCGTCGCCAGCCGGTAACCAGCTTCGAGCAGGCGCTGGAGTGGCTGGTGAAAGAATCACGTCGCGGTCTGGCTATCCAGCGTTATAAAGGTCTGGGTGAAATGAACCCGGATCAGCTGTGGGAAACCACCATGGACCCGGAAAGCCGCCGTATGCTGCGTGTGACCGTTAAAGATGCGATTGCTGCCGACCAGCTGTTCACCACGCTGATGGGTGATGCCGTTGAGCCGCGTCGTGCCTTTATTGAAGAGAACGCCCTGAAAGCAGCGAATATTGATATTTAACCTGCCTTAATCCCCGGCCTACCGCTGGCTGGCCGGGGCATCATGATGTTCATCGACATAGCTGAATAAAAAATCTCTAAAGCGCTGAGTGGCGGGCGTTTGTGCGCGCCACGCATGGAAATAAAGGTTCATATTGCGCCGCAGCGGAGGCGTGAGCGAACAGGTCGCTAATTGGTAGCTTTTGGCGTAATGGCGGGAAAAGGTTCCGGCGATCACCACGCCTTCACACTGCGCCGCCAGCGACATGGCGGTCGCCATATGTTCCACCGTCATTTTGGGCTTAATGCGCACGCCAGCGGTTGCGGAGATCATCGGAATGGATTCGTTGCCAACGGCGATCAGCTCTTCGCTTTGAATCTCTTCCCAGCGAACCGTTTTTTTATGCAGCCGATAGTCCGGATGGCAGTACAGGGCGATTTCCGTTGTGAACAGCGTTTGTTTGTCGATTTCCGGTTCCAGCGGCCGCTCCGGGCCGATACCAAAATCGGCTTCTCCCAACATAATGCTTTTTTGTAATTGCGACATGGGCTTATCAATAAGCTGTACGTGGGTATGCGGATGCTGCCGCTTAAAGGCATGGATGATTTGCGGCAGAAAAGCACAGGCGATCAGCGGCGCGCCAACAACCCGCACCAGGGATTTTTTGATCTCTTTCAGGTCGCGGGCATAATTTTCGGCCCGTTGAAACTCTTCAACAACCCGCATGGCGGCGGGTAAAAACTTTTCGCCGTCGGGCGATAGCTTCACCACGCGCGAAGTGCGGTCGAAAAGGGAAACCTCCATCTGGCTTTCCATTTCGTTGATTAAACCGCTAACAGCTCCCTGCGTGATGCACAGATATTTGCTGGCGGCGGTAAAACTACGCAAATCCGCGACGGCCAGAAACGCGCGAAATTGCCGGATAGTTAAATTCATTTGCCACCTGTGTTACCCCTTTACTGAGAGGATTTTATCTCAGGCTGGATAAGGTCGCGTTGATACGACTCGCAAATACAGGGTGTCTGCCTGCGGTGCAGGCAGACTGTTGGCTTATTTTACGGTAATGGTCGGCGACTTTTTCATGGTTTCTTCGGTCAGCTCCTGGCCGATGCCGGGAAGCTCCGGAACGTCGTACATGCCGTTCTTGGGTAGATAGTTGTATTTACAGGTCTGTGTATTCGGTTCCAGCAGCGCATACCGGTGCAGTTCGTGGATGACGAAGTTAGGGATCGCGGTTTCCATATGCAGCGCCACCGCTGTGGAAATCGGCCCGCCGCAAACATGGATTTGCACCGTTTTGTCGTAAACGTGCGCCATATCGCAGATTTTCTTCACTTCGGTGATGCCGCCGCAGGTGCAGATATCGGGCTGAATAACGCTCAGGCTGCCGTTTTCCAGGAAAGGACGGTATCCCCAGCGCCAGTAAATACGTTCGCCAGCCGCCAGTGGAATATTGACCTTATCGGCAACCTGCTTCATCTGTGCGGGATTTAACGGCATGACCGGCTCTTCGTAGTAGAAGATGCCCAGTTCTTCGATCATGCGGCCAAACTGAATCGCCGAGGTGGTGTCGGTAAAGGCATGCATTTCGGCGATGATATCCACGTCCGGGCCGACTGCATCGCGAATGGCGGCCATACGGTCGTAGCCCAGACGCAGGATTTTATCGGTGAGAGGCCCGTTGAGGTTTTGCTGGTTCCAGTTGCCGTGGCGATCCATTGCGACGGTATCCACTTTTATTGCGTCATAGCCTTCGCTGACGGCGGTCAGCGCCGCCTGTGCATACTGCTCCGGCTCGGTCAGCATATCTTTATCGCTGCCGTCCCCCCAACCAAACTGTAGCTGACTGGCGTAGGTTCTTATTTTCTCGCGACTTTTGCCGCCAAGCATTTTATACAGCGGCACGCCCCACGCTTTGCCTTTGATATCCCACAGCGCGATATCGATGCCGCTCATCGCCGCGGAAAAAATGCCGCCGCCGCCCTGCCCCCAGAAGGTTTTTTTGAGCATTTTTTCCCAGATAGCTTCGTTATTCATCGGGTCCATGCCGATGATAATGGCCGACAGGTCTTTCGCCATTCCGATGCCCGCAGAAGCGCCGACGCCGTAAGCCAGCCCGACTTCGCCAAAACCGGAAATGCCCTCATCGGTATTAATTTTTACCACCACCGGACGCCATTTGCTGGTGGCGGACGCAAAATCGTTCGCCACATCAATAATATCAACGCTGGTAATTTTCATAATTTACTCCCCGTAATTAATATTTTTTAATCGTTAAGATTAATGCCGATACCACGGCGATAGCGCTGATAAAAACCAGGCATAGTAAGCCGCCGGTATAAGTTCCAGTGATAGAAATAAATAAGCCGATAAATACAGGAGATAATGAAGAGAGTCCATTGGCGACGCCGTTCATTACGCCGCTGGCGGCGGATATGGATTTTCCTGGTATCATTCCCTGTAATAACGTCCAGGCAACGGGGGTGCCCATCGTACAGAAAGCCACAGCAAAGGAGAGGAGTACTGCTGACATATATTTATGTTCGGTTATGGTACCGAAATAGATACTGACGCCAGCGAAAAACATTAATACCATTAATATGGGGGCGCTGCGTCCTATTTTATCGACGAAGACGCCTGCGGCCGCTTTGGCAAATATCGACAGGACAAAGGGAAGCGACGCCAGCCAACCCATTTCCGCCCAACTGAAACCTCTGGCTGATTTTAGATAGGTCGGTAGCCAGGTAATCATTCCCCAATATAAACATTGCAGACACAGATACCACAGCACCAGCAGCCAATAGCTGTAGTTGGTAATCACCGGTTTGACCCGCAACATAAAACTTTCGCTGTTGCCTGCGCTTTCCGTTTCCTGTCCAGCTTTGATATAAGCCAGTTCTTGTTCGCTGATACTTTTATGTTGTTCTGGTTTATCAGCAACATATCGCCAAAGTAGCCAAAGAGGGATTAACCCGAGAGCGGCGCATAAAAAGAAGTTGGAGCGCCAGCCGTGGGTGCCTATCCACCAGGTGAAAAAAGGCATCGCAATGGCGGGAGCGACTGACTGGCCGACGATCCACGCCGCGTTTGCTCTGCCGCGTTCCTGCTTCGGGAACCAGTTTTTAATAAATACGCTTTGCAGTGGATAATAAAATCCCTCTCCGATGCCCAGTAATATACGGCAAATAATAATTAGAGCGAATGATGTAGCGACTCCGCCAATCATTAAAGCGATAGTCCAGATCAGAATACAAAGCATCATTGCTTTTCTGGGGCCGAGATAATCACCAAGCGGTGATAATACAACGTTAGCGATACCATAAGCGGCCAGAAAGACGGTCATCATCATGCCGATTTGCAATGGCATACCTTCAATACCCATATAGGCTAAGAAGGGTTCATTCGCGGCTAATACCGAAACATTAACGCGATCGAGATAAGCAATAAATATTCCAATAAACAGACAGGCAACGATTAAAAATCTTTTCCTGGTTGGGGGGGCGGTAAGGGCCATCGACATTAGCGATCTCCTTCTCATCGGATAAGGTTATTTTAAAATATAAGTTTTTGTTGATTTTTACTGATTAAGAACCAATCCCATTAGGCTCTAAGTGATGATGTCCAAAGTAGCAATACACATTCTTTTAGAAAAACGGTATTTTCTGTTTGATTAATGAGGTTATCTAATACATCAGGAGGGAGAATACGGCCTGAAAAGGGGAATCCCGTTTGTGAATCTTATCCCCCTTTCTCTCGGATTCTTTGCTGTTTTTTGAGCGGAATCGCGTTAGCATGAGTCAGGACTCATTTAATGCGGGGATTTCATGGCTATCAAACTTATTGCTATCGACATGGATGGCACCCTTCTGCTGCCCGATCACACCATTTCTCCGGCGGTTAAAAACGCGATTGCCGCTGCGCGTGAAAAAGGGGTAAATGTGGTGCTGACCACAGGCCGTCCGTATGCGGGTGTGCACAGTTACCTGAAAGAACTTCACATGGAACAGCCCGGCGATTATTGCATCACCTATAACGGGGCGCTGGTGCAGAAAGCAGGGGACGGCAGTACGGTTGCGCAAACGGCGCTCAGCTATGATGACTACCGTTACCTGGAAAAACTGTCCCGTGAGGTGGGTTCTCACTTCCACGCATTAGACCGAAATACGCTTTATACCGCTAACCGCGATATCAGCTACTACACGGTGCATGAGTCGTATGTGGCGACCATTCCGCTGGTATTTTGTGAAGCGGAGAAGATGGACCCGAACACCCAGTTCCTGAAAGTTATGATGATCGATGAGCCTGCCGTTCTCGACCGGGCGATTGCGCGTATACCGGCAGAGGTGAAGGAAAAGTACACCGTGCTGAAAAGTGCGCCGTACTTCCTTGAAATCCTCGATAAACGGGTTAATAAAGGCACCGGCGTAAAATCACTGGCCGAGGCGCTGGGTATTAAGCCAGAGGAGGTGATGGCGATTGGCGATCAGGAAAACGACATTGCGATGATCGAATACGCCGGCATGGGCGTGGCAATGGACAACGCCATTCCGTCGGTCAAAGAGGTGGCTAACTTTGTGACTAAATCGAACCTTGAAGATGGTGTTGCCTGGGCGATTGAACAACATGTTCTGTCCTGATTCACTCCGGCCCGATCGCCGTCGGGCCGATAGTTCCACTCATGAAGCTAATGTGTTGCAACAAAGACGTTGTAGAAAATAGTTTTTTATTTCAAAAGATTAATTCGCACAGAAATCCCGCCCACCAGGCGACGATTACTATATTCTCCCTCCTCCTTTCGATCCGGCGGCGCTTCTCGCCAGAATAAACGCTTCATCATTATGAAAAAACGCTCCCTTTTGCTGTTGGCGCTGCCCGCTATGGCTTTTTCTACCTGGGCGGCTACCAGCCCCCCGGCGAACCTGTCGCCTGTTTATAGCTATCAGGATGACGTCCCATCTGCTGCCACACCGCCAGTCGCGACAACGCCGGTGGCAAAGCCTGCCAGTACATCAGTGTTGCCTTTTCTGGGTGATGAAGCCCGAAAGCGTGGCTATGAGCTTCCCGAGCCATTTGGCCTCAATATTAACTACATGAATATTGGGCAGAATATTAACGTTGATAGCATCAACTTTAATGGCCTGGCTTTAGGTTCCAACGGGGGAATTCCATTAGATAACGCATTTAAAATTAACGTCGGTCATACCCGTGAAAAGAGCAAGACCGAAACGGTCAAGCTGGATGCCTGGCTGCTGCCATTTATGAATGTGTACGGCCTGGTGGGCTATACCGATGGTCATTCCATTTCGCAAATTGGTGTTGGGTTGATGACGAAAAATGGCCACGTTTTTCATCCCGCCGATCTGCAAAACCTCAAGTTTAAACTCGACTTTAAAGGCACTACCTATGGCATCGGCACCACGCTGGTCGGCGGCGTAGGTAACTGGTTTACCGCTGTTGATGCTAACTACACCCAGACACAGTTCGATATTCTTGATGGCAGCATCGACGCCTTTACCGTCTCACCTCGCGTTGGTTACCGTTTTACCACCCCGGGTATAGATAAGATGCATCTGCCGTCGGGCAAGCTAAACGTCTGGGTCGGCAGCATGTATCAGGATGTGCAGCAGGAGTTTAAAGGCAGCCTCGACGACCTGACCATGCCGTCAGCGACGCTACAAAGGCTGGTGAGTATGGCTAACTATAACAATAACGGCCGCTTTGACGTCAAACAGCATCTACAATCACCGTGGAACATGCTGCTGGGCGCTCAGTATGAAATAACCCGCCATTTCAACGTTACCACCGAGTTTGGCTTTGCCGAGCGCAATAGCTTCTTTGTGGCCGGTGAGTACCGCTTTTGAACCGCTGCCATTGCCGACTGTTGCTTTGCGTCGCTGGTGTGCTGTCCGGCGTGGCGCAGGCGGCGCTGCCCAGCCGCAGTCAGGTGGACGGCTGGCTACAACAAATGGGGGATAGCGATACTTACGATGCCGCCAAAGGCGTCAACTGGGGAGTAATGCCCGGGCCATTTTATACCCCTGAACTGGGGCTGGGCATCGGCACCGCCATCGTCGGTATGTATCGCCCCGATCCTGCCGATAAGGTTAGCCAGGTATCCACGCTGTCGCTGAGCGGCTATTTCAGCTCCACAGGCGCTTTTGGCGTAAGCCTGCAAAATTACGCTTTTTTCGCGCAAGATCGCTGGCGTTTCTTCCTCACTGGCGCATTGAGCGACACGCCCACTTACTATTGGGGACAGGGTTTTGCCACCGGTGATAAAGACAGCCATAAGCAGGCCTATACTGCGCAGGTGCTGGATCTGCAACCCATGCTGTATCGTCGGCTGGTCAACAATATCTATCTTGGCGTTGGCTGGACGCTGGATATACAGCACGCCGCGCAAATTGATGAGACCGATCCGCCCAAAATTCAAAGTACAGCGCAGGGCTGTTCTTCACTGAGTAACGGCGGTAGCGTTGAGATTAGCTGGGATGATCGTGATTTTATACCTAACCCACGCAAAGGGCAGTATGCCACCCTTCGCTATACCCACTTCGCACCGGACGTCGGTAGCGATACGCGGTTTGATGAATACCAACTGCACTATAGTCGTTACCATGCCGTCAATGATAAAGATGTGCTGGCCTGGGAAACGGACGGCGCTTTTACTCAGGGTGATGTGCCGTGGAATATGCTGCCGCTGCTGGGCAGTAACCATCGTATGCGCGGCTATTATGAAGGGCGCTATCGCGATAAAAATGCTATCAGTGGTCAGCTGGAATATCGCCATAAGCTGAGCTGGCGGCATGGCGTTGTCGGTTGGGTGGGCGCGGGCACCATGGGATCGTCTTTGCACCATCTGGATGACGGGCGATGGCTGCCTTCTGCGGGCGTGGGCTATCGCTTTGAGTTCAAGCCGCGCGTCAACGTGCGGCTGGATTACGGCGTGGGCAAAGCTAGCAGCGGTTTTTATTTTCAGGTAGGAGAAGCATTTTGAGGTCCGTCGTTCGGGTTATCTTTCTGGCGCTACTGTTTCTGACGGGGAGCGCCCGCGCCGCCTTACCACTGACGCTCTATCTGTCCTCTCTCCCAATGCCAGCTGCCAGTGAAGCCTGGCCGACGATGCCGCCGCAGCCGCTGCCAAAGGGGTTGCGTCCGTGTTGCGCTTTTGGTTACGACCTGCATGCCGAGCTGCTGGGACTGCCGGTTCCGTTCTATCAGTTAAATAACGTCGTGACGGTGGACTCGCTGGGGCATCATCAGTACAACGACCATCTGTACTCGGGCGTGGCAAACCTGATTGGCCTTAGCGGTGAGAATAACGGTATTGTGTATACCTTGCGTGGCGGATTCATCGACACCGCACATGTGCGGGATACCGCTGATATGACAGTGTATATCTTCAGCCAACTACTACCAAAGCTGGGGCAGGCTTTTACGCTGAATCTGGGCGAGGAGCTGGCCGAACGGCGTCTGGTTTTTACTGCTTTTACCCCTCCGGTCGATGCACGCGAGCGTTACACGCTGGCCGCCTGGCTGTCGGCGCATCTGGCGTTCCAGGTGGCGGAGTGGCACGAAATCGCCCAATGGTACGGTTTCGAGTCTGTTCGCGGATTTTCTGAGGGAGTATCGGCCTTTTCGCCGGAAGATCTCTATTCTAACCTCGCGGGTGCCCGTCTGGCAGCGTCTTTAATTGTCGGCGGCCAGACGAAAACGCAAGAGATGTACAACACGGCGATGGAAACTGCGCTGCGGCAAGCGCTGACGCAGCTGGCAGCGCAGCCGACGCAGATCACCCGTTTTCAGTTTGATATGCTTGATGGCCGTTGGTGGAACAGCCAGCGGCGGGTACCGGAAAAATATCTGGTGCTGCATCGTAATTATCAGATGGGCGATGACCGCCTGCCGACCGCCATTCCTGGCGAGATAATGCCGCTATTGCCGCTGAGCTTGCCCCATCGCTGGCGCGGTATCCAGCTTAGCACGCTGGCGCAACTACAATTGTGGCCCAGCGAGGATATGGCGCAGCTACCGCCTCCCGCGCACTATTACAGCGAAAAAGATTTTGCCGCCCTGGCGGAGCAGGCACGGCTACAGGACGAAAAAACACAGAATCATTAAACAGGCAGTAGCCGTAGGCTAGTTCCCTCTTATACCCTCGGCGTACTGTTTTATGTCCTGATAACTGGTGATGTGAAACGCGTCGTTTGGCGAGCCGGAAGCTATTATGGCGAAGGATGATCGGCTATCCATGCGTCGAGCGCCGTCACTCCCTGCGTCACGATAGTTTTAATATCTATATCGCTAAGCGGTTGCAATTCCAGCTCCCGACAGGCTTCGGTTGCCTGCGTCATCCCCAGGCTGGCGCAGCCGCTTTTTAATTTATGCGCCAGCCGCTTAATGTTAACGTCGTCATTCATGGCGCGCGCCGCCTCGATCTCCTCGACTAAAGGCAGCGCGCTGTCTTTGAATAACGCGACCCATTGCCGGAGCTTTTCCGGGCCGACAGACGCCATATCGCCGGCAAGCTGATGTTCATTCAACATCACCCGCGCGTTGTGAGATTTGCCCTGTAAATAGTGCGCTATCATGCGGTAAAGCTCCTCGCGGGGAACGGGCTTTTGAATAATCCCGCAGAAAAGACCGGCGGTACGCTGACGAAGATTATCGTCTATCACATGCGCGCTAAAACCAATGCGTTTCATGGCGGGATACAGGCTCATCAACTGCTGCGCCAGGGTTAAGCCGTCATAATCCGGTAAATCAAAATCCACCAGCGCCACATCAAAGGACTCGCCTTCGGCTAAACAGCGTAGCGCGTCATTCGCGCTTTCAGCTACTGAGACCTTCACCCCTTTACCCGTGAGCATTTCAGCGGTAATACGCTGCGTCAGCATATTATCTTCAATCAGCAACAGGCGTAGTCCGTTAAGATTTATCGGTTCTCTGAACGCATTTTTGCTTGCGGGTTTGGGGTGGCGAACTGGCAGTTGTAAACGAAAACAACTGCCAACATGAAGCGTACTGGTGACGGTTAGCGTCCCGCCCATCGCTTCTGCCAGGCTGGCGCTGATAGCCAGCCCCAGGCCCGTCCCGCCCCGGCGTCCTGTCGCCTGCACAAACGGTTTGAAAATAGCCGTCAGCTTCGCTTCAGGGATACCGCACCCGGTATCTTCAACCTCAATAAACCAGCTCTGATCGTCGCAAAACGTGCGCAGCACTATGCTGCCGCGATCGGTAAATTTCGCCGCATTACTTAAAAGATTAATCACAATTTGACGTATCCGGCGCGGATCGCCTTGTAGCGTGGAAGGGAGTTGCTCGCTAAAGTCGGTGATGAGCGCCACCTGCACGCGGCTGTGCATTAAATGCAGCGCGCTATTCAACAATTGTCGCGGTTCAAACGGTTCCTCGCTAATGGAAACGTTGGTGCCGCCTACTTCAATCGCTGAGTAATCAAGAATATCGTTAAGAATCGCCAGTAGCGATTCGCCTGAATCATTAATGGCCTGTAAATCGTCGCGGTAGTTTGCCATGAGCGGTTTATCGGCCAGCAATTGTACCGTACCGAGAATGCCGTAAAGCGGCGTGCGAATTTCATGGCTCATGGCGGCAAGGAACGTCGATTTCGCCTCGTTGGCCTTTTCCGCTTCGGCGCGCGCCTGCCGGTGTTCCAGCACCAGCGCATGAAGCTCCGCCGTTTGCGATCGCACCTGTTCCGCCAAATCCTCACGATGGCGGTTCAATTTGCGCACGTTGGCGCGAAACGCTTCCATCAGACGGCTGATGGTATCCAGTTCGCTGACGCCAGCCGCCTCCGGAAACGGCGAATCAATATCGCCCTCCAGTAACCGCTGTAAGGCCTGCGTTTGTTGCGCCAGCGGGCGGGATACGGAACGGTAAACCACTCGCCAAAGAATAAAACTTAATGAGCACAGCGCCAGGATACCTAAGATCACTAACCCTATTTGCCCACGCTGACTGGCGTGTGTAAGACGCGCTAACCCAGCCTCGTTTCGTTTTTCGATGGCGTTCACCAACTGCGACACTTCCGTACTGAAGCGGGTAAACTGAAAGAGGTTATTGGCCATAAGCGTTTGAAGCTGATCGCGGATGGCGTTTTCCTTACGAAACAGGGTAACCAGTGTGGTGTACTGGTTTATTTTCTCCAACGCGTCGGCGATTTGGGCGCGAACGGTAGGATCTTCTATACGCTGCTGGCGGCGGGATAAAATTTTAACCAACTGATTAAGTTTTTCATCGGTGTCCTCGGCATCGCTCAGCCCTTGCGCGTCTTTTAAGGTCACAATGAGCTGCTTAAACCGCAGGGCATTGACCCGCAACTCATTCATCTGATTCACATACTCAAGGTCGATATCAATCAGCCGGTCAAGCGCGCGTTCAGCCTGATCCCCTTTACCGCTTTCGATAAGATCGTAAATACCGGCCTGGGTGGCGCCCGCAGATGTCGCGGCATTATTGGCCTGGCCGTGAGCCTGGGCGGCAATGCTTTCCGCCGCCTCCGCAATCTGGCGGCTTAACTGCTGTTGCTGTGCGCGCAGCGTGAGAATTTCACCGACCAGCGTTCCCTGTTGCCCAAGCGTTTGCGCAATCTCTTTTTCTTGCCGGGCGATGGCCGAGGTATTAAATCCCTGCTCGCTTAATGCCTGCAAAAGATGGTTAATTTTAAGGCTTTGCGCTTTCAGCATCTTCCCCTGCGCCAGCCAAACGCCCTCACTGTCGGCATTGGTCAGATTTTGCGCAGAAAAGAGCTCGTAAGCGCTGGCTTCGCTTAACTGCCTGGCCATATTCATCGTGGGGAGCAGCGCTTGCGTATTGGTTTGCTCCACCTGACTAATGACGCGCAGGCTTATCCAGCCGATCACGGTGCTGAGCAGGGTGAGTGCCGCCATCAGGGCGAAGGCCAGCCATAATCTGCGGGTCAGTGAAGGCGTTGACATTTATGCGCCGCGGGTGAAATGGGTTGAGTTGCCGCCGGAAAAACCATTAGGATAAAACCTTGTTGCTGGTGGGGCTATCATGCGCGCGCTTATTTCGTTCTTTTTTTTGATAATCATCGTCTCGAATGTAGAAACGGCGTCAGCCGAAACCGGACTGCTACACTGGACGCGCGCCGATCGGGCGATTCCCTGGCGGCAAACGTCAGTCAATGCGAGTAAACCCTGGAAACTGTGCGCATTATACCCCAGCCTGAAAGATTCTTACTGGTTGTCCGTCAACTACGGGATGCAAAAAGCGGCCAAATTGTATGGCGTTGATTTAAAAGTGCTGGAAGCGAATGGCTATCGGCAACTGGCGACGCAACAACAGCAAATGATGCAATGCCGGGAGTGGGGCGCCGACGCTATTCTGCTTGGCAGCAGTACCGATCGTTTCCCGGAACTGGAACGGTATGCCGGTAATGTGCCGGTTATTGAACTGGTGAACATGATTCACGATGCCAGCGTCGCAACCCGCGTTGGTCTGCCGTGGTTTCAGATGGGGTATCTGCCGGGACGTTTCCTGGTGCAGTGGAGCAAAGGAAAAGCGCTTAACGTTTTACTCTTCCCGGGGCCGGAAGAAGCCGGCGGCAGTCAGGAGATGGTGGCGGGTTTTCGTCAGGCAATTAAAGGCAGCGCCATCAACATTGTGGATATCGCCTGGGGCGATAACGACATTGAAGTGCAGCGAAACTTACTCCAGGAAATGCTGGAGCGCCATCCGGACGCCAATGTGGTCGCCGGGTCGGCGATAGCGGCGGAGGCGGCGATGGGCGAAGGGCGAAATTTGACGACTCCGCTCACGATCGTCTCATTTTATCTGACGCATCAGGTTTATCGCGGTTTAAAACGCGGCCATATCCTGATGGCGCTCAGCGATCAGATGGCCTGGCAGGGAGAATTAGCGATAACGCAGTCGATTAAGGTCTTACAGGGGCAACCGGTACCTGAAAATATCAGCCCGCCGGTGCTTATTTTGACGCATAACAACGCTGACAGCGCGCGCGTTCGTCGTTCGCTATCGCCTCCGGGATTTCGGCCCGTCTATCTGTATCAATACACCTCCGAGGCTAAAAAGTAGCCTTCGCCATGCTGTGTGACCAACAGTTCCGGCGTAATTTTATGGCGTAAGCGGCGAACCAGGACATCAATCGTGCGGAGATCCGGAGTCTCTACGCGGCGGGCGGAAAGCATTCGCAGCAGGCGTTCACGATGCAGCACTTTGCCTGGGTTGGTCACAAAGGCCAGCAGTAACTCGTACTCCGCGCGCGTAAGCTTAATGGCTTCACCATTGTGCTCCAGCGTGTGATTCATCACGTTCAGGCAGTAACCGGAAAACATATAGCAGTTTTCACTGGCATTTTGCGGCGTGGGGCGGGCCAGATCGATGCGCCACAAAAGGTTTTTCACCCGCACTACCAGCTCGCGCAGTTCCAGCGGCTTGGTGACGTAGTCGTCCGCGCCCATCTCCAGCCCGACGATGCGGTCGATTTGGTCGCAACGCCCCGTCACCAGAATAATGCCCACCGTGGAACGTTCGCGTAGCGCCCTGGTCAGCATCAACCCGTTTTCATCGGGGAGGTTGATATCCAGCAGGATCAGCGAAACGTGCTCATGCTCCATGATGTCGCGCAGGCCCGCGCCGCTGTCGGTCACCGAAACGCGATACCCCTCCTGCTCAAAATAGGCCTGTAATCTGGCCTGAGTAACAGGTTCATCCTCAACAATAACAATGTGATGTGACATCCTGCGCGCGGTCTCTTTCTGTTCATATCTGTTCATATATTGCCGTATCCCGTTCATCCTGACCAGTGACGCTGTTCATATTTGCGGAATAAGATCTGCGCATTAAACCATATAATTACAGGGGCTATTATGCGAAAACTCTGGAGAGCGCTACTCAGGCCAAGCGCCCGTTGGTCGATACTGGCGCTGGTCATTGTCGGGATTGTGATCGGCGTTGCGCTGATCGTGTTACCTCACGTCGGTATCAAACTGACCAGTACGACAGAGTTTTGCGTCAGCTGCCATAGTATGCAGCCGGTGTATCAGGAATATAAACAGTCCGTACATTTCCAGAACGCTTCCGGCGTACGCGCGGAATGCCACGATTGCCATATCCCCCCTGATATTCCAGGCATGGTGAAACGTAAGCTGGAAGCCAGCAACGATCTTTACCAGACATTTATCGCCCACTCGATTGATACCCCGGAAAAATTTGAAGCCAAACGCGCCGAGCTTGCCGAGCGTGAATGGGCGCGCATGAAAGAGAATAACTCCGCGACCTGTCGTTCCTGCCATAACTACGATGCGATGGATCACGCGAAACAGAACCCGGAAGCGGCGCGGCAAATGAAAATCGCCGCGAAAGAAAATCAGTCCTGCATCGACTGCCATAAAGGGATTGCCCACCAGCTACCGGATATGAGCAGCGGTTTCCGCAAACAGTTTGATGAACTGCGCGCCAGCGCCAGTACGCATAATGACGGCGATACGCTCTATTCGCTGGATATCAAGCCGATTTACGCCGCTAAAGGCGATAAAGAACCGGCAGGTTCGCTGTTGCCTGCTTCTGAAGTGAAAGTCCTTAAACGGGACGGTGACTGGCTGCAAGTGCAAATCGAAGGCTGGACGGAGACGGACGGTCGCCAGCGCGTGCTGACGCAGTTGCCAGGTAAACGTATTTTTGTCGCCTCGATTCGCGGCGATGTGCAACAGCATGTGAAAACGCTGGAAGAGACCACCGTCGCGGCGACCAATACTCAGTGGAGCAAATTACAGGCAACTGCGTGGATGCAAAAAGGCGACATGGTAAATGACATTAAACCGATTTGGGCCTATGCCGACTCCCTCTATAACGGCACCTGTAATCAGTGTCACGGCGCGCCGGACAAAGCGCACTTTGACGCTAACGGCTGGATCGGCACGCTCAACGGCATGATCGGTTTCACCAGTCTGGATAAGCGTGAAGAACGTACCTTGTTGAAATATCTCCAGATGAATGCGTCTGATACCACCAACACGCCGCACAGCGATAAGGGAGAACACAATGAAAAATAAGGACACGCTACACGTCTCTCGTCGACGTTTTCTGGCGCAGCTTGGCGGTTTGACGGTGGCAGGAATGCTGGGGCCGTCACTGCTGACGCCCCGTAGCGCCCGCGCAGCGGATGCCGTTGCGCCAGGCGCCGCGACGAAAGAGGGTATCCTTACCGGCTCTCACTGGGGGGCGATTCGCGCCACGGTGGTTGACGGTCGATTTGTGGCGGCAAAACCGTTTGAACAGGATAAATACCCGTCCAAAATGATCGCCGGCCTGCCCGATCACGTCCACAACGCGGCGCGTATTCGCTATCCGATGGTGCGCGTCGACTGGATGCGCAAAGGTCATCAAAGCGACACCTCGCAGCGCGGCGATAATCGTTTTGTGCGCGTCTCCTGGGATGAAGCGCTGGATCTGTTCTATCAGGAACTGGAGCGGGTGCAAAAAACCTACGGGCCGAGCGCGTTACTGACGGCGAGCGGCTGGCAATCTACCGGCATGTTCCATAACGCCTCCGGGATGCTGGCGCGCGCGATTGCGCTACATGGCAATAGCGTCAGCACGGGAGGGGACTATTCGACCGGCGCGGCGCAGGTGATTTTGCCGCGCGTGGTGGGTTCAATGGAAGTGTACGAGCAGCAAACGTCATGGCCTCTGGTTTTACAGAACAGTAAAACGATTGTGCTATGGGGTTCTGATATGGTGAAAAACCAGCAGGCAAACTGGTGGTGCCCGGATCACGATGTCTATCAGTACTATGAACAATTAAAAGAGAAGGTTGCCAGCGGCGCTATCTCGGTCATCAGCATCGACCCGGTCGTCACCTCCACGCACGATTATCTGGGGCGCGATAAGGTCAAACATATCGCCATTAACCCGCAGACGGATGTCCCGTTACAACTGGCGCTGGCGCATACCCTGTACAGCGAGAAACTGTACGATAAAAATTTCCTCGATAACTACTGCGTCGGTTTTGACCAGTTCCTCCCCTATTTGCTGGGCGAGAAAGATGGACAGCCCAAAGATGCCGCCTGGGCGGAAAAACTGTGCGGTATTGACGCCGACACCATCCGCGCGTTGGCGCGGCAGATGGCGGGCGACAGAACGCAAATCATCGCTGGCTGGTGCGTACAACGTATGCAGCATGGCGAACAGTGGTCATGGATGGTCGTCGTGCTGGCGGCAATGCTGGGACAGATTGGTTTACCGGGCGGCGGCTTTGGTTTTGGCTGGCACTATAACGGCGCCGGGACGCCTGGTCGTAAAGGGATCATTTTAAGCGGCTTTTCCGGTTCGACGACCGTTCCGCCAGTGCACGACAGCACGGATTACAAAGGCTACAGCAGCACCATTCCTATTGCGCGTTTTATGGATGCCATTCTTGAACCGGGCAAGATCATTAACTGGAACGGGAAATCGGTTAAATTACCGCCGCTGAAGATGTGCGTGTTCGCCGGGACCAACCCGTTCCACCGACACCAACAAATTAACCGCATAATTGAAGGGTGGCGCAAGCTGGAAACGGTCATCGCTATTGATAACCAGTGGACGTCGACCTGCCGCTTTGCGGATATCGTTTTGCCGGCTACCACCCAATTTGAGCGTAACGACCTCGATCAATTCGGCAACCACTCTAACCGCGGCATTATCGCCATGAAACAGGTGGTATCGCCGCAGTTTGAAGCGCGTAACGACTTTGATATTTTCCGCGATCTCTGCCGACGCTTTAACCGTGAAGCGGCATTTACGGAAGGCCTTGATGAAATGGGCTGGCTGAAACGCATCTGGCAGGAAGGGAGCCAGCAGGGAAAAGGTCGCGGTATCCACTTACCGACTTTCGAGGTGTTCTGGAATCAACAGGAGTACATCGAGTTTGATCATCCGCAGATGTTTGTGCGCCATCAGGCTTTCCGTGAAGATCCGGACCTGGAGCCGTTGGGCACGCCAAGCGGTTTGATCGAGATTTACTCCAAAACGATCGCCGACATGCAATACGACGATTGTCAGGGCCATCCCATGTGGTTCGAAAAAATCGAACGCTCGCATGGCGGGCCGGGATCGCAGCGCTGGCCGCTGCACTTACAATCCGTCCACCCTGATTTCCGTCTGCATTCCCAACTGTGCGAGTCGGAAACGCTGCGTCAGCAATATGCCGTTGGCGGCAAGGAGCCGGTCTTTATTAACCCACAGGATGCCAGCGCGCGCGGGATCCGCAACGGTGACATCGTGCGGGTATTCAATGCACGCGGGCAGGTACTGGCGGGGGCGGTAGTTTCCGATCGCTATGCGCCGGGCGTGGCGCGAATTCATGAAGGCGCCTGGTACGATCCTGATAAAGGCGGCGATCTCAACGCGTTATGTAAGTACGGCAACCCTAACGTATTAACGCTGGATATCGGTACATCACAGCTCGCGCAGGCGACCAGCGCGCATACGACGCTGGTGGAAATTGAAAAATATACCGGCCCTATTGATAACGTCACGGCGTTTAACGGTCCGGTCGAGATGGTCGCGCAGTGTGAATATGTACCCGCATCGCAGGGGAATCCGCATGATTAAGCAGCCAGCGCTTGCTCAGGAACAGTACGCCTGCGTATATGCATGGCTGGCGTTACTCTTTTTCCGGGAAGTGGATGATGAAGGGTTAATACAATTACAGTCCGCGGAAATCGCGGACTGGCTGGCGCTGTTAAAGCGTCAGCCAGCGCTGGCGGCGTCGGTGGCGTTACTCGAACAAAAAATTGCCGCGCTTAGCCTGCGTCAGGATGCGCAGCTGGAGCTGGCCGCAGATTTTTGCGGATTGTTCCTGATGACGGATAAAAAATCGGCCTTGCCCTACGCCTCGCAATACCCGCAGCAGGAACCCGGCATGATTAAACATTTATTGCTTGAAGCCGGGATGGAAGTCAACGACGATTTTAAAGAGCCGACCGACCACCTGGCGATTTATCTGGAATTACTCAGCCATTTACATTTTTCATTGGGTGAATCGTTCCAACAACGGAGAATGAATAAATTACGCCAGAAAACATTGTCGTCATTACTGGAATGGCTTCCGGAATTTACAAATAATTGCCTTAAGCATGATCTCTATGGTTTTTATGCTGCGTTAAGTCAATTATTGTTGGCTATCGTTCGTTTTGATGACGGAAAAGAGGATTTATCCATTGTTGCGGCTGAATAAACCCTGTGACGGGCATCGCAAAATAAATCTTACGATAGTCGGGGGTTATCATATCTATAGGTTTAGCCAATTGTAATTATTGATACCAATCAATATCCATGATGGGTTTGTATTTAGTATTGACGGGCCTCATGAGTAAAAAAATAAAATTTAATTAATCATGCCGCAATACCCCATAAGGATAGTGATATGAAAAAAATTACCCTCTATGCGACAACGGTTATCACCGTTGGGCTGTTATGTTATTTAGGTTTGTCCGGGTATGTATGGTATTACGACAAACAGCGCAGTAAAAAAAGCGATGTGCAGGCCTCGGTTGTGGGTGAAAATAATAAAATACTGGGTTATTTCAGGGAGAAAGGATGTGATTATTGTCATACGCCTTCCGCTGAATTACCTTTTTATTCCTCTTTTCCGGTGGCAAAGCAGCTAATGGATTACGATATCCAGCTCGGCTACAAATCGTTTAACCTGGAGGCGGTACGGGCCGCCCTGATTGCGGATACGCCGGTGCCGCAAAGCGAACTGAATAAAATTGAATGGGTTATGCAACATCAGACCATGCCGCCAACCCGCTATGTCGCGCTGCACTGGGCGGGGGGCGTCAGCGATAAAGAGCGTACTGACATCCTGAACTGGATAGCCGATCAGCGTGAGCGCAACTATGCCAGCGCCGATACCGACGCCGCGCACCGGAATGAACCCGTTCAGCCTATTCCGCGCAATATTCCCGTCGATGCGAAAAAAGTCGACTTAGGTTTCCGGCTTTATCATGATGAACGTTTATCCGGCGACAGCACAATATCCTGTGCGCATTGTCACGCGTTAAATGCGGGCGGTGTCGATGGCAGAAAAACCTCAATTGGCGTTGGCGGTGCGGTAGGACCAATAAATGCGCCGACGGTATTCAACTCCGTATTCAATATCGAACAATTTTGGGATGGTCGTGCTGCAACCCTGCAGGAGCAAGCAGGCGGACCACCGTTAAATCCTATTGAAATGGCCTCTAAATCCTGGGATGAAATTATTAGCAAGCTTGATAAAGATCCTGTCCTGAAAAAAGATTTCCAGGCGGTTTATCCGCAAGGATTTACCGGGGAAAATATTACTGATGCGATCGCCGAATTTGAAAAAACGTTGATAACGCCGGATTCCGCTTTTGATAAATGGCTCCGTGGAGATGAAAATGCGCTGACCGCGCAACAGAAACACGGTTATCAATTATTTAAAGAGAATAAATGTGCAACCTGTCACGGCGGTATCATTTTAGGCGGACGCTCTTTTGAACCATTGGGATTAAAGCGAGACTTTAATTTTGGCGAAATTACCGCAGCGGATATTGGTCGTATGAACGTCACCAAAGAGGTTCGCGATAAATTACGGCAAAAAGTCCCAGGCTTACGCAACGTCGCGTTAACGGCGCCTTATTTCCATCGGGGCGACGTACCGACGCTGGATGGCGCGGTAAAACTGATGCTGCGTTACCAGGTTGGCACCGATCTGCCGCAAAACGATATTGACGATATCGTCGCCTTCCTGGAAAGCCTGACCGGTGTTTATACGCCATATCAACCTGAATATGCGCAATGACAATGATGCTTGAAGCCAGAGATCTGTACTGCGAGCGGGACGAGAGGACGCTGTTTCGCGGGCTGTCGTTCACCGTGGACGCCGGGGAGTGGGTGCAGGTCACCGGTGGCAACGGCGCCGGAAAAACCACCCTGCTGCGCCTGCTGACCGGGCTGGCGCGCCCGGACGGCGGCGAGGTGTACTGGCAGGGCGAGCCCCTGCGCCGCGTGCGCGACAGCTTCCATCACAGCCTGCTGTGGATAGGGCACCAGCCGGGGATTAAATCCCGCCTGACGGCGCGGGAGAACCTGCACTTCTTCCACCCCGGCGACGGCGCGCGTCTCCCGGAGGCGCTGGCGCAGGCCGGGCTGGCGGGATTTGAGGACGTGCCGGTCGCCCGGCTCTCGGCCGGGCAGCAGCGCCGGGTGGCGCTGGCCCGCCTGTGGCTGACCCGCGCCGCGCTGTGGGTGCTCGACGAGCCGTTCACCGCCATTGACGTTAACGGCGTGGCGCGCCTCACCCGGCGGATGGCGGCGCACACGGCGCAGGGCGGGATGGTCATTCTCACCACCCACCAGCCGCTGCCGGGGGCCGCGGACACCGTCCGCCGCCTGGCGCTGACCGGCGGGGAGGCGGGGCTGTGATGTGGCGTGTCTTCTGTCTCGAGCTGCGCGTGGCGTTCCGCCACGGCGCGGACATCGCCGGCCCGCTGTGGTTCTTCCTGATGGTCATCACCCTGTTTCCGTTAAGCGTCGGGCCGCAGCCGCAGCTGCTGGCGCGTATCGCGCCGGGCATCATCCAGGTGGCGGCGCTGCTGGCCTCGCTGCTGGCGCTGGAGCGGCTGTTTCGCGACGACCTGCAGGACGGCAGCCTGGAGCAGCTGATGCTGCTGCCGGTGCCGCTGCCGGCGGTGGTGCTGGCGAAGGTGCTGGCCCACTGGGCGGTGACCGGCCTGCCGCTGATTATGCTCTCCCCGCTGGTGGCGCTGCTGCTGG
>NZ_JAGESA010000014.1:0-90137 GCF_017572835.1 Salmonella sp. 32120201201600049SM | reverse complement strand
TGCCTGGCGGCACTAGCGCGGTGGTCCCACCTGACCCCATGCCGAACTCAGAAGTGAAACGCCGTAGCGCCGATGGTAGTGTGGGGTCTCCCCATGCGAGAGTAGGGAACTGCCAGGCATCAAATTAAGCAGTAAGCCGGTCATAGACTGGTGGTTGTAAAAGAATTCGGTGGAGCGGTAGTTCAGTTGGTTAGAATACCTGCCTGTCACGCAGGGGGTCGCGGGTTCGAGTCCCGTCCGTTCCGCCACCCTAATTAGGGGCGTAGTTCAATTGGTAGAGCACCGGTCTCCAAAACCGGGTGTTGGGAGTTCGAGTCTCTCCGCCCCTGCCAGAAATAATCCTTAGCATCTGCTAAGGATTTTTTTTGCCTAAAATTACCTGATTATCTGATCAGGTAATCGTGAGTTCCCTTCCTTTTCTTTTCATCATTTTCATTGTTCATCCAGCACATCCGTTTTTAACAGATCGCAGATCAGCGAGTATTTATCGCTGTTTTGCAGCCAAATGGCGTATAGCGGCCGTGAAAGCGTTGCGCTGTCGGCAACGGTATGTAATCCGCCCTTTTCATTTGCCCAGTTTACAGGAAGCCAGCTACAGCCATTTAATGCGCTAAGCTGCTGTCGGGCGAGTTCGGCTGAGCTGGTTGTTAATACCGGCACTTCATCTGCTGCGATCAGCCCGGTTTCATGCTGTTGGAAGTCTGGGCCCCACTCCAGCCGCAGATAATTGAGTTCTGATTTCTTACGGGCAGGGCTGCTGCAATATAACGCCAAAGTGAAGTGCCCTAACAGCTGACTGCTGAACTCATCCATTTTGGGCGCTTCGGTAGTAATGAGGAGATCAAGCTGGCGTTCATGAAGTTGCTTCACAAGCGATTGCCGTTGAGCGATTCTGGCTTCGAATTGCAGGCCGCTTTGTGGCTCCTGTAGTTGGTACAGTCGCCCCAGCCAGGCGTTAAGCATACACTCCCATAAAGACGCGCTGGCGCCGATGGAAAACTCGTTATGGCGTGAGGTATGCGCCACCTCTTTACGTGCCGCCTGCCACGTATTCATCAGCGTTTCCGCATACGGTAAAAGTTTTTCGCCAGCCGTGGTTAAACGGATATTGTTTCTGTGCCGTGTAAAAAGGTTTACGCCCAGTTGATTCTCCAGTTGCCTGATACGAAAGCTCACCGCGGATTGCGTCAGGTAAAGTGCTTCTGCGGCCCGCCCGAAATGGCGTGTCCGGCTAACTTCCAGGAAAGTTTTTAACAATTCCGTATCCACTGTGCTCTCCACAAAATTATTTGTCGTTATGATTTAAATGTTTTGTTTTACACTCTGTCAAGCGTAACTAATACTCCGCGCCATAAATAGCTCAGACAAAGAATTAGGAGCGTGCAGGATGGCGGAAAGCTTTACGACGACTAATCGATATTTTGACAATAAACATTATCCACGTGGATTCTCTCGTCACGGTGATTTCACGATTAAAGAGGCACAACTGCTTGAGCGTCATGGTCATGCCTTTAATGATCTGGATCTTGGCAAGCGTGAGCCTGTGACTGAAGAAGAGAAGCTGTTTGTAGCGGTATGTCGCGGTGAACGCGAGCCGGTAACGGATGCAGAACGCGTCTGGTCCAAGTATATGACGCGTATCAAGCGTCCAAAACGCTTCCACACCTTGTCTGGCGGCAAGCCGCAAGTTGAAGGCGCAGAAGACTACACCGAAGCTGATGATTAATAAAAAGGGCGTAATGCCCTTTTTTTACGCCAACAGCTTTTGCAAATGAATTAACAACCTGTCTATCGCCCGATAGCTTACCGCTTCCTGCAAATGCTGACGTGAGATCTGGTCAGCCAGTTCTATGTCGGCAATGGTTCTGGCCACTTTTAGTAAACGCTGCCAGGCGCGAATGGATAATCCAAGATGCACCATCGTGTCTTCAAGCCAGCGGGCGTCATCGTGATGCAAAACACAGTATTTTTGGATTTCGCGACCCTCCAGACGCGCGTTTAACTTCTTCTGGCGTCGGTACTGCCGTTCATGGGCGGCGATGACCCGCTTTTTTACCGTAGCGCTGTTCTCACCCTTTGAGGCGTGTTGGCTAAGAATCCCGGGCGGAGGAAGCGGTATCTCAAGCGAAAGGTCAAAACGATCAAGAAACGGGCCTGACAACCTATTAAGGTAACGTAGTGTCTGTTCTGGCGTGCAGCGATTATGGTTTCCCTGATAATGTCCGGTCGGGCTCGGATTCATTGCGGCGATTAACTGGAACCTGGCAGGGTACGTTATTTTCGCTCTGGTACGGGATAAATGAATTTGGCCGGATTCTATAGGTTCACGTAGCGCATCCAGTGTGCGTCGCTCAAATTCAGGCAATTCATCAAGGAACAAAATTCCGTTGTGCGCCAGCGATATCTCTCCCGGGGCGGGTATTGCGCCGCCGCCGACCATAGCAGTAAGTGAGGCGCTATGATGAGGTGAGCGAAAGGGGCGTTGCTGCCATCGTTTTTGTACCGTATCGGCATTAACCAGACTGAGGATCGCGGCGCTTTCCAACGCCTCCTCATTGCTTAATGGTGGAAGAATCCCGCTCAGTCGACTGGCCAGCATGGTTTTACCCGTACCCGGCGGGCCGATCAATAGCAGATTATGTCCCCCTGCCGCTGTAATCTCCAGGCCGCGTTTACCCTGCTCCTGACCGATCACATCGCGAAGATCGGCAGTTGCGGTAGGCGATGCCATATCCTGAGCTAAAGGTCTTTCCAGGGCGTGTTTCCCTTCCAGAAAGGCGCAGACGGTTTGTAGATGATCGGCGATAAAACATCCTTCTTTGCTGATAAGCCCAACCTCCGCCGCGTTCTCTGTTGCGACGATAATATTTCTGCCGGCCCTGATGGCTTCCGTTGCACTTGATATTGCGCCAGGAACGCCGCGTAATGCGCCTGTAAGCGCTAACTCACCCACCAGCTCATATGCCTCAAGATTCGACGCTGTAAGCTGCTCAGACGCGGCCAGAAGCGCAACAGCAATAGGCAGGTCATACCTTCCACCCTCTTTCGGTAGATCGGCTGGAGCAAGGTTAATGGTTATTTTTTTAGCCGGAAATTCATATCCGCTATTAATAATCGCACTACGTACCCGGTCACGCGCCTCTTTTACCGTGGTTTCCGGTAGGCCAACCATGGTTAATCCCGGTAATCCATTACTGATATGCACCTCTATAGTGATAGGCGGCGCATTGACGCCAAGTGCGGCGCGAGTATGAACAATCGCCAGTGACATAATCCCTCCTGTTACGTGGATTATGCGGGATAGAAGAGAAAATAGAATTACTGACTTTTTGTTTTTTAGCGGCTGCTTCCTGAATTTTGGCGTCATTTTCAGGTAAGAAACATCAAACTGGAAGAACGCTCGTAGAAGCGAAAAGAAGGAAAACAGGGTGTAAAGCGCGCCAAAAGGGGGAGGAAAACGTGAAAATTTTTCAGTTGCTAATTTTTCTTATAAAAAACAAAGCCCTTTTAGGCATTCACCTGCATTATCTGAAACGTGGTTAAAAAAATATCTTGTGCTATTGGCAAAACCTATGGTAACTCTTTAGGTATTCCTTCGAACAAGATGCAAGAATAGACAAAAATGACAGCCCTTCTACGAGTGATTAGCCTGGTCGTGATTAGCGTGGTGGTGATTATTATCCCACCGTGCGGGGCTGCACTTGGACGAGGAAAGGCTTAGAAATCAAGCCTTAACGAACTAAGACCCCCGCACCGAAAGGTTCGGGGGTTTTTTTTGGCCTGAAAAACTTAAGCGAGGAGCAGAGCGTGAATAACAGCATAAAATTCTGTTTCTCAAGATTTACGACGGGGATGTAACTATGAACGGGGCACAGTGGGTGGTACATGCTTTGCGAGCGCAGGGGGTGAAAACCGTATTTGGTTATCCTGGCGGCGCAATTATGCCGGTTTACGACGCGTTGTATGACGGTGGTGTGGAGCATTTGTTGTGCCGACACGAACAGGGTGCGGCAATGGCGGCAATCGGTTATGCCCGTTCTACCGGCAAAACCGGTGTTTGTATCGCCACTTCCGGCCCTGGCGCCACTAACCTGATCACTGGCCTGGCGGATGCGTTGTTAGATTCGGTCCCCGTCGTCGCGATCACGGGTCAGGTTTCCGCCCCGTTCATCGGCACTGATGCGTTCCAGGAGGTGGATGTGTTAGGCCTGTCGCTGGCCTGTACCAAACACAGCTTCCTGGTGCAGTCGCTGGCAGAGCTGCCTCGTATCATGGCGGAGGCTTTTGAAGTCGCCAACGCTGGCCGTCCTGGCCCGGTTCTGGTGGATATCCCGAAAGATATCCAGTTGGCCAGCGGTGAGCTGGAACCCTGGTTTACTACCGTTGCTAACGAAGCGACCTTCCCGCAGGCTGATGTTGAACAGGCGCGCCAGATGCTGGAACAGGCGAAAAAACCCATGCTGTACGTCGGCGGTGGTGTTGGTATGGCGCAGGCGGTTCCGGCGCTGCGTAAATTTATCGCGGTAACGCAAATGCCAGTTACCTGCACGCTGAAAGGGCTGGGGGCTGTTGAAGCTGATTATCCGTACTATCTGGGCATGCTGGGAATGCACGGTACTAAAGCGGCTAATTTCGCGGTGCAAGGGTGTGATTTACTGATCGCAGTGGGTGCACGTTTTGATGACCGGGTGACCGGTAAGCTGAATACGTTTGCGCCGAACGCCAGCGTAATCCATATGGATATCGACCCGGCGGAAATGAACAAACTGCGTCAGGCACACGTCGCGTTGCAGGGCGATTTAAATTCGCTGTTGCCGGCATTACAGCAACCGCTGAAGATCGACGCATGGCGTCAGTCCTGTGCAGAGCTGCGCGCAGAACACGCCTGGCGCTATGACCATCCTGGCGAGACTATCTATGCGCCGTTGTTGTTGAAGCAATTGTCGGAACGCAAACCCGCAGACAGCGTGGTGACGACGGATGTTGGGCAGCATCAGATGTGGTCAGCCCAGCATATGACTTACACCCGCCCGGAGAACTTCATCACTTCCAGCGGTCTGGGGACGATGGGATTCGGCTTACCGGCGGCCGTTGGCGCGCAGGTAGCGCGACCGAATGATACCGTTATCTGTATCTCCGGTGACGGCTCCTTCATGATGAATGTTCAGGAGTTGGGCACCGTAAAACGCAAGCAGTTACCGTTGAAGATAGTCTTACTCGACAACCAGCGGTTAGGGATGGTTCGACAATGGCAGCAACTGTTTTTCCAGGAGCGATATAGCGAAACCACCCTGACCGATAACCCCGATTTCCTCATGCTGGCCAGCGCCTTCGGCATTCCAGGCCAGCACATTACTCGTAAAGACCAGGTTGAAGCGGCACTCGACACGATGTTGGCAAGCGAAGGGCCGTACCTGCTTCACGTCTCAATCGACGAACTTGAAAATGTCTGGCCGTTGGTGCCGCCTGGCGCCAGTAACTCTGAAATGCTGGAGAAATTATCATGATGCAACATCAGGTCAATGTATCGGCACGCTTTAATCCAGAAACCTTAGAACGTGTTTTACGCGTGGTGCGCCATCGTGGTTTTCAGGTGTGCTCCATGAATATGGAAGCCGCGACCGATGCGCAGAATATAAATATTGAATTGACCGTTGCCAGTCCCCGGTCGGTCGACTTACTGTTTAGTCAGTTAAGTAAACTGGTAGATGTTGCGCATGTCGCAATCTGCCAGAGCGCTGCCACATCACAACAAATCCGCGCCTGAGCGCAAAAGGAAGAAAAATGACGACGAAAAAAGCTGATTACATTTGGTTCAATGGCGAGATGGTGCGCTGGGAAGACGCGAAGGTTCACGTAATGTCTCACGCGCTGCACTACGGTACGTCGGTATTTGAAGGGATTCGGTGCTACGACTCTCACAAAGGCCCGGTAGTGTTTCGTCATCGTGAACATATGCAGCGTCTGCGCGACTCAGCAAAAATTTATCGTTTTCCGGTTTCCCAGAGTATTGATGAGCTGATGGAAGCCTGCCGCGAAGTGATCCGCAAAAACAACCTGACCAGCGCCTATATCCGTCCGTTGGTATTTGTAGGCGATGTCGGTATGGGCGTTAACCCGCCCCCGGGATACACCACTGACGTCATCATCGCCGCGTTCCCGTGGGGGGCATACCTGGGCGCCGAAGCGCTGGATCAGGGGATCGATGCGATGGTTTCTTCCTGGAATCGCGCTGCGCCGAACACCATTCCAACCGCTGCGAAAGCGGGCGGTAACTACCTCTCCTCACTGCTGGTGGGTAGCGAAGCGCGCCGCCACGGCTATCAGGAAGGCATCGCCCTGGATGTAAACGGCTATATCTCCGAAGGCGCAGGCGAAAACCTGTTTGAGGTAAAAGATGGCGTGCTGTTTACTCCGCCGTTTACCTCTTCCGCGCTGCCAGGCATTACTCGCGACGCGATCATCAAACTGGCGAAAGAGCTGGGTATTGAAGTGCGCGAGCAGGTGCTGTCCCGTGAATCGCTGTATCTGGCCGACGAAGTGTTTATGTCCGGAACCGCGGCAGAAATTACTCCGGTACGCAGCGTTGATGGTATCCAGGTAGGTGAAGGCCGTTGCGGCCCTGTTACCAAGCGTATTCAACAAGCCTTCTTTGGTCTCTTCACTGGAGAAACCGAGGATAAATGGGGCTGGTTGGATCCGGTAAATTCATAATAAATAAAATTAATATTTTCCCAAAATAATTTGCGTCACAGGAAGGCGGCAACGCAGCGAATCCCCAGGGCTTACTGTAGTAAGTGACTGGGGTGAGTGAGGCAGCCAACGCACCTGTGGCGTGAAGTATGAAGGGAAAAGATGGGGAGTAAATAAAGCATGCCTAAGTACCGTTCCGCCACCACCACCCATGGTCGTAATATGGCGGGTGCCCGCGCGCTGTGGCGCGCCACCGGAATGACCGACAGTGATTTTGGCAAACCGATTATCGCCGTGGTGAACTCATTCACTCAGTTTGTGCCGGGTCACGTTCATCTGCGCGATCTCGGTAAGCTGGTCGCCGAACAGATTGAAGCTTCCGGCGGGGTGGCGAAAGAGTTCAACACTATTGCCGTGGATGACGGGATCGCCATGGGGCACGGGGGTATGCTCTATTCACTGCCGTCTCGCGAGCTGATCGCCGACTCTGTTGAGTACATGGTGAACGCTCACTGCGCTGACGCGATGGTGTGTATTTCCAACTGTGACAAAATCACCCCAGGGATGCTCATGGCCTCGCTGCGCCTGAATATTCCGGTGATCTTTGTCTCCGGCGGACCGATGGAAGCCGGGAAAACCAAGCTTTCAGACAAAATTATCAAGCTGGATCTGGTTGATGCCATGATTCAGGGCGCGGACCCGAAAGTCTCTGACGATCAAAGTAACCAGGTGGAGCGTTCCGCCTGTCCAACCTGCGGCTCCTGCTCCGGCATGTTTACCGCTAATTCCATGAACTGCCTGACCGAAGCGCTGGGCCTGTCGCAGCCGGGCAACGGCTCACTGCTGGCAACCCACGCTGACCGGAAGCAGTTGTTCCTCAATGCCGGTAAGCGGATTGTTGAACTGACTAAACGCTATTACGAGCAGGATGACGAAAGTGCACTGCCGCGTAACATCGCCAGCAAAGCCGCGTTTGAAAACGCCATGACGCTGGATATTGCGATGGGCGGTTCGACCAATACCGTTCTGCATCTACTGGCGGCGGCGCAGGAAGCGGAAATCGACTTCACCATGAGTGATATCGACAAGCTGTCCCGCAAGGTGCCGCAGCTGTGTAAAGTGGCGCCAAGTACCCAGAAATACCATATGGAAGATGTTCACCGTGCCGGCGGTGTGCTGGGTATTTTAGGCGAGCTGGATCGCGCCGGGCTGCTGAACCGCAACGTGAAAAACGTATTAGGCCTGACGCTGCCGCAAACGCTGGAACAGTACGACATCACGGTTACGCAGGACGAAGCGGTTAAAAAAATGTTCCGTGCTGGCCCTGCCGGTATCCGTACTACTCAGGCGTTCTCGCAGGATTGTCGCTGGGATTCGCTGGATGACGACCGCGCAGCGGGTTGCATCCGCTCGCTGGAATATGCCTATAGCAAAGACGGCGGTCTGGCGGTGCTGTATGGCAACTTCGCCGAAAACGGCTGCATCGTTAAAACCGCGGGCGTCGATGACAGCATCCTTAAATTCACCGGCCCGGCGAAAGTGTATGAAAGTCAGGATGAGGCGGTAGAGGCGATTCTCGGCGGCAAAGTAGTGGAAGGCGATGTAGTCGTGATCCGCTACGAAGGGCCGAAAGGCGGGCCGGGAATGCAGGAAATGCTCTATCCGACCAGTTTCCTGAAGTCGATGGGGCTGGGCAAAGCCTGCGCGCTCATCACCGATGGGCGTTTTTCCGGCGGGACTTCCGGTCTCTCTATTGGCCACGTTTCGCCGGAAGCGGCCAGCGGCGGCACTATTGCGTTGATTGAAGATGGCGACACTATTGCGATTGATATCCCGAACCGCAGCATTCAGTTGCAGTTGAGTGAGGCTGAAATCGCCGCACGCCGCGAGGCGCAGGAAGCTCGTGGCGACAAAGCCTGGACGCCGAAAAATCGTCAGCGTCAGGTTTCGTTTGCCCTGCGTGCCTACGCCAGCCTGGCGACCAGCGCCGATAAAGGCGCGGTGCGCGATAAATCGAAACTGGGAGGTTGATGATGGCGGAATCTCAACCACTGTCAGTCGCGCCGGAAGGGGCGGAGTATCTGCGCGCGGTGCTACGCGCGCCAGTATACGAAGCGGCGCAGGTGACGCCGCTGCAAAAAATGGAAAAGCTCTCGTCACGTCTGGACAACGTTATTCTCGTCAAACGCGAAGACCGGCAGCCGGTACATAGCTTTAAGCTGCGCGGCGCTTACGCGATGATGGCCGGATTGACCGAAGAACAAAAAGCCCACGGCGTGATTACCGCGTCGGCGGGCAATCATGCGCAGGGCGTGGCGTTCTCCTCCGCGCGGCTTGGCGTGAAGTCGCTGATCGTCATGCCAAAAGCAACGGCGGATATTAAAGTCGATGCGGTACGCGGTTTTGGCGGCGAAGTGCTGTTGCACGGCGCTAATTTTGATGAAGCGAAAGCGAAAGCTATTGAACTGGCGCAGCAGCAGGGTTTTACCTGGGTGCCGCCGTTTGATCACCCAATGGTGATCGCCGGGCAGGGCACGCTGGCGCTGGAACTGCTTCAGCAGGATTCGCATCTCGATCGTGTCTTTGTGCCGGTTGGCGGCGGCGGCCTGGCGGCGGGCGTAGCAGTACTGATCAAACAATTGATGCCGCAAATCAAAGTTATCGCCGTCGAAGCGGAGGATTCCGCCTGCCTGAAAGCGGCGTTGGAAGCCGGTCATCCAGTGGATCTCCCGCGCGTTGGGTTGTTTGCTGAAGGCGTAGCGGTAAAACGCATCGGCGACGAAACGTTCCGGCTGTGTCAGGAATACCTTGATGATATTGTCACCGTGGATAGCGACGCTATCTGCGCGGCGATGAAAGATCTGTTTGAAGATGTGCGTGCGGTGGCGGAGCCGTCCGGCGCGCTGGCGCTGGCGGGGATGAAGAAATATATCGCCCAGCACAATATTCGCGGCGAACGCCTGGCGCACGTCCTTTCCGGCGCCAACGTCAACTTCCACGGCTTGCGCTATGTGTCTGAACGCTGCGAGCTGGGGGAACAGCGCGAAGCGTTACTGGCGGTGACCATTCCGGAAGAAAAGGGGAGCTTTCTCAAATTCTGCCAGTTGCTTGGCGGGCGTATGGTCACCGAATTTAACTACCGTTTTGCCGACGCGAAAAATGCCTGTATTTTTGTTGGCGTACGCGTCAGTCAGGGGCTGGAGGAGCGAAAAGAGATTATCACCCAACTGTGCGACGGCGGTTATAGCGTAGTGGATCTCTCCGACGATGAAATGGCGAAGCTGCATGTGCGCTATATGGTCGGCGGACGCCCCTCCAAGCCATTACAGGAGCGTTTGTATAGTTTCGAATTTCCGGAGTCGCCCGGCGCGTTGCTCAAATTCCTGCATACGCTTGGCACGCACTGGAATATTTCGCTATTCCATTACCGTAGCCACGGTACCGATTATGGCCGCGTGCTGGCGGCGTTCGAGTTAGGCGATCATGAGCCGGATTTCGAAACCCGGCTGCATGAGCTGGGCTATGAATGCCATGATGAGAGCAATAACCCGGCGTTCCGGTTCTTTCTGGCGGGTTAATTCAGCGTTTAGTTTTTCGGGCCCACAAAGTAAAGTGGGCCTGATATCCAGATATTATCTTCCCTCAGTTATTGGGCTTTTCTGCCAGCCCGGAGCATCCACTCATTTCATTTTGCGAGACGTTTTCCAGAAGGCGCCCAATCTGCTTGTGGTGAAACTCGGCTCACCATATCGTTAGCACCGCCATCATTTGCACCTGTTAAAAGCAATGTATAAAATTTTATACACAAGAGTGGTATGTTACTCACCCGAGCTCTCTCCAATGAAAAGAAATTCGATGGGTGGGATCTTCTCTGGAGGATCTCCTGGCTTTTCCCATAACGGTACGTAAAGCAGTCGGTTATCAGCCTCATAAAATTCAATATGGAATTGAACCCGATGACTGGAAACCGTTTTCAGAAATTGGGGCTGGGGTAAATGAAATTCGGATTCGTGACAACAATGGTATCTATCGCGTTATGTATGTCGCTAAGTTTGAAGAAGCACTCTACGTTTTGCATAGTTTCCAAAAACAGACGCAACAAACCAGTCAGCATGATAAAAACATCGCCAGAACGCGTTATAACCGGGTGGTGCAACAACGGAGAAACAGCTTGTGATTGCCAAAACTGATAGTGATATTCGCCATGTGACGCCATCTGGCGGTAATGTTTTTGCTGATTTGGGGTTTCATAAGCAGGACGCAGAAAAGTTTTACGCTGATTCCCTGAATGAAATCGAAAACACGTTAGCCATTAAACAACAGTTAATGGAAGAAATTACCCTCTGGATTACGCAAAACCAGATGAAGCAAGCCGAGGTTGCTACAGTTTTGCATATATCCCGACCGCGCGTTTCGGATGTCGTCAACAAGAAATGCAGCAAATTCACCATTGATGCTCTGGTGAATATGCTTAGCCGTATTGGGAAGCCTGTTCGGGTAATGGTAGGGCCGTAAAACTAATTCGGTAAAATTTTCCAGAACGCATCAATTAGCGGCTCATGCAGCCGCTTTTTTTGCGCGCAGACGCCAAGCTCAAACGGCGTTTTTTCATCACTACGTTCTAAAATCATTACCCGGTTGCGCACCGGCTCCGGGCTGTTTTCCAGCACCACTTCCGGCAGCAGCGCCACGCCGCAGCCCAGCGCCACCATTGAGACCATCGCTTCGTGACCGCCGACGGTAGCGTAAATCTGCGGATTGCTGATTTTATGGCGGCGAAACCACAGCTCAATGCGGCGGCGTACCGGCCCCTGATCGGCCATGATAAACGGCACCGTCGACCAGTCGGGCTTATCAACCGAAACCTGATTGCGCACCGGGCAGGGCAGCGCCGGGGCGATCAGCACCACTGCCAGATTCTCCAGCATCGAAAACGCCACCGCGCCAGGCAGCGTTTCTGGTTTGCCGGCGATTGCCAGGTCCGCTTCTCCCGTTACCACCTTTTCCATCGCATCGGCGGCGTCTCCGGTCGTCAATTTGATTTCAACAGAAGGGTGTTCGGCGCGAAAACGGTCGAGGATCGGCGGCAGATGACTGTATGCCGCGGTCACCGAGCAGAAAATATGCAGTTCGCCGGAAAGGGATGGCCCCTGCTGATCGAGGGTATGGCGCAACTGCTGATATTGCAAAAGCGTCTGTTGGGCAAACACTCGCAGCTCTTCACCCGCTTCGGTCAGCGTGACGGTGCGGTTATCACGCACAAACAGCGGCTGGCCGAGATCTTCTTCCAGCCGCTGGATCTGCCGGGAGAGCGTGGAGGGGCTGACGTGCATCGCCCGCGCGCTGCGGCCAAAGTGGCGGCTTTCCGCCAGATGCAGGAAGGTTTTTAGATCGCGTAAATCCACAGACAGACCTCCGGTTTTTGACGTTGCATAAACCGCAACATAACGTTGTGAATATATCAATTTCCGCAATAAATTTCCTGTTGTAATGTGGGTTCATTCGCACAGATAGCAATCTGTAAACCGAACAATAAGCGCGACACACAACATCACGGAGTACACCATCATGGCTAACTACTTTAATACACTGAATCTGCGCCAGCAGCTGGCGCAGCTGGGTAAATGTCGCTTTATGGGCCGCGACGAATTCGCCGACGGCGCGAGCTACCTGCAGGGTAAAAAAGTGGTCATCGTCGGCTGTGGCGCTCAGGGTCTGAACCAGGGCCTGAACATGCGTGACTCCGGTCTGGATATTTCCTACGCCCTGCGTAAAGAAGCTATTGCTGAGAAGCGCGCCTCCTGGCGTAAAGCGACCGAAAACGGCTTCAAAGTAGGCACCTACGAAGAGCTGATCCCGCAAGCTGACCTGGTGGTTAACCTTACGCCGGACAAACAGCACTCCGACGTGGTGCGCTCCGTACAGCCGCTGATGAAAGACGGCGCGGCGCTGGGCTACTCCCACGGCTTCAATATCGTGGAAGTGGGCGAGCAGATCCGTAAAGACATCACCGTGGTGATGGTAGCGCCGAAGTGTCCGGGCACCGAAGTGCGCGAAGAGTACAAACGTGGTTTCGGCGTGCCGACGCTGATCGCCGTTCACCCGGAAAACGACCCGAAAGGCGAAGGCATGGCGATTGCGAAAGCCTGGGCTGCGGCCACCGGCGGTCACCGTGCGGGCGTACTGGAATCTTCTTTCGTTGCGGAAGTGAAATCTGACCTGATGGGCGAGCAGACTATTCTGTGCGGTATGCTGCAGGCCGGTTCTCTGCTGTGTTTCGACAAGCTGGTGGCAGAAGGCACCGACCCGGCATACGCCGAAAAACTGATTCAGTTCGGCTGGGAAACCATCACCGAAGCGCTGAAGCAGGGCGGCATCACCCTGATGATGGACCGTCTGTCTAACCCGGCGAAACTGCGTGCTTACGCGCTGTCCGAACAGCTGAAAGAGATCATGGCGCCGCTGTTCCAGAAACACATGGATGACATCATCTCCGGCGAATTCTCTTCCGGCATGATGGCTGACTGGGCTAACGACGATAAGAAACTGCTGACCTGGCGTGAAGAGACCGGAAAAACCGCGTTCGAAACCGCACCGCAGTTTGAAGGTAAAATCGGCGAGCAGGAGTACTTCGATAAAGGCGTGCTGATGATCGCGATGGTGAAAGCGGGCGTTGAGCTGGCGTTCGAAACCATGGTCGATTCCGGCATCATCGAAGAATCCGCTTACTACGAATCACTGCACGAGCTACCGCTGATCGCGAACACCATCGCCCGTAAGCGTCTGTACGAAATGAACGTAGTTATCTCCGATACCGCAGAATACGGTAACTACCTGTTCTCTTACGCTTGCGTACCGCTGCTGAAACCGTTTATGGCGGAATTGCAACCGGGCGATCTGGGTAGTGCTATCCCGGAAGGCGCGGTAGACAACGCACAGCTTCGCGACGTGAACGACGCGATTCGTAGTCATGCGATTGAGCAGGTAGGTAAGAAACTGCGCGGCTATATGACGGATATGAAACGCATTGCGGTAGCGGGTTAATGTAGGCAGTGTTGGGTGGCGCTAGCGCTTACCCGACCTACAAAATCAAGCAGACGATGTAGGCCGGGTAAGGCGTAGCCGCCACCCGGCTTTTTATTTGCGATACAATACTTTAATGATGTGGTAACCGAACTGAGTATGCAGCGGGCCGGTTGGCTCCAGTACCGGGCAGGAAAAGACTACTTTATCGAATGCCGGAACCATCTGGCCCTGACGAAATTCGCCTAAATGACCGCCTTTTTTACCGGATGGGCAGATAGAATGCTTCTTCGCCAGCTTCTCAAAATCGCCGCCGTTTTTAATTTGCTCCAGAAGATCTAAAGCCAGTTTCTCTTCTTTTACAAGAATATGCAGTGCTGCTGCCATTTTTGCCATTATTGTGTTCTCACGTCGCAAAGATTGGCCGTCACTTTATCACTCCTTAGGCCGTCAGACATATACTCTTCGCCATTACAGGACAGATGTCCCGCCTGATTTAATGAACCGGGAGATAAGCGGCATTTTTAGCGGGCGTATTTCGGATGCGCGGGACGGCGGTCCTGTCCTTTCTGACAAGGGGCGAGATACCATGGACATAATGAAAAACGCAGAATTTCCAGACGACTGGCTTTTAGGGCTACGCCAGGTCGTACGCGACCCAGTGCTCTATGAATTACTCAAATACTGCCCGTTGGAAATCATGCAGTACAGGGCGTTTATGCGATGTCGCTTGAGTATGTTCTGCTGACGGCGATCGCGTTAATGGGTTCTTTCAGTTGGATCAAGAGCGCACAGCGTAATGGCTATACGCCGCTTGCCGCCAGAGCCTGCTGATTGACCTTTTCCTGGCTGCCTGAAAAGGCAGCCTGGTCTTCTCTGGGCCTCGCTTTCTGCTACAATCCCTCCCCCGTTCGAAGATTGAGCACTATTCCCATGCGTTTAAATCCCGGCCAACAACACGCTGTCGAATTCGTCACCGGACCCTGCCTGGTGCTGGCAGGAGCGGGTTCTGGTAAAACTCGCGTAATTACCAATAAAATCGCCCACCTGATCCGCGGATGCGGCTATCAGGCCCGGCATATTGCGGCGGTGACGTTTACCAACAAGGCAGCGCGCGAAATGAAAGAACGCGTCGGGCAGACGCTCGGCCGTAAGGAAGCGCGCGGTTTGATGATCTCCACCTTTCATACGCTAGGGCTGGATATTATTAAGCGCGAGTACGCTGCGCTGGGGATGAAATCGAACTTTTCATTGTTTGACGATACCGACCAGGTCGCCTTGCTCAAAGAGCTGACCGAAGGCCTGATCGAAGACGACAAGGTTCTGTTGCAACAGCTGATCTCCACGATCTCCAACTGGAAAAACGATCTCAAAACGCCTGCACAGGCAGCGGCGGGGGCGAAAGGTGAACGCGATCGTATTTTTGCCCACTGCTACGGGCTTTACGACGCCCATATGAAGGCATGTAACGTTCTCGATTTTGATGATTTGATTTTGCTGCCGACGCTGCTGCTGCAACGCAATGACGAGGTGCGCGAGCGCTGGCAGAATAAAATTCGTTATCTGCTGGTGGATGAATATCAGGATACTAACACCAGCCAGTATGAGTTGGTTAAGCTGCTGGTCGGGCAACGCGCGCGCTTTACGGTCGTAGGCGATGACGATCAGTCTATCTACTCCTGGCGCGGGGCGCGTCCGCAAAACCTGGTGTTACTGAGCCAGGATTTTCCGGCGCTGCAGGTGATTAAGCTGGAGCAAAACTATCGTTCTTCGGGCCGCATCCTGAAAGCGGCGAATATTCTCATCGCCAACAATCCGCACGTCTTTGAAAAGCGCCTCTTTTCCGAGCTCGGTTACGGCGCGGAACTCAAAGTGTTAAGCGCAAACAATGAAGAGCATGAAGCTGAGCGCGTTACCGGCGAACTGATTGCCCATCACTTTGTGAACAAGACCCAGTACAAGGATTACGCCATTCTGTATCGCGGGAATCATCAGTCGCGGGTATTTGAAAAATTCCTCATGCAGAACCGCATTCCGTACAAAATTTCCGGCGGCACCTCATTCTTCTCCCGTCCGGAGATTAAAGACCTGCTGGCCTACCTGCGGGTGTTGACCAACCCGGATGATGACAGCGCTTTCCTGCGCATCGTGAATACGCCAAAACGCGAAATCGGTCCGGCCACTCTACAAAAGCTGGGTGAATGGGCAATGACGCGTAATAAAAGCCTGTTTACCGCCAGCTTTGATATGGGGCTTAGCCAAAAGCTGACCGGGCGTGGTTACGATTCATTGACGCGTTTTACCCACTGGTTGGGGGAAATCCAGAGTCTGGCCGAACGCGAGCCTGTCGCCGCCGTGCGCGATCTCATCCACGGTATTGACTATGAATCCTGGTTGTACGAAACCTCGCCGAGCCCCAAAGCGGCGGAAATGCGTATGAAAAACGTTAACCAGCTCTTTAGCTGGATGACTGAGATGCTGGAAGGTAACGAACTCGATGAGCCGATGACGCTGACCCAGGTGGTTACACGCTTTACGCTGCGCGATATGATGGAGCGTGGCGAGAGCGAAGAAGAGCTGGATCAGGTACAGTTGATGACGCTTCATGCGTCGAAAGGACTGGAATTCCCGTATGTCTATATGGTGGGAATGGAAGAAGGATTTTTGCCGCATCAAAGCAGCATTGACGAAGATAATATTGAGGAAGAGCGTCGGCTGGCCTATGTCGGGATCACTCGCGCGCAGAAAGAGCTCACCTTTACATTATGTAAAGAGCGCCGTCAGTATGGGGAGCTGGTGCGCCCGGAACCCAGTCGCTTCTTGTTAGAACTGCCGCAGGATGATTTAATCTGGGAGCAGGAGCGCAAAGTGGTAAGCGCTGAGGAGCGAATGCAAAAAGGGCAAAGTCACCTGGCTAATCTGAAAGCCATGATGGCGGCAAAGCGAGCGAAATCGTAGGCCGGATAAGCGAAGCGTCATCCGGCAATCAGACGATGGTTAGCGAACGTCCAGCGGCCAGTGTACATAGCTTTGCCACTGGCTTTCCTGATCAATCAACTCTTTACCCAGCGGGTGATGTGCCAGCCAGTCGCCAGGCAAGGTTAACGTCAGATTTTCATTTAGCGCCTGTAGCGTAATTTCTGGTACCAGATCGTCACGACGGCGACCGGCAAAAAGAATCGCCAGGCGCAGCAAACGGCATAGCTGTTCCGCAACACGGGGCGGTACCGCGTTTTGCTGATGAAGCGAAGAGAGATCGACCGGATTGGTCTGGTTCAGTAAGAGGGTGGCGAGCAATTTTTTCTGCGCGGGCGTATAGCCAGGCAGATCCAAATGGCGTACTAAATAGGCGGCATGATAGGGCGCCTGTTTAAAATCAACGCTCAGACCGATCTCATGCAACTGGCAAGCGCTCAGCAACAGTTCACGACTGATAGGCTCAATATGCCAGGCATTTTCTACCTGTTTGAGGAAGTTATCTGCCAGCTTCGCCACGCGATTCGCCTGATCGGTATCGACGATAAACCGACGCTGAATGTTTCGCAGCGTGCGGCTGCGGATATCCTGATCTACCGCCAGATGCAACATCCCATACACCAGCCCTTCGCGTAACGCGCCGCCTGCCAGCGTCATGCTCTGGATGTTCAGCTCGGTAAATATCGCGATCAGAATAGCCAGTCCGCTTGGGAAAACCAGCGCGCGCTCCAGCGTCAGGCCTTCGATTTCCAGCTCTTCCAGACGCCCGCACTGTATCGCGCGTTGTTTTAGCTGCTGCAGTTTGGCGAGCGTAATGCGCTCGTCCATCCCCTGCGCCATCATGATTTCCTGCAATGCCTGTACGGTGCCGGAGGCACCCACGCAGACCTTCCAGCCATGAAAACGCAGTTCATCGGCGACCGGACGCAGCACATCGCGCGCGGCTTTCTCCGCATCATCAAAATTTTCTTGCGCCAGATTACGATCGCTAAAATAGCGTTCAAGCCACGTTACGCAGCCCATCGACAGGCTAAACAGCGACGTGGTTTGCGCGCCAGTGCCGGTAACCAGTTCAGTGCTGGCGCCGCCGATATCCACCACCAGTCGCTGATCTGCGCCGCCGGTGGTATGAGCGACCCCCTGATAAATTAGCCGCGCCTCTTCTTCGCCGCTGATAACCTGCACCGGACAACCAAGGATAGTCTGCGCTTTCGCGATAAATTCACCTGCATTGACGGCGAGACGCAATGTTGCGGTGGCAACCACGCGGATTTGTGGCTGCGGGATATCCTGCAAACGTTCAGCAAACAGACGCAGGCATTGCCAGCCGCGTTCCATCGCTTCGGCTGAAAGGTGGTTGTCGTTGTTCAGACCCGCGGCCAGACGCACCTTGCGTTTTATTCGGGTCAGCGTCTGGATGCTTCCCGCCGCCTCGCGCACGACCAGCATATGAAAACTATTGGAACCGAGATCAATGGCGGCATACAACGAGGTGGAATTCATACACTTCATCCTTCAACCTGTATCCATGTTGGCTGCGTACTCTTCCTAAGCTCATCGGGATTTGTTTTCTTGCCGCCTTGATACAGGCTAAATGATTTTGTGTATGGCATAACTTTTCTTAACCTGAACGACGACGATTACGCGGAGCGCCAGCGCGGCGCGGACCATTGCCAGGACGCGCACGCGTCAGGCGCAACGGCTTGGGCAGATCGTTCATGAGCGCTTCCGGATTGTATTTGCTGACCGGAATCGAGTGGCCGATATAGCTCTCAATAGCGGGCAGATTCAGCGCATACTCTTCGCAAGCCAGGCTGATGGAATGTCCGCTGGCGCCAGCGCGACCGGTACGACCGATACGGTGAACATAGTCTTCACAATCGTCTGGCAGATCGTAGTTAAAGACGTGCGTTACGGCGGGGATATGCAACCCGCGCGCCGCGACATCGGTCGCCACAAGAATATCCAGATCGCCGCGGGTGAACTCATCCAGAATCCGCAGGCGCTTTTTCTGCGCGACGTCGCCGGTCAGCAGACCAACACGATGGCCATCTGCCGCCAGATGTCCCCAGATATCTTCGCAACGATGCTTGGTGTTGGCGAAAATAATGGCGCGATCCGGCCACTCTTCTTCGATCAGCGTTTGCAGTAAACGCATTTTCTCTTCATTAGAGGGGTAGAAAAGCTCTTCTTTAATGCGGTGGCCGGTCTTTTGCTCCGGTTCCACTTCAACATATTCGGCGTTGTTCATCTGTTCAAACGCCAGCTCGCGAACCCGATAAGACAGGGTGGCGGAGAACAACATGTTCAGACGCTGCGCAGCCGGCGGCATACGACGGAACAGCCAGCGGATATCTTTAATAAAGCCCAAATCGTACATGCGATCGGCTTCATCGAGTACGACGACCTGAATGGCGCCGAGGTTAATGTGGTTTTGTTTGGCGTAGTCGATCAGTCGGCCCGTCGTACCAATAAGAATATCAACGCCGCTTTCCAGCACTTTAAGCTGCTTGTCGTAACCATCGCCGCCGTAAGCCAGGCCTAATTTTAAGCCTGTCGCTTGCGCCAACGGCTCCGCGTCTGCGTGAATTTGTACGGCTAATTCACGCGTCGGCGCCATGATCAGCGCGCGCGGCTGGTTCACCTTGCGATCGTCGATCGCGGGATGAGAAAGTAAATAATGAAACGTTGACGTCAGAAACGCCATCGTTTTCCCGGTACCGGTTTGCGCCTGCCCTGCAACGTCACGACCCGCCAGCGTTAGCGGAAGGGCCAGTGCCTGAATGGGCGTACAATTATAAAACCCTTTTTTTTCAAGGGCTTCAACCACCTGTGGGTGCAGGGCGAAGTCGGAAAACTTCTGTTCTGTTAAATGTGTTTTGCTCATAGTGTGGTAGAATATCAGCTTACTATTGCTTTACGAAAGCGTATCCGGTGAAATAAAGTCAACCTTTGTTGGCGAAGTTAACATCAGCACCTCGTTGGTTAATGCTACACCAACACGCCAGGCTTATTCCTGTGGAGTTATATATGAGCGATAAAATTATTCACCTGACTGACGACAGTTTTGACACGGATGTACTCAAAGCGGACGGGGCTATCCTCGTTGATTTCTGGGCAGAGTGGTGCGGGCCGTGTAAAATGATCGCTCCGATTCTGGATGAAATCGCTGACGAATATCAGGGCAAATTGACCGTTGCCAAACTGAACATTGACCAGAACCCTGGTACTGCGCCTAAATATGGCATCCGCGGTATTCCGACTCTGCTGCTGTTTAAAAACGGCGAAGTGGCGGCAACCAAAGTAGGCGCACTGTCTAAAGGTCAGTTGAAAGAGTTTCTCGACGCCAATCTGGCGTAATACCTTTTATACGTCGAATGACAAAGGCGCTGTATGGTCAGGCGTCTGTCATTCGACGAATGATTAAGGTATCAGGCAGTTTCGTGGCGTCTGTTGTCCTTACGTTATTCTTAAATTGTCAGGATCTCTGGACGCCCGGTCTGAGTCGTGCTAAGTTAGTATTGACTTCGAATTAAACATACCTTATTAAGTTTGAATCTGGTTTTATCCGTCACTTCCCGTTTTTTCTCGCACGAGAAGTGGAAAGATTCCTGGCTCTTCGCTCATTCCGTCTTGTCGTTTCAGTTCTGCGTACTTTCCTGTGACCAGACAGCGAACAGACATGAGTTGATAGCCGTAAACAGGCATGGATGACCCTGCCATACCATTCACAACATTAAGTTCGAGATTTACCCCAAGTTTAAGAACTCACACCATTATGAATCTTACCGAATTAAAGAATACGCCGGTTTCTGAGCTGATCACTCTCGGCGAAAGTATGGGGCTGGAAAACCTGGCCCGTATGCGCAAGCAGGACATTATTTTTGCCATCCTGAAGCAGCACGCAAAGAGTGGCGAAGATATCTTTGGCGACGGTGTGCTGGAGATATTGCAGGATGGATTTGGTTTCCTCCGTTCTGCAGACAGCTCCTACCTCGCCGGTCCTGATGATATCTACGTTTCCCCCAGCCAAATCCGCCGTTTCAACCTCCGCACTGGTGATACCATTTCTGGTAAGATTCGCCCGCCGAAAGAAGGTGAACGCTATTTTGCGCTGTTGAAAGTTAACGAAGTTAACTACGACAAACCGGAAAACGCCCGTAACAAAATCCTCTTTGAGAACTTAACCCCGCTGCACGCAAACTCTCGTCTGCGTATGGAGCGTGGTAACGGTTCTACCGAAGACTTAACGGCGCGCGTTCTGGATCTGGCTTCGCCGATCGGTCGCGGCCAGCGCGGTCTGATTGTCGCGCCGCCGAAGGCGGGTAAAACCATGCTGCTGCAGAACATCGCGCAGAGCATCGCGTATAACCACCCAGACTGCGTGCTGATGGTGCTGCTGATTGACGAACGTCCGGAAGAAGTAACCGAGATGCAGCGTCTGGTGAAAGGCGAAGTTGTTGCCTCTACCTTTGACGAACCGGCATCCCGCCACGTTCAGGTTGCCGAAATGGTTATCGAGAAGGCGAAACGTCTGGTTGAACACAAGAAAGACGTCATCATCCTGCTCGACTCCATCACCCGTCTGGCGCGTGCCTACAACACCGTGGTGCCGGCTTCCGGTAAAGTACTGACCGGTGGTGTGGATGCTAACGCCCTGCATCGTCCGAAGCGTTTCTTCGGCGCGGCGCGTAATGTGGAAGAGGGCGGTAGCCTGACTATCATCGCGACGGCGCTAATCGATACCGGTTCCAAGATGGACGAAGTTATCTACGAAGAGTTTAAAGGCACCGGTAACATGGAGCTGCATCTCTCGCGTAAGATCGCTGAAAAACGTGTCTTCCCGGCTATCGACTACAACCGTTCCGGTACCCGTAAAGAAGAGCTGCTCACCACTCAGGAAGAGCTGCAGAAAATGTGGATCCTGCGTAAAATCATCCATCCGATGGGTGAAATTGACGCGATGGAATTCCTCATTAACAAACTGGCGATGACCAAAACTAATGACGACTTTTTCGAGATGATGAAGCGCTCATAACCTGGTCTTTACCTGAAAACGCCACGTTTTTACGTGGCGTTTTTGTTTTATATCTGTAATCTTAACGACACATTTACAAAATGATGATAAACCGGGTCAGGGCTTCGCCCTCTATTCGTTATCGGTATCGTGTGGTTGATATTTAAACAATTCTGCCTGATTCAGAGCAGGGTTTCCCTTCTGAATAAAGGTCTTCATGGTTATACTTCTGGTACTAATTTTATCTGAGAGCACGCATTGTGAATTTACTGACCGTGAGTACTGATCTCATCAGTATTTTTTTATTCACGACACTGTTCCTGTTTTTTGCGCGTAAGGTCGCAAAAAAAATCGGTTTAGTGGATAAACCCAACTTTCGTAAACGCCACCAGGGGCTGATACCGTTGGTTGGAGGGATTTCGGTTTACGCAGGGATTTGCTTCACATTCGGAATTGTTGACCACTATATTCCTCATGCGTCGCTTTATCTTTCTTGTGCGGGCGTACTGGTTCTTATCGGTGCGCTGGACGACCGTTTTGATATCAGCGTAAAGATCCGTGCGACCATACAGGCCGCGATCGGTATCATTATGATGGTATTCGGTAAGCTCTATCTTAGCAGCCTCGGCTATATCTTTGGCTCCTGGGAGATGGTGCTCGGTCCCTTCGGCTATTTCCTTACTCTGTTTGCCGTATGGGCGGCGATCAACGCTTTCAATATGGTGGACGGTATTGACGGCCTGTTGGGCGGGCTATCCAGCGTCTCATTCGCGGCGATGGGGCTGATTTTATGGTTTGACGGTCAAACCAGCCTGGCAATATGGTGCTTCGCCATGATTGCCGCGATTCTGCCTTACATTATGCTTAATCTCGGTATTTTGGGGCGGCGTTATAAAGTCTTTATGGGCGATGCCGGTAGTACTCTGATTGGTTTTACCGTTATCTGGATCTTACTGGAAACGACGCAGGGGAAAACTCACCCTATCAGTCCGGTTACCGCGCTATGGATTATCGCTATCCCGCTGATGGATATGGTGGCGATTATGTATCGCCGTCTGCGTAAAGGGATGAGCCCCTTTTCCCCTGATCGTCAGCACATTCACCATCTTATCATGCGCGCCGGATTTACCTCTCGTCAGGCGTTTGTACTGATTACGCTTGCCGCCGCCATTCTGGCTGGAGTAGGCGTAGCTGCAGAATATTCTCATTTTGTTCCTGAATGGGTTATGTTGGTGCTCTTTTTGCTAGCATTCTTCCTCTATGGCTACTGCATTAAGCGGGCCTGGAAGGTGGCGAGATTTATTAAGCGTGTGAAGCGTCGCCTGCGCAGGCACCGTAAGAACCGGCCAAACTTAACCAAGTAAATGAGGATACGATGACACAACCATTACCGGGGGCACGCGCGGTGAGCGCTGAAAATGAACTGGATATTCGCGGGTTGTTTCGTACTTTATGGGCTGGCAAATACTGGATTATCGGCATTGGCCTGCTATTTGCCCTTATCGCGTTAGCCTATACCTTTTTTGCTCGTCAGGAGTGGAGTGCGACGGCGATCACCGATCGCCCAACCGTAAATATGTTGGGCGGTTATTACTCCCAGCAGCAGTTTCTGCGCAACCTGGATATTAAGACCGATCCCTCTTCTTCCGATAAGCCCTCGGTGATGGATGAAGCGTATAAAGAGTTCATCATGCAACTTGCCTCCTGGGATACGCGTCGCGATTTCTGGTTACAGACGGACTATTACAAGCAGCGAATGGTCGGGAATAGCAAAGCTGATGCGGCAATGCTTGATGAACTGATCAATAACATACAGTTTACGCCCGGCGATTTTACACGCGCCATCAACGACAATGTGAAGCTGATTGCTGAAACTGCGCCGGACGCCAATAATTTGCTGCGTCAGTATGTTGCATTCGCCAGCCAGCGGGCGGCGAGCCATCTGAATGATGAATTAAAAGGTGCCTGGGCTGCGCGTACCGTGCAGATGAAAGCCCAGGTCAAACGGCAGGAGGAGGTTGCGAAAGCGATCTATTCGCGTCGTGTAAACAGTATTGAGCAGGCGCTCAAAATTGCGGAACAACATAATATTTCTCGTAGCGCGACGGATGTCCCGGCAGATGAATTACCGGACTCAGAGCTTTTTTTACTCGGTCGCCCTATGTTGCAGGCGCGTCTTGAAAATCTGCAAGCGGTTGGCCCTGCGTTCGATTTGGACTACTTTCAAAATCGGGCAATGTTGAATACGCTTAATGTGGGGCCGACCCTGGACCCTCGTTTTCAGACCTATCGTTATTTGCGTACGCCGGAAGAACCGGTAAAACGTGATAGCCCACGCCGAGCCTTCCTGATGATCATGTGGGGTATCGTTGGGGCGCTAATCGGTGCGGGCGTTGCCTTAACCCGTCGCCGCACGATTTAGCAACACCTCTGCAGTAGGGGGCTGGGCCCCTACTGTCTATTCGAAGAGAATCGATGTGAAAGTACTGACTGTATTTGGTACACGACCGGAGGCCATTAAGATGGCGCCTCTGGTCCATGCGCTGGAAAAAGATCCTCATTTCGAGGCCAAAGTATGCGTTACTGCGCAGCATCGGGAGATGCTTGATCAGGTATTAACTCTTTTTTCTATTGTGCCTGATTTCGATCTCAACATTATGCAGCCGGGACAGGGGTTGACGGAAATTACCTGCCGAATTCTGGAGGGATTAAAGCCGATCCTGGCAGATTTTAAACCTGATGTGGTGCTGGTTCATGGAGATACCACCACTACGATTGCTACCAGCCTGGCGGCTTTCTATCAACGAATTCCGGTAGGGCACGTAGAAGCCGGGTTGCGAACCGGCGATCTCTATTCCCCCTGGCCGGAAGAGGCAAACCGCACGCTGACCGGACATCTGGCGATGTACCACTTTGCGCCGACGGAAAACTCGCGGCAGAATCTGTTGCGGGAGAACATTCCGGATGAGCGCATTTTTGTCACTGGCAATACCGTTATTGACGCGCTGATCTGGGTACGCGATCGCGTTCTGACGAGCGATACATTACAGGCTGAACTGGCCGAGCAGTATCCTTTCCTCAACGCGAATAAGAAGATGATTTTGGTGACCGGTCATCGGCGTGAAAGCTTTGGTCAGGGCTTTGAGCATATCTGCCAGGCGCTGGCGGAAATCGCCGCCGCGAACCAGAATGTGCAAATTGTCTATCCGGTGCATCTCAATCCCAACGTCAGCGAACCTGTCAACCGTATCCTCGGCCATGTTGAAAACGTGGTACTGATTGAGCCGCAGGACTACTTACCTTTTGTCTGGCTGATGAATCACGCCTGGCTCATTCTGACCGATTCCGGCGGTATTCAGGAAGAAGCGCCGTCATTAGGTAAGCCGGTATTGGTCATGCGTGAAACCACAGAGCGTCCGGAAGCCATTACCGCTGGTACGGTAAGACTGATCGGCACGGACTCCCGGCGCATTGTGGCGGAAGTTATGCGTCTGCTGCACGACGAAAATGAATATCAAACCATGAGCCGCGCCCATAATCCTTATGGTGACGGGCAATCATGCGCGCGCATTTTACAGGCGTTAAAAAGTTATCGGGTATCGTTATGAGTTTTACGACCATTTCTGTTATTGGGCTGGGGTATATCGGATTACCGACTGCGGCCGCTTTTGCTTCCCGCCAGAAGCAGGTTATCGGCGTGGATATCAACCAACATGCGGTAGACACCATAAATCGCGGTGAAATTCACATCGTGGAGCCGGCGTTGGGCAATGTGGTGAAGATGGCGGTGGAAGGCGGCTTTCTGCGTGCGACGACGACACCTGTCGAGGCCGATGCGTACCTGATTGCCGTGCCGACGCCATTCAAAGGCGATCACGACCCTGATATGGCCTATGTGGAAGCCGCGGCGAAATCCATTGCGCCGGTATTAAAAAAAGGGGCACTGGTGATTCTGGAATCAACATCGCCGGTCGGCGCAACGGAGCAAATGGCTGGCTGGCTGGCCGGGATGCGCCCGGATCTGACCTTTCCCCAGCAGGCGGGCGAGCAGGCCGACGTGAATATCGCCTATTGTCCGGAGCGTGTGCTGCCGGGTCAGGTGATGGTGGAACTCATTAAAAATGACCGCGTGATTGGCGGTATGACGCCAGTATGTTCGGCTCGCGCCAGCGCGCTGTACAAAATTTTCCTTGAGGGCGAATGCGTTGTCACCAACTCGCGCACCGCGGAGATGTGCAAACTGACGGAAAATAGCTTCCGTGATGTGAATATCGCCTTTGCGAATGAATTGTCGCTGATTTGCGCCGAACAGGGGATTAACGTCTGGGAATTGATCCGCCTGGCGAACCGCCATCCGCGCGTCAATATTTTGCAGCCGGGCCCAGGCGTTGGAGGGCACTGCATTGCGGTCGATCCGTGGTTTATTGTGGCGCAAAATCCGCAGCAGGCGAGACTGATTCGCACCGCGCGTGAAGTGAACGACGGCAAACCGCACTGGGTGGTCGATCAGGTAAAAGCCGCGGTCGCAGATTGCCTGGCGGCCACCGATAAACGCGCCAGCGAAGTGAAAATCGCCTGTTTTGGGCTGGCCTTTAAGCCGAATATCGACGATCTGCGCGAAAGCCCGGCGATGGGGATCGCGCAAAGTATCGCCCGCTGGCACAGCGGCGAAACCCTGGTCGTCGAACCGAATATCCGTCAGTTGCCGAAAAAATTGGACGGACTTTGTACGCTGGCGAAACTGGACGCGGCGCTGGCCGCCGCCGATGTGCTGGTGATGCTGGTCGATCACGACGAATTTAAAGCGATTCCCGGCGATGCGGTTCATCAACGTTATGTGGTTGATACCAAAGGAGTCTGGCGCTGATGAAACGCATTCTGGTGACCGGCGGCGCAGGCTTTATCGGATCTGCGGTGGTGCGGCATATCATCCATGAAACGGCAGACGCGGTGGTGGTGGTGGATAAACTCACCTATGCGGGCAACCTGATGTCTCTGGCGTCGGTGGCGCAAAGCGACCGTTTCGCCTTTGAGAAGGTGGATATCTGCGATCGGGCATCACTGGAGCGAGTTTTCCAGCAGTATCAGCCCGATAGCGTGATGCACCTGGCGGCGGAAAGCCATGTAGACCGTTCCATCGACGGCCCGGCGGCGTTTATTGAAACGAATATCGCTGGTACTTACACCTTGCTGGAAGCCGCTCGCGCTTACTGGTCCGCGCTTGACGCGGACGCTAAAGCGGCGTTCCGCTTCCACCATATCTCCACCGATGAAGTGTATGGCGATCTGCATACTGCAGACGATTTCTTCACCGAAACCACGCCATATGCGCCAAGCAGCCCTTATTCCGCCTCCAAAGCCAGCAGCGACCATCTGGTACGCGCCTGGTTACGTACCTACGGTCTGCCTACGCTTGTCACCAACTGCTCTAATAACTACGGGCCCTACCATTTCCCGGAAAAACTGATCCCGCTGATGATTCTGAACGCGCTGGCGGGTAAACCATTGCCGGTCTATGGCAACGGTCAGCAAATTCGCGACTGGCTGTATGTAGAGGATCATGCCCGTGCGTTGTATCACGTGGTGACGAACGGCGCGGTGGGCGAAACGTATAATATCGGCGGTCATAACGAACGTAAAAATCTGGATGTGGTCAGGACGATCTGCGCTCTGTTGGAGGAACTGGCCCCGCAAAAACCGCAGGGTGTGGCGAATTATCACGATCTGATTACCTTCGTCGACGATCGACCCGGCCATGACTTACGCTATGCCATCGACGCGTCGAAAATCGCCCGCGAGCTGGGCTGGACGCCGCAGGAAACCTTCGAAAGTGGGATGCGAAAAACCGTTCAGTGGTATCTCGCCAATGAGGCCTGGTGGAAACCCGTGCAGGATGGCAGTTATCAGGGCGAACGCTTAGGACTGAAACGCTAAACGACAGGTTCTTACTCCTGGAGGAGAAACGAATGAAAGGCATCATTCTGGCGGGAGGTTCCGGTACCCGGTTGCATCCCATTACGCGCGGCGTATCAAAGCAGCTTCTGCCCGTCTACGACAAACCGATGATTTACTATCCGTTATCGGTGCTAATGCTGGCGGGTATTCGTGAGATCTTGATCATCACCACGCCGGAGGATAAACGCGACTTTCAGCGTTTGTTGGGCGACGGCGCAGCATTCGGTATCGATTTACATTATGCCGAGCAGCCCAGTCCGGACGGGCTGGCGCAGGCCTTCATCATTGGCGAAACGTTCCTCAACGGTGAACCCTCATGCCTGGTATTGGGCGACAATATCTTTTTTGGTCAGGGTTTTAGCCCCAAACTCCGTCAGGTCGCGGCGCGTACCGAAGGCGCTACGGTATTTGGCTATCAGGTCATGGACCCGGAACGCTTTGGCGTCGTGGAGTTTGACGATGATTTTCGCGCGCTCTCGCTGGAAGAAAAGCCGAAACAGCCTAAATCTAACTGGGCGGTCACCGGCCTCTATTTCTATGACAGCAAGGTCGTCGAGTATGCGAAGCGCGTGAAACCGTCCGGGCGTGGCGAGCTGGAGATCACTTCTATCAACCAGATGTATCTGGAGGAAGGTAAGCTGACCGTTGAACTGCTGGGCCGCGGCTTTGCCTGGTTGGATACGGGCACCCACGACAGTCTGATTGAGGCGAGCACTTTTGTGCAGACGGTGGAAAAGCGCCAGGGCTTCAAAATTGCCTGTCTGGAGGAGATTGCCTGGCGCAACGGCTGGCTGGATGATGATGGTTTGAAACGCGCTGCCAGTCAGCTTGAAAAAACCGGCTATGGCCAATATTTACTGGAGTTGCTCCGTGCCCGTCCGCGCCAGTATTGAACCGTTACTCTGGGAAAATACGTTTTTTGGCGTGAATAGCGGCATTGTGCGTATCGATGCCTCAGCGCCCGAATTAACGCCAGAAGCGCTGCAGGCGTGGCAACGCGTGCAGGTAAAAGTGCCGGCTGAAAACATCGCCTGGCTGTCGGCGTTGCAATCGCTGGGATTCTCTTTGGTTGAAGGCGAGGTGGATTTTGCGTTGCCGGTAAAAGGGCATCGCGACCAGCATGGCGCGGAAATTGCACATCTGAAAGACATTCCTGCTTTGCGTCAGTTGGCCGGAGAGGCGTTTACGCAGAGTCGTTTTCGCGCGCCGTGGTATGCGCCCGACGCCAGCGCCCGTTTTTACGCCCAGTGGATTGAGAATGCGGTACGCGGCACGTTTGATCACCAATGCCTGGTGCTTCGCACGGAGACAGGCGCTATCCGCGGTTACGTCTCGCTGCGGGAATTGAATGATACCGACGCGCGCATCGGTCTGTTGGCCGGACGCGGCGCGGGAGCGGAACTTATGCAGGCGGCGATCTGTTGGGCGCAGAGTCGCGGCAAAGCAACATTGCGGGTGGCGACCCAGTTGGGCAACACCGCCGCGCTTAAACGTTACATACAAAGCGGTGCCAACATCGAAAGCACTGCGTACTGGTTATACAGGTGACAACATGATTCCTTTTAATGCGCCGCCGGTGGTGGGAACCGAACTCGAATACATGCAGTCTGCAATGAGCAGCGGCAAACTGTGCGGCGACGGCGGCTTTACGCGTCGTTGCCAGCAGTGGCTGGAGCAACATTTCGGCAGCGCGAAGGTGTTGCTAACGCCTTCCTGTACCGCATCGCTGGAGATGGCGGCTCTGTTGTTGGATATTCAGCCCGGCGATGAAGTGATCATGCCGAGCTTTACGTTTGTCTCCACCGCTAACGCTTTTGTCCTGCGCGGCGCGAAAATTGTGTTTGTCGATATTCGTCCGGATACGATGAATATTGACGAAACGCTGATTGAGGCGGCGATTACTGATAAAACCCGCGCTATCGTGCCGGTACACTACGCTGGCGTCGCTTGTGAAATGGACGTCATCATGGCGCTGGCGGATAAGTATAATCTGTTCGTTGTCGAGGATGCCGCCCAGGGTGTGATGTCCACGTACAAAGGGCGCGCATTAGGGACGATCGGTCACATCGGCTGTTTTAGCTTCCATGAAACCAAAAATTACACCGCTGGCGGCGAAGGCGGCGCGACGCTGATCAACGATCGTACGCTAATTGAACGCGCGGAGATCATCCGCGAAAAAGGCACCAACCGTAGCCAGTTCTTCCGTGGTCAGGTGGACAAATACACCTGGCGGGATATCGGCTCCAGTTATTTGATGTCCGATCTGCAGGCTGCCTATCTGTGGGCGCAACTGGAGGCCGCCGATCGTATCAATCAACAGCGTCTGTCGCTGTGGCAGACTTACTACGATGCGTTAACGCCGCTGGCGCGCGCCGGGCGTATCGAGCTGCCTTCTATTCCGGAAAACTGCGGGCATAATGCCCACATGTTTTACATCAAACTGCGGGATATCGCCGATCGCAGCGCGCTGATTAATTTCCTGAAAGAGGCGGAAATCATGGCGGTATTCCATTACATTCCGCTGCATGATTGTCCGGCGGGCGATAAATTCGGCGAGTTTATCGGGGACGATGTCTACACCACAAAAGAGAGCGAACGTTTGTTGCGTCTGCCGCTGTTTTATAACCTTGCGCCCGTCGATCAACGAACGGTGATTACTACCTTGCTAAATTATTTCTCCTGATATGTCGCTTGCTAAAGCCTCCCTGTGGACGGCGGTCAGTACGCTGGTAAAAATTGGCGCCGGACTGCTGGTGGTGAAACTACTGGCCGTCTCTTTTGGTCCGGCGGGCGTCGGACAAGCGGGTAACTTCCGCCAGATGATCACCGTGCTGGGCGTATTGGCTGGTGCCGGGATATTTAACGGCGTTACCAAACTCGTCGCACAACATCATGATGACCCGGCGCAGTTACGTACCGTGGTAGGAACCTCCTCCGCGATGGTATTGGGGTTCTCTACGCTGCTGGCGCTGGTCTTCCTGCTGGCGGCGGCACCGATTAGCCAGGGATTGTTCGGTCACACGGATTATCAAGGGCTGGTGCGTCTGGTTGCGCTGGTACAAATGGGGATCGCCTGGGCGAACCTGCTGCTGGCGCTAATGAAGGGCTTTCGTGACGCGTCGGGTAATGCCTTATCGTTAATTGTCGGCAGCTTTTTGGGCGTCGCCGCTTGGTATCTCTGCTACCGTGTCGGCGGCTATGAAGGTGCTCTGCTTGGTCTGGCGCTGGTGCCGGCGCTGGTGGTAGTGCCAGCCGGTATAATACTGATTAAGCGCGGCACCGTCCCGCTACGCTATCTCAAGCCCTCCTGGGACAATGGTCTGGCAGGGCAGCTCAGTAAATTTACCCTGATGGCGCTGATTACCTCCGTTACGATGCCGGTTGCCTATGTGATGATGCGAAACCAACTGGCCGCGCACTATAGCTGGAGCGATGTCGGGATCTGGCAGGGCGTAAGCAGCATTTCTGACGCCTATCTGCAATTTATCACCGCCTCCTTCAGCGTTTACCTGTTACCCACGCTCTCACGCCTGACGGAAAAACAGGACATTACGCGCGAAGTAGTAAAAGCGCTGAAATTTGTTTTACCGGCGGTTGCGGCGGCGAGTTTTACCGTCTGGCTACTGCGCGATTTTGCTATCTGGCTGCTTTTTTCCGCCAAATTCACCGCGATGCGCGATCTGTTCGCCTGGCAGTTAGTGGGCGACGTGCTGAAAGTCGGCGCCTATGTTTTCGGTTATCTGGTGATTGCCAAAGCGTCGTTGCGATTTTACATTCTGGCCGAAATTAGTCAGTTCATTCTGTTAACGGCGTTTGCTCACTGGCTGATTCCCGCTCACGGCGCGCTGGGTGCGGCACAGGCTTATATGGCCACCTATATTGTCTATTTTTCACTTTGTTGCGGCGTATTTTTACTCTGGCGTAGGCGAGCATGACTGTACTGATTCACGTCCTGGGATCGGATATCCCTCACCATAACCACACCGTGCTGCGGTTTTTCAATGATACGCTGGCCGCCACAAGCGAGCACGCGCGCGAATTTATGGTTGCCGGCGAAGATAACGGTTTCACGGAAAGCTGTCCGGCGCTCTCGCTTCGTTTTTATGGCAGTAAGAAAGCGTTGGCGCAGGCGGTCATCGCCAAAGCGAAAGCAAATCGTCGACAGAGATTCTTCTTTCACGGTCAGTTCAACACCAGCCTGTGGCTGGCGCTGTTAAGCGGCGGTATTAAGCCAGCTCAGTTTTACTGGCATATCTGGGGCGCGGATCTCTACGAAGTGTCCCACGGGCTGAAATTCCGCCTTTTCTATCCGCTTCGTCGTATCGCGCAGGGGCGAGTAGGGTGCGTATTCGCGACGCGCGGCGATCTCAGCTATTTTGCGCGCCAGCATCCGGACGTACGCGGCGAGTTGCTCTATTTCCCGACGCGCATGGATCCTTCCCTGAATGCTATGGCAAAAGAGCGCCAACGTGCGGGGAAATTGACCATTTTGGTAGGGAACTCCGGCGATCGCAGTAACCAACATATTGCGGCGTTACGGGCGGTGTATCAGCAGTTTGGCGACACGGTAAACGTGGTGGTGCCGATGGGCTATCCGGCCAATAACCAGGCCTATATTGATGAGGTTCGTCAGGCCGGTCTGGCGCTATTTAGCGCCGAAAATCTACAAATTCTTAGCGAAAAAATGGAATTTGATACCTATCTTGCGCTGTTGCGCCAGTGCGACCTCGGTTATTTTATTTTTGCCCGCCAACAGGGGATCGGGACGTTGTGTCTGCTAATTCAGGCCGATATCCCGTGCGTACTGAACCGCGACAATCCTTTCTGGCAGGATATGGCGGAACAGCATCTGCCCGTCCTGTTTACCACGGACGATCTTAATGAGCAGGTCGTGCGCGAGGCGCAGCGTCAGCTCGCATCGGTAGATAAAAGCGGCATCACCTTCTTTAGCCCCAACTACCTGCAACCGTGGCATAATGCGTTGAGAATCGCCGCAGGAGAAGCCGAATGAGTTTAATGCAATTCAGCGGGCTGCTGGTGGTCTGGCTGCTCTCTACGCTGTTTATCGCCACGCTGACCTGGTTTGAATTCCGCCGCGTGCGTTTTAACTTCAACGTTTTCTTTTCGTTGCTGTTTTTGTTGACCTTCTTTTTTGGTTTTCCGCTAACCAGCGTGCTGGTATTTCGTTTCGACGTTGGCGTCGCGCCGCCGGAAATCTTATTGCAGGCTCTATTATCCGCCGCCTGTTTCTACGGCGTGTATTACGTGACCTATAAAACGCGTTTACGCAAACGCGTTGTGGATGTACCACGCAAGCCGCTATTTACCATGAACCGGGTGGAAACCCACCTTACCTGGGTGATCCTGATGGGCATCGCGCTGGTGAGCGTGGCGATTTTCTTTATGCATAACGGCTTTTTGCTGTTCCGGCTGCACTCCTACAGCCAGATCTTTTCCAGCGAAGTCTCCGGCGTGGCGTTAAAACGGTTCTTCTATTTCTTCATTCCGGCGATGCTGGTGGTCTATTTCCTGCGCCAGGACAGCAAAGCGTGGCTGTTTTTTCTGGTGAGCACCGTCGCGTTTGGTTTGTTGACCTACATGATTGTCGGCGGCACGCGCGCTAACATCATTATTGCGTTTGCTATCTTCCTGTTTATCGGCATTATTCGGGGCTGGATCAGCCTGTGGATGCTGGCAGCGGCGGGCGTGCTGGGGATTGTCGGTATGTTCTGGCTGGCGCTCAAACGCTACGGATTAAATGTGAGCGGCGATGAGGCGTTCTATACGTTTCTTTATCTGACGCGCGATACCTTTTCGCCGTGGGAGAATCTGGCGCTGCTGTTGCAAAATTACCACAATATCGATTTTCAGGGGCTGGCCCCTATCGTGCGTGATTTCTACGTCTTTATTCCCACCTGGTTATGGCCGGGACGACCCAGTATCGTGCTGAACTCTGCGAATTACTTCACCTGGGAAGTCCTGAACAACCATTCTGGCCTGGCGATATCGCCAACGCTTATTGGATCGCTGGTGGTCATGGGCGGGGCGCTGTTTATTCCGCTCGGCGCGATCGTCGTCGGGCTGATTATCAAATGGTTCGACTGGCTGTATGAACTGGGTAACCGGGAGCCCAATCGCTATAAGGCGGCGATTCTGCACAGTTTCTGCTTTGGCGCCATCTTTAATATGATTGTGCTGGCGCGAGAAGGGCTGGATTCGTTTGTTTCGCGCGTGGTTTTCTTCCTGGTGGTTTTTGGCGCCAGCCTGCTGGTCGCTAAGCTTCTGTTCTGGTTATTTGATAGCGCCGGACTGATTCATAAACGTACAACTTCGCTCCCTCAGGCACAGGTGGAAGGAAAACTATGACCAATAATGCCGCTGCGCCCCTTTACTCGCTGCGTGGATTACCTCTGATTGGCTGGCGCGACATGTCACACGCGCTGAATTATCTGTTTGCCGATGGTCAACTGAAGCAAGGCACGTTGGTGGCGATCAACGCCGAAAAGCTGCTGACGGCGGAAGATAATCCGGAAGTCCGCGCGTTGATAGCAGCGGCGGAATTTAAATATGCCGATGGCATCAGCGTGGTGCGTTCAATACGTAAAAAATTTCCGCAGGCGCAGGTTTCTCGTGTGGCTGGCGCCGACCTTTGGGAAGCGTTAATGGCGCGTGCGGGGAAAGAAGGCACGCCGGTATTTCTTGTCGGCGGCAAGCCTGAGGTGCTGGCGCAGGCGGAAGCAAAACTGCGGACGCAGTGGAACGTCAATATTGTGGGTAGCCAGGATGGTTACTTTACGCCGGAGCAGCGTCAGGCGCTATTTGCGCGTATCCATGTCAGCGGCGCGAAAATTGTCACCGTCGCGATGGGATCGCCAAAACAGGAATTACTCATGCGCGATTGTCGGGAAGTGCATCCCCATGCGTTATATATGGGGGTGGGCGGGACCTATGATGTGTTTACCGGTCACGTCAAACGCGCCCCAAAAATATGGCAGAACCTGGGGCTGGAGTGGTTGTATCGTCTGCTTTCGCAACCGAAGCGTATTACCCGCCAGATGCGTCTGCTGCGCTACCTTCGCTGGCACTATACTGGCGATCTCTAATTCTCCCTTCTGATGACTTGAGCAGCGGATTGTGCTTATGGCGCTGCTCATTTACAACATAATCGATGATTTCTTACACAATAAATGCATTTTTTTAATGCTCCATTTGCCATTTGTCCAAATTTAAGAAAATATTCGCAACAATCGATGTACCCATAACAATAACCGGTACTACCGGAACCGTTGCAAACACGACATGAGGATTTATGGCAGAGAAAAAACCGGAGCTACAGCGTGGGCTGGAAGCTCGTCATATTGAATTGATTGCCCTCGGGGGCACCATCGGCGTCGGACTCTTTATGGGCGCCGCCAGTACGCTGAAATGGGCGGGCCCGTCAGTGCTGCTGGCGTATATCATCGCCGGATTGTTCGTCTTTTTCATCATGCGCTCGATGGGGGAGATGCTCTTTCTGGAACCTGTTACCGGCTCCTTTGCCGTGTACGCCCACCGGTATATGAGTCCTTTTTTTGGCTATCTTACCGCCTGGTCATACTGGTTTATGTGGATGGCGGTCGGGATCTCGGAAATTACCGCCATTGGGGTCTACGTCCAGTTCTGGTTTCCGGAGATGGCGCAGTGGATACCGGCGCTGATTGCCGTCGGACTGGTCGCGTTGGCGAATCTGGCTGCGGTGCGCCTGTATGGTGAAATCGAGTTCTGGTTTGCGATGATCAAAGTCACCACGATTATTGTGATGATCATCATCGGTCTGGGGGTGATTTTCTTCGGCTTTGGTAACGGCGGCCAGGCGATTGGCTTTGGTAATCTGACCGAGCATGGCGGCTTTTTTGCCGGCGGCTGGAAAGGCTTTCTGACCGCATTATGTATCGTGGTGGCCTCTTATCAAGGGGTTGAGTTGATCGGTATTACCGCCGGTGAAGCGAAGAATCCGCAGGTGACGTTGCGTAGCGCGGTGGGTAAAGTGCTGTGGCGTATCCTGATTTTTTATGTTGGCGCGATTTTCGTGATCGTCACCATTTTCCCGTGGAATGAGATTGGCAGCAACGGCAGTCCCTTTGTGCTCACCTTCGCGAAAATCGGCATCACCGCCGCGGCGGGCATTATCAACTTTGTCGTGCTGACGGCGGCGCTCTCCGGCTGTAACAGCGGAATGTATAGCTGTGGGCGTATGCTTTACGCGCTGGCGAAAAACCGTCAACTGCCGGCGGCAGTCGCGAAAGTCTCTCGCCACGGCGTGCCGGTCGCGGGCGTGGCGCTCTCTATTTTGATTTTGCTGGTAGGCTCTTGCCTGAACTACATCATCCCCAATCCGCAGCGCGTCTTTGTTTACGTTTATAGCGCCAGCGTACTGCCGGGGATGGTGCCGTGGTTTGTCATTCTGATTAGCCAACTGCGCTTTCGTCGGGCGCATAAAGAAGCGATTGCGGATCATCCTTTTCGTTCCATTATGTTTCCGTGGGCGAACTATTTGACGATGGCGTTTCTGGTTTGCGTTTTAATCGGCATGTACTTTAATGAAGATACGCGCATGTCGCTGTTTGTCGGCGTCATCTTCCTGCTGGCCGTCACGCTGGTCTACAAAGTTTTCGGTCTGAATCGTCACGGAACCGCCCACAAGGTGGGGGAATAAGCGCCAAAATGCGCAAAGCATAACCAAACGCGCATTTTATTTAAAAAGGCACTGGACAGCGGGGTGTGAAGTCCGTATTATCCACCCCCGCAACGGCGCTAAGCGCCCGTAGCTCAGCTGGATAGAGCGCTGCCCTCCGGAGGCAGAGGTCTCAGGTTCGAATCCTGTCGGGCGTACCATTTATTTAGGTGCTTGAGCTGCGGTGGTTTAATACCGCGTAAAAAGTTTCAGTGGTGGCTATAGCTCAGTTGGTAGAGCCCTGGATTGTGATTCCAGTTGTCGTGGGTTCGAATCCCATTAGCCACCCCATTAATATAGAGTTGTGAAACGCGAAGGTGGCGGAATTGGTAGACGCGCTAGCTTCAGGTGTTAGTGTCCTTACGGACGTGGGGGTTCAAGTCCCCCCCCTCGCACCACGACTCAATGAATTGAACTAAAAATTCAAAAAAGCAGTATATCGGCGAGTAGCGCAGCTTGGTAGCGCAACTGGTTTGGGACCAGTGGGTCGGAGGTTCGAATCCTCTCTCGCCGACCAATTTTGAACCCCGCTTCGGCGGGGTTTTTTGTTTTCTGTTCCTTTTCAACCCCTTATCCCGCACGTGTTGCCATTATGATTTGTTGGCGATATCCCAGGCTTCATTTGTCGCTATTCGGTGACGAGTAATCTATTGATTTATAATCACTTTGTAAAAAGCATCCTGTTCTGTCTCCACCGGGCGACACGCTAAAACCTCGCCAGCGGCGGGGGGATGACAATCGCGTGAATTGTCTACGTTTTTTTAATGCCTGCGCCTGTTTTTTAGCGGTGCAAAGATGGCACGTTATGTGCAATAATGTACGGGTAGATGCTCATTCCATCTCTTATGTTCGCCTTCTGGCCTCATAAACTCAGGAATGATGCAGAGCCGTTTACGGTGCTTATCGTCCACTGACAGATGTCGCTTACGCCTCATCAAACACCCTGGACACAACGTTGAGTGAAGCACCCCTTTATGTTGTCATACAGACCTGTTTTGACGCCTGCCCCTTAACCGGGCAGGCGTTTTTTTATGCATCTCGAATGATTTTGTGTAGGCGGTAGGCCCGGTAAGCGAAGCGCCACCGGGCAAGAGGGAATTACTGCGGGGGATTGTTCTGTAATGTCAGCATCAGGCCGTCGCGCCGCATGGCGGCAGCCTCTTCCGGTTGATGCAGTCGATCAAGCGCATCGGCAAGCCAGGCATAATCATACGCGTCCGGGCGTTGTTTCAGCGCGGCGCGGAAAGCCAGAGTCGCCTCCTGCCATTCACCGTGTTTCATTAGCGACTGGCCGAGCGTGCTCCATAACAGCGGGCGATCGCCTACCGTCTTGATTTGCTGGCGCAGCACTTTCTCCAGTTGTTCCGGATTATTGGTTCTGAGGCGAGGAATGGGCAGCACCAGCCGATCGTCATACTGGCGTTTCAGACCATCGATGATAATCTGCTGCGCCATATCATGATCGTCACATTCGATCAGATGCTCGGCCATCGCGACCTGCAGCGCCACCTGATGGCGGGTTTTACGGCTTTGGTTTTTCCACCAGGTGCGTAATCCTTCGCTGCCCTGCTCGGCGCGCGCCTGATCCATGAGTCCTATCCACGCCTGTTGTTCGAGCATGGCGCGATGCGCTTCATTGCCGACGTGCGCTTTCGCCATGGATGGGATGATATCCAGTAAAGAACTCCATGCGCTGGTGCGAATATAGGCCTGCTCCGCCAGACGCAGAACTTCCGGGTGACGCGGCGTGACCTCCAGCAGTTTGTCCACGCCGTGACGCGCTGCGTGATTTTCATTGCGCGCCAGCTGTAAGCGCACGCGCGTGATCTCGACCGGGATGGTGTCGTTCCCCGCCAGTTCTGCCGCACGTTCAAGGTGTTGATTAGCGCGCGCTTCATCGCCGCGCTGCTGCGCCGCTTCTGCCGCCAGCAGATAATTTACCACCGGTTGTTCAGCATGGTCGGCGTTTTTTGACATCAGCTTTTCAACCTGCTGATAGTCGCCCTCCGCCAGCTTCAGCAGCGCCTGTTCGGTCTGCTTGCGAGCGCGACGGCGTTTACGACCGGCAAACCAACCGCGGGTGTGCGCGCCGGTACGAAACAGACGGCGTAGTAACCACTCAATGGCGAATAGCACCACCATAGCGACGATGAGAATGATCGCCAGGCCGGTGACGCTGGTTTCAATGTTGTAGGTATCGGTCTGGATTAACACATAGCCCTGGTGACCGGCTATCATCGGGCCGACCACGATACCCGCGAGCAACAACACAAAGAGCAATAATACTTTTAGCATCATTATTCTCCTTGCGGCGCGGCTGCCGGAGCGTCTGTCTGCGTGGCAGGCGCTGCCGTAGAGACTGTCGGTTGCGCCAGCAGATTACGCACGCGGGTTTGCATCAGTTTTTCAAGGATCGCCTGGCTTCCCAGGGTTTCCGGCAGATCCATCGTGATATTTTGCTGGCTTAATTTATCGACCTCCTCCAGGAAGGCTTTTGTCGCGGCGTCGTCAGTATCGTAATAAGCGCGAACCCAGGTCGAAACGTTATCCAGCGCCTGACGGTATGTTTCTTCCTGATGGCGTGGCACGGCCTGCGCGGCGACTAACAGGCGGGAGCGAATATTTTCGCGTAAATAGACGTCCTGGTTGGGTGCCAACAGCGGTACGGCGGTATCATCGCGGCGGCGAATGGTAATAAAGCTGTCCATAAAGTTCTGCCAGCTTTTTTGCAGGTTAACGCGCCATTCGCTTAGCGAGCTGGACAGCTCGCTGCTGTCAGAATCCATCGGCGAACCATCGGTATCGTTATCCGCCAGACGCAAGTTATCGATTTGGTTAGAGAGCTGATTGAGCTTGAGAATAATGCCGTCGTAGTCGATCTGCGCAACGGATGACAGGCTGGCGATATCGTCAGTAATCGCGCGTCGTGCGGTAATCAGGCTGGGGTCATTCATGTCCGCCAGACTGGCGTCAGCGCTTTTGAGCAGCGCAGCGGCGGTAGTGACGTCCTGATCGCTCCATAGCTTGCGTCCGGCGAGTTTCACCAGGAAATCAGCCTGCGCCAGCAGCCAGGTTTTAGCATCGCTGCCGGAAATGGTGGCGACTTTTTGTTGTACTTCATCAAGCTGTTTCGCCAGCGCCGCCTGTTGGCGATTCGCGTCTTCTAACTGCGCCGCTTGTTTTTTGATAATCTCTTCCAGCTCCGCTTTTTGGCTCTCCTGCGCCTTTTGCAAGGCGGTCAGTTGCGTCGCCAGCGCATCGCTGGTTTCCGTTTGCGCGGTTGCCTGCTGTTTCCCCCAGCCATAAAGCCCAATACCTGCCGCCAGGGCAATCGCAATCGCCACCGCGCTTAATACCAGCGCGGCGCCGTTCTTACTTTTTTTCTCGGTATTAACTGGCTGTGGCGTGGTTTCCACGCTCTCCCTGGTCTCATCAACCACGGCGGAGGATTTTTCTTGTTCCGTCATTATGGCATCCCATTATGAGAGTTATTGTAATGCGCGCAACAGCGCATCGTTGTCGGCGTTATCAGCGACCTTAATATCTTGCCAGCCCAGCTCCCGGGCAAGGTGCGCCAGACGTTCACTGACGACCAATAGCCGACAGCGTAGTAACCAGTGCTCACGATACCACTCGGGAGTCAGCGACCAGAGCCGTTGCAACATCTCGCCGCTGGTAACAACAAGCGTTGTTACGCCGCGAGTATGCCAGCGCATCGCTTCTTCCGCGCCATCGTAATGTTTCGCACATCGTTGATAACATTCACAAAAACTGACTTCGGCTCCGCGCGCTGTCAGGGTTTCGCCCAGCAGTTCGCGGCCGCCATTGCCACGCAAAATCAGCGCGCGTTTGCCCGCAATATTTTGTAATTCAGGTAATTGTAGCAAGGCTTCGCTGATTTCCCGATCCAATGGATAACGAATATCGAACCCGCTAACGGTATGAAGGGCGAGCGCCGTGGTGCGGCCAATCGCGAAATAGCGCGGCGCCACAGGCCAGTTTCGACCATCCCGCTGGAGCTGGGCGTGAGCAAAGGCGACAGCGTGCTGTGAAAGGGCAAAAACCAGATCGTTTTCCGCGAGCGTCGCCAAGCGGTCGGCCAGGGTGGGTAGCTCCCGGCCGGCGACAAATTCAATCAGTGGAAAACTCCAGGCCACCTGCCCCAGTGCGCGCAGACGGCTCACTAACGCTTCCCCTGCGGGAGAGGGGCGGGTGATCAGAATACTCATGCGGGCGTCTCGCCGTTATAAACTTCCGTCAGAATCGCGCGCGCGCCGTTTTCCAGCAGTTCCTCTGCAAGCGAGATGCCCATTTGCTCCGCCTGCTCGGGAGAACCACGACGTTCGCCGCGCACCATCACCGAACCGTCCGGCGCGCCAACCAGCGCGCGTAGCCAAATTTCACCGTTGATGATTTCTGCATAGCTGCCAATCGGCACCTGACATCCGCCTTCCAGGCGGGTGTTCATAGCGCGTTCCGCCGTTACACGCAGCGCGGTTTGCGAGTGATTCAACGGTGCGAGCAGCGCCTGTGTTCGCGCGTCGTCAAGACGACACTCAATCCCGACGGCGCCCTGGCCTACGGCAGGAAGCGAAACGTCGGGCGGCAAGGCTGTGCGAATGCGCGACTCCAGACCTAAGCGTTTCAGACCGGCCACGGCCAGGATAATGGCGTCATAGTCGCCGTTGTCCAGCTTGCCGAGACGTGTGCCGACGTTGCCGCGCAACGAACGGATAATGAGGTCCGGACGGCGTTCCGCCAGTTGACACTGGCGACGCAAACTGGACGTCCCGACGATACTACCCGCGGGCAGATCGTCCAGACTGTGATATTTATTCGAGACAAACGCGTCGCGCGGATCTTCGCGCTCGCAAATGGTCACCAGACCGAGACCGTCCGGGAAGGCCACCGGAACGTCTTTCATAGAGTGCACGGCGATATCAGCGCGTTTTTCCAGCAGCGCGATTTCAAGCTCTTTAACAAACAGTCCCTTACCGCCCACTTTCGCCAGGGGAGTATCGAGAATCACGTCGCCGCGTGTGACCATCGGCACCAGTTCTACCGTCAGTCCCGGATGGGTTGCCATCAATGCGTCTTTGACATAATGTGCCTGCCAAAGCGCAAGGGGACTTTGGCGTGTGGCAATTCTTAAAACATTGTCTAACATGCTTGTTACCGTCATTATCAATCATTGACCATCCTAACATCCTTATAGAGAGTATGTTAGTTTTCCGGTCACCGTGAGTGAGAGGATAAGGCGCAGTGTCGTCAATGACAGTGAATAATGACGAGAAACCGCCAGCCCGTATTTAAGAATTTACACGCAGCGAACGGTGCTACACTTGTATGTAGCGCATCTTTCTTTACGGTCAATGAGCAAGGTGTTAAATTGATCACGTTTTAGACCATTTTTTCGTCGGTATTAGATAAAAATATGCAGACGAGAAAGGGTAACGGTTATTTTTGACATACGGTTTATCCCGAATGGCGACGGTCAAGTACTGACCTGCACCATGACGGGTAGCAACATCAGGCGATACGTCTTGTACCTCTATATTGAGACTCTGAAACAGAGACTGGATGCCATAAATCAACTGCGTGTGGATCGCGCGCTTGCTGCCATGGGACCCGCTTTTCAGCAGGTTTACAGTCTTCTGCCGACATTATTGCACTATCACCATCCACTGATGCCGGGTTACCTTGATGGTAACGTTCCCAGCGGTATTTGCTTCTACACGCCTGATGAAACCCAACGCCACTATCTGAACGAACTTGAGCTGTACCGCGGTATGACGCCGCAGGACCCGCCGAAGGGCGAGCTGCCGATTACCGGCGTTTACACCATGGGCAGCACCTCCTCGGTCGGGCAGAGCTGCTCGTCCGACCTGGATATCTGGGTGTGCCATCAGTCCTGGCTCGACGGCGAAGAGCGTCAGTTGCTGCAACGTAAGTGTAGCCTGCTGGAAAGCTGGGCCGCCTCGCTTGGCGTTGAGGTGAGCTTCTTCCTGATCGACGAGAACCGTTTCCGCCATAACGAAAGCGGCAGTCTGGGCGGGGAAGACTGTGGTTCTACGCAGCATATCCTGTTGCTTGATGAGTTTTATCGTACCGCTGTGCGCCTGGCCGGGAAGCGTATCCTGTGGAGTATGGTGCCGTGCGACGAAGAAGAGCATTACGACGACTATGTCATGACGCTCTACGCGCAGGGCGTATTAACGCCAAACGAATGGCTGGATCTGGGGGGCTTAAGCTCGCTCTCCGCCGAAGAGTACTTTGGCGCCAGCCTGTGGCAGCTATACAAGAGCATTGACTCGCCGTACAAAGCGGTGCTGAAAACGCTGCTGCTGGAAGCCTACTCATGGGAATATCCCAACCCACGTCTGCTGGCGAAAGACATTAAACAACGTCTGCATGACGGTGAAATCGTATCGTTTGGACTCGATCCCTACTGCATGATGCTGGAACGGGTCACTGAATACCTGACGGCGATTGAAGATCCGACGCGGCTGGATTTAGTCCGCCGCTGCTTTTACCTGAAAGTGTGCGAGAAATTAAGTCGCGAGCGTGCCTGCGTAGGCTGGCGTCGGGAAGTATTAAGCCAGTTAGTCAGCGAGTGGGGATGGGACGACGCGCGTCTGACCATGCTCGATAATCGCGCAAACTGGAAAATCGATCAGGTGCGCGAAGCCCACAACGAATTGCTCGACGCCATGATGCAAAGCTATCGTAATCTGATTCGCTTTGCGCGGCGCAACAACCTCAGCGTGAGTGCCAGCCCGCAGGATATCGGCGTACTGACGCGTAAGCTGTACGCGGCGTTTGAAGCGTTGCCGGGTAAAGTCACGCTGGTGAACCCGCAGATATCGCCGGATCTGTCTGAGCCGAATTTAACCTTTATCCATGTGCCGCCGGGACGTGCCAACCGTTCAGGCTGGTATCTCTACAACCGCGCGCCGAACATGGATTCCATCATCAGCCACCAGCCGCTGGAATATAACCGTTATCTTAATAAGTTGGTCGCGTGGGCGTGGTTCAACGGCCTGCTGACGTCGCGAACGCATCTGTTTATTAAGGGCAACGGTATTGTCGACCTGCCTAAGTTGCAGGAGATGGTCGCCGATGTTTCGCACCATTTCCCGCTGCGCTTGCCTGCTCCGACGCCGAAAGCGCTCTACAGCCCCTGTGAAATTCGCCATCTGGCGATTATCGTTAACCTCGAATATGACCCGACGGCGGCGTTTCGCAATAAAGTGGTCCATTTTGACTTCCGTAAGCTGGACGTTTTCAGCTTTGGCGAAGAGCAAAACTGTCTGATAGGCAGTATCGACTTGTTATATCGCAACTCGTGGAACGAAGTGCGTACTCTGCACTTTAACGGCGAGCAGGCGATGATCGAAGCGCTGAAAACGATTCTGGGGAAAATGCACCAGGATGCCGCGCCGCCGGATAGCGTGGAGGTGTTCTGCTACAGTCAGCATCTTCGCGGCCTGATTCGCACCCGTGTGCAGCAACTGGTCTCCGAATGTATTGAGCTACGTCTTTCCAGCACCCGTCAGGAGACCGGTCGCTTCAAGGCGCTGCGGGTTTCCGGGCAGACGTGGGGGCTATTCTTCGAACGCTTGAATGTCTCGGTGCAGAAGCTGGAGAACGCTATCGAATTCTACGGTGCGATTTCGCATAACAAGCTGCACGGGCTGTCGGTACAGGTGGAAACCAACCAGGTGAAATTGCCGTCAGTGGTGGATGGCTTCGCCAGCGAAGGGATCATCCAGTTCTTCTTTGAAGAAACGGGCGATGAGAAAGGCTTTAATATTTATATTCTGGATGAAAGTAACCGGGCGGAAGTGTATCACCACTGCGAGGGTAGCAAGGAAGAACTGGTGCGCGACGTCAGTCGCTTCTATTCGTCATCGCACGATCGCTTCACGTATGGCTCCAGTTTTATCAACTTTAACCTGCCGCAGTTCTACCAGATAGTGAAAACCGATGGCCGCGCACAGGTGATCCCATTCCGTACGCAGCCTATCAACACCGTGCCGCCAGCAAACCAGGATCATGACGCGCCGCTATTGCAGCAGTATTTCTCCTGAGGATTTTCGCCCGGTGGCGGCTACGCCTTACCGGGCCTACAGTACGCCGGATAAGCAAAGCGCATCCGGCAAATAAATCAACGAAAACTCACCTTTTCACCCGCCTGCTGCGTCGCCGCCTGCTCCAGCAGATCCCAGAAGGTTTCGCCGCTGCGATCGCAAACCCACTCGTCATCTTTCAGGTCAAAGTGATAGCCGCCCTGTTTGGTTGCCAGCCACACCTGGTGCAGCGGCTCCTGACGGTTAATAATGATCTTACTGCCGTTCTCAAAGCTGAGGGTCAGCACGCCGCCGTTGATTTCGCAGTCGATATCGCTATCGCCGTCCCAGTTATCGAGGCGTTCTTCAATGGTGAGCCACAGGGCGTCAGCCAGGCGATGAAATTCACTGTCGTTCATTGTTTTATCTCGCTATTGAGTGATAGCGCCAGTATAAGGGGAAGCGTCAGCTTCTGGAACCGATACGAATTACCGTTGTGAGCGGTAAAGGATAAAACTCAGCGGTAGATAAATGACGATAAATAGCGCACTGGTGATAAGTATGACGGACGCGTTAACCGGGAAATGGTTCAGAGCCGACAGCATTGCCACCATCAGTGCGACGCAGCCGCCGCAGAGGAGAAAATGCAACAGGATTAAGGGGGCGCGCGGCTTTGCTTTGATATCCAAAAGAGCGCTAAGCAGACCGAGTACCGCGCTTATCGTCAGGACTCCGGCAGCTTCAACACCGTTTATCGTGCCGTGCATAACGCTTTCAATAATGACGTAAATGCATGAACCGATCCCCACGCCCCAAAGGGCGTTTTTCAAATGTTTATTCAAGCGCGCAAAACGGCTTAGCGGCGTCATTTTTGGCATTCCTGCGCCTGCGTTATGATGATGATATCTTTATTATTGGTGTACATGACGTTCCTATTCAGAGTATGCGTCTTATCCGGGCAGGGGGATGCTGTTCGGTAAAGCTGGCTGCCAATCCACGTATAAACTAGCGGTTGTCATACGCAAAACGCTCGGTGACTTTTAGCGGCCCATTGATGCTAAAGACATGAATACCCTGACCTTGCTGGCTATCACGCATAAAATAGCCATGCTCTTTTCCGGCGTTAATTTTCTGGTTCAGGAAGGGGGCTGTGCTATCCAGTTCCAGCCCTGAGTTGCCGGGTTAATCAATGAATTGGGTAACCGACGCAGGCGTTTGAAATTCACCTCCGGCAACGAAAGATTGTTCTCCTCTTCTGGCTGGAGATAAACCACGCCGCTGCCTTGCCGTTGATAAACATTGTGCGGAGATTCACTTAGTCGGCATCCCCAGGCGGGAGGCAGCAGAAGTGAAAGCGAAAAAAGGCAAAACAAATTACGATATTGCATAAGGTCATCCGGACGTGGTACGTAAACCTAAAGTGATTAGCAAAGCATGTTTCCTGATGTAAATGCGCAATAATCATGGCAACGCGCCGCTTTTCAGATTTTATAAAGAGCCCCTAAACGCTTGCTTTTACGCCTTCTCCTGCGATGATAGAAAATAGAAAGCATGAACTTACAGGCAATCCATAATGAAAAACGTGTTTAAGACACTCGCTGTACTTCTGACTCTGTTCAGCCTGACGGGCTGCGGTTTGAAAGGGCCGCTTTATTTCCCGCCAGCCGATAAAAATGCGCCGCCGCCGACGAAAAAAGTCGATTCGCAAACGCAGTCCACGATGCCCGATAAGAACGATCGCGCAACGGGAGATGGCCCGTCCCAGGTCAATTACTGAGGATAGTTTTCTGTCCCCGCGTGAACGGAGTGAATGATGCAATTCTCTAAAATGCATGGCCTTGGCAACGATTTTATGGTCGTCGACGCGGTAACGCAGAATGTCTTTTTTTCGCCGGAACTGATTCGTCGGCTATCCGACAGACACTTGGGCGTAGGGTTCGATCAGCTGCTGGTGGTTGAGCCGCCCTATGATCCTGAGTTGGACTTTCATTACCGCATCTTCAACGCCGACGGCAGTGAAGTCTCGCAGTGCGGCAATGGCGCGCGCTGTTTCGCGCGATTTGTTCGCCTGAAAGGGCTAACCAATAAACGCGACATTCGGGTCAGTACCGCGAATGGCCGGATGGTACTGAGCGTCACGGAAGATGAACTGGTACGCGTCAATATGGGCGAGCCAAACTTTGAACCCGCGCAGGTGCCTTTTCGCGCCAACAAAGCGGAAAAGACGTATATTATGCGAGCGGCGGAACAGACCATATTGTGCGGCGTGGTTTCAATGGGTAATCCGCACTGTGTCATTCAGGTTGATAACGTCGACACGGCGGCCGTTGAAACACTGGGGCCGGTTCTGGAAAGCCATGAGCGTTTTCCGGAACGTGCCAACATTGGTTTTATGCAGGTTGTAAGACGTGAGCATATCCGGCTGCGAGTCTATGAACGCGGCGCAGGGGAGACCCGTGCGTGCGGCAGCGGCGCGTGCGCTGCCGTTGCCGTGGGGATTCAGCAGGGGCTGCTGGCTGAAGAAGTACGCGTGGAATTACCGGGCGGTCGGCTGGATATCGCCTGGAAAGGTCCGGGTCATCCGTTATACATGACTGGTCCGGCGGCACATATCTACGACGGATTTATCCATTTATGAAGCAACCAGAGGAAGAACTACAGGAAACGCTCACGGAACTGGACGATCGAGCGGTCGTCGATTACCTGCGCCACCACCCTGAGTTTTTTATCCGTAACGCCCATGCCGTGGAAGCGATGCGTGTTCCACATCCCGTGCGGGGAACGGTTTCGCTCGTTGAGTGGCATATGGCCCGCGCGCGTAATCACATCAATGTGCTTGAAGAAAATATGACGCTGCTGATGGAACAGACTCATGCCAATGAAAGCCTGTTTTATCGCTTGCTGCATCTGCAAAGCCGTCTGGTCGCCGCGGATAGTCTGGATGAGATGCTGGTGCGGTTTCACCGCTGGGCGCGCGATTTGGGGCTTGCCGGCGCGACGCTGCGTTTGTTCCCGGATCGGTGGCGTCTTGGCGCGCCATCGCGCTATACGCATCTGGCTTTAAACCGTCAGGCCTTCGAGCCGCTGCGTATTCAACGACTGGGACAGTCGCAGCATTATCTTGGCCCGCTAAACGGCCCGGAACTGCTGGTGGTCTTGCCGGAGGCGAAGGCTGTAGGGTCGGTAGCCATGTCGATGATGGGCAGCGATGGCGACCTCGGGGTGATTCTTTTCAGCAGCCGTGACCCGCACCACTATCAGCCGGGGCAGGGGACGCAGCTTTTACAGGAGATCGCGCTGATGCTGCCGGAACTGCTGGAACGCTGGATTAAACGCGTATGACGGATGTCGCGCTTTCTCAGGATGTCTCGCGTTTCCTGCGCTATTTAGGCGTGGAGCGCCAGCTTAGCCCCATTACCCTGCTGAACTACCAGCGTCAGCTTGATGCCATTATCGCTTTAGCCGGAGAAACCGGGCTGAAAAGCTGGCAACAATGTGACGCTGCGATTGTGCGCAGTTTTGCGGTGCGCAGTCGGCGCAAAGGGCTTGGCCCTGCCAGTCTGGCGCTACGTCTCTCGGCATTGCGAAGCTTTTTTGACTGGTTAGTCAGTCAGGGCGAATTGAAAGCTAACCCGGCGAAGGGCGTCTCCGCACCGAAAGCGCCGCGTCATCTGCCGAAAAATATTGATGTCGACGACGTTAACCGCCTGCTGGACATCGATCTTAACGATCCGCTCGCCGTACGTGACCGGGCGATGCTGGAGGTCATGTACGGCGCGGGACTGCGTTTATCCGAACTGGTTGGCCTGGATATAAAGCACCTCGATCTTGATACCGGCGAAGTGTGGGTAATGGGTAAAGGCAGCAAAGAGCGACGCCTGCCGATTGGCCGTAACGCGGTGACGTGGATTGAGCACTGGCTGGATCTGCGCGGCCTGTTCGCCAGCGATGAAGAGGCGTTATTCCTGTCGAAGCTCGGCAAGCGTATCTCCGCGCGCAATGTCCAAAAACGGTTCGCCGAATGGGGCATAAAGCAGGGGCTAAACAGCCACGTGCATCCACATAAGCTGCGCCATTCGTTCGCGACCCATATGCTGGAATCGAGTGGCGATCTGCGCGGCGTGCAAGAGCTGCTGGGTCATGCCAACCTTTCCACCACCCAAATTTATACTCATCTTGATTTTCAACATCTTGCTTCAGTGTACGACGCGGCGCATCCGCGCGCTAAACGGGGGAAATAATGCGTTTTTACCGGCCTTTGGGGCGTATTGCCGCGCTCACCTTTGACCTGGATGATACCCTTTATGATAACCGTCCGGTGATTTTGCGTACTGAGCAGGAAGCGCTCGCTTTTATGCAAAATTATCACCCGTCGCTACGTTCGTTTCAAAACGTCGATTTACAGCGGATACGGCAGGCGGTGCGTGAAGCGGAGCCGGAAATCTATCATGACGTTACCCGCTGGCGCCATCGTGCGATAGAGCAGGCCATGCGGGATGCGGGATTATCGGCGCAGGAGGCCATTGCCGGCGCGAATGCGGCGATGATGCATTTTGCCAAATGGCGCAGCCAGATTGAGGTTCCGCAGGCTACCCATGAGACGTTACAGCAGCTTGCGAAAAAATGGCCGCTGGTGGCGATCACTAACGGCAATGCCCAGCCGGAACTGTTTGGCCTCGGCGATTACTTTAAGTTTGTACTGCGCGCCGGCCCGGATGGGCGTTCCAAGCCGTTTAGCGACATGTATTTCCTGGCGGCGGAAAAACTGCATGTGCCGATCGGCGAGATCCTGCATGTCGGCGACGATCTGACTACCGATGTGGCTGGCGCTATTCGCTGTGGGATGCAGGCCTGCTGGATTAAACCTGAAAATGCCGACCTGATGCGGACGCAGGACAGCCGTTTACTGCCGCATATCGAAATTTCGCGGTTGGCATCTCTCACCTCGCTGATATAATCACCAGTAGTTCTGTATAAATTCCCAGTTATTCTGGCGGATGGCGCTATGCTTATCCGCCCTACGATAAGTAGCCCCGGTAAGCGAAGCGCCACCGGGCGTTTTTAGTTTTCATGTTTTTACGCGGCGGTGCCAATGGACGTTTCTTACCTGCTCGACAGCCTTAATGATAAACAGCGCGAAGCGGTGGCCGCGCCACGTAGCAACATGCTGGTGCTGGCGGGCGCGGGAAGCGGGAAAACCCGCGTGCTGGTGCACCGTATCGCCTGGTTACTGAGCGTAGAAAACAACTCGCCATACTCCATCATGGCGGTGACCTTTACCAATAAAGCGGCGGCGGAAATGCGCCATCGTATTGGCCAGTTGATGGGGACCAGCCAGGGCGGAATGTGGGTAGGGACGTTCCACGGTCTGGCGCACCGCCTGCTGCGCGCGCATCATATGGACGCTAATTTGCCGCAGGATTTCCAGATTCTCGACAGCGAAGATCAGATGCGTTTGCTTAAACGCCTGATTAAGGCGATGAATCTTGATGAGAAGCAGTGGCCGCCGCGTCAGGCGATGTGGTACATCAATAGCCAGAAAGACGAAGGGCTACGCCCGCATCATATTCAAAGCTATGGCAACCCGGTGGAACAGACCTGGCAGAAGGTGTATCAGGCCTATCAGGAAGCGTGCGATCGCGCTGGTCTGGTGGATTTTGCCGAGCTACTGCTGCGCGCTCATGAACTATGGCTGAACAAGCCGCACATCCTGCAACACTATCGCGAGCGGTTTACTAACATCCTGGTGGACGAATTCCAGGATACCAACAACATTCAGTACGCCTGGGTTCGTCTGCTGGCGGGCGACACTGGTAAGGTAATGATCGTTGGCGACGATGACCAGTCGATCTACGGCTGGCGCGGGGCCCAGGTAGAGAACATCCAGCGCTTCCTCAATGATTTCCCCGGCGCGCAGACCATTCGTCTGGAGCAGAATTACCGCTCGACCAGCAACATCCTTAACGCGGCGAACGCTCTGATTGAGAATAACAATGGGCGTTTGGGTAAAAAGCTGTGGACTGACGGCGTTGATGGCGAACCGATATCGCTGTACTGCGCTTTCAACGAACTGGATGAAGCGCGCTTTGTGGTTAACCGTATCAAAACCTGGCAGGACAACGGCGGCGCGCTTGCGCAATGCGCCATCCTTTATCGCAGCAACGCCCAGTCGCGCGTGCTGGAAGAAGCGTTATTACAGGCCAGTATGCCGTACCGCATTTACGGCGGTATGCGCTTCTTCGAACGCCAGGAGATCAAAGATGCGCTCTCTTATCTGCGTTTGATTGCCAATCGCAACGATGATGCCGCCTTTGAACGCGTGGTGAATACCCCAACGCGCGGTATCGGCGACCGCACGCTGGACGTGGTGCGCCAGACCTCGCGCGATCGCCAGCTAACATTGTGGCAGGCGTGCCGTGAATTGTTACAGGAAAAAGCCCTGGCCGGGCGTGCGGCCAGCGCGCTGCAACGCTTTATGGAACTGATCGACGCCCTGGCGCAGGAAACCGCCGACATGCCGCTGCATGTGCAGACTGACCGGGTGATCAAAGATTCCGGCCTGCGCACCATGTATGAGCAAGAAAAAGGCGAGAAAGGCCAGACGCGCATCGAAAACTTAGAGGAACTGGTGACGGCGACGCGGCAGTTCAGCTACAACGACGAAGATGAAGATTTGATGCCGTTGCAGGCCTTCCTCTCTCACGCGGCGCTGGAAGCGGGCGAGGGGCAGGCGGATACCTGGCAGGATGCGGTACAGCTGATGACGCTGCACTCGGCCAAAGGCCTGGAGTTTCCGCAGGTGTTTATTGTCGGCATGGAAGAGGGCATGTTCCCCAGCCAGATGTCGCTGGATGAGGGCGGGCGTTTGGAAGAGGAGCGTCGTCTGGCCTACGTCGGCGTTACCCGTGCCATGCAGAAACTGACGCTAACCTATGCGGAAACGCGTCGTCTGTACGGTAAAGAGGTCTACCATCGCCCGTCGCGTTTTATCGGCGAGTTGCCGGAGGAGTGCGTGGAAGAGGTCCGTCTGCGCGCCACCGTCAGTCGTCCGGTGAGCCATCAACGAATGGGAACGCCGCTGGCGGAAAACGACACAGGCTACAAACTCGGCCAACGTGTGCGCCATGCGAAGTTCGGCGAGGGAACTATTGTCAACCTGGAGGGCAGCGGCGAGCATAGCCGGTTGCAGGTGGCTTTTCAGGGGCAAGGGATCAAATGGCTGGTTGCCGCGTATGCGAAGCTGGAAACGGTTTGACCGACTCTCATAGTGCCGGATGGCGCGTCTTATCCGGCCTACGCGCTGGCTAACATTTTGATTTGTAGGCCGGATAAGGCGAAGCCGCCATCCGGCGATATATTGATGTTAATATTCTGAAATCATAGATAAATACTCTCACTCTGCTAACCTTTCTGCATAAGGGGAAATTATTGCTTTTTCGCGTTTCGTTGCGTGTTGACGGCAAATTTTTGCTGGCGTAACATGCGCCCACGATTACGCTAAGAGGACATTCGCCTTGGACACACCCAGTAGATACTGGCTCATTATCCTGTCATCCAGGATCAACTCCTAAGGCTATCCCTTTTTGCTGATAGCCTTAGCGGTTGTCAGCGACCTTTCATTTTTTCCCGTCGCGTTGAGTCAGGCTGTTTAATGGTCTGAAACCCAATTTGTTTCTGTGTGCCCATCTGAACTGTCCGATATTTTTACGCATTGGGAGTCCCGGTCATGCTGAGCGCATTTCAACTGGAAAAAAACCGACTGACCCGGCTGGAAGTCGAGGAGTCACAAAGCCTGATTGATGCCGTATGGGTCGATTTGGTCGAACCGGACGACGACGAGCGATTGCGCGTACAATCTGAGCTGGGCCAGAGTCTGGCGACGCGTCCTGAACTGGAAGATATCGAAGCATCCGCGCGCTTCTTTGAAGACGAAGACGGACTGCATATCCACTCCTTCTTCTTCTTCGAAGATGCGGAAGATCATGCCGGTAACTCTACGGTGGCATTCACTATTCGCGATGGCCGTCTGTTTACGCTGCGTGAACGCGAACTGCCCGCCTTCCGTTTGTATCGTATGCGCGCCCGCAGCCAGGCGATGGTCGATGGTAATGCTTACGAACTACTGCTCGATCTGTTCGAAACCAAAATTGAACAGTTGGCGGATGAAATCGAAAACATCTACAGCGATCTGGAAAAACTGAGCCGCGTCATTATGGAAGGGCATCAGGGCGATGAATACGACGAAGCGCTCTCCACGCTGGCGGAACTGGAAGATATCGGCTGGAAGGTACGCCTGTGTCTGATGGATACCCAGCGCGCGCTGAACTTCCTGGTGCGCAAGGCGCGCTTACCGGGCGGACAGCTGGAGCAGGCGCGTGAGATCCTGCGCGATATCGAATCTCTGCTACCGCACAATGAATCGCTGTTCCAGAAGGTGAACTTCCTGATGCAGGCGGCGATGGGGTTCATCAACATCGAGCAGAACCGTATTATCAAAATCTTCTCGGTGGTTTCCGTGGTGTTCCTGCCGCCGACGCTGGTCGCTTCCAGCTATGGGATGAACTTCGAGTTTATGCCGGAACTGAAGTGGAGCTTTGGTTATCCAGGCGCGATTATCTTTATGATTCTGGCGGGGCTTGCGCCGTATCTGTACTTTAAGCGCAAGAACTGGCTGTAAAATATACGGACTGGCGATTTAACCGCCAGTCCGTTGGAAGTTCTTCATCATGAGGAAAGTTCTTGTTTTGAAGAAGCGATGAAAGATAGCAGTAGTGTTGTGAGTATTACCCAGGCAATATTGAGTTGTATACCAATGTTATCGCAATCAGCCCCATTGAGTGCGACACTGACTGTACAGAAGACATTTACACCTATAGACAATGCGATGAAATAAAGTGCCCTGCAACCTGAATCTCTGATTCTCTTCGCGCCAATATTAATATGGATATAGGTATTGGCAATAATAAATATTAAATTAAGATATTGGTTTTTAGGCATTATAGTAAATAATATTATCCATGATGATAATGTATAAATAACAAACTTTGCTCGCTTCAATGTATCCCTTGGGGAAGGGTGAAAAATATCTTTAATAATCCTAATCATATTATTTTTTCCATATTGATAACCAACTTCAGATCTCACATGTAAATATATTACACTGAATTTTCTAATGACAGCAATGGTAATTAATGTCATGATAATTACGCTGTACAGCAATCGATAATAATTAAATATATTATCTGGTAATTAACAATTTCAATGAATGGATTTCATAAAATGCAAAAGAAAAATTTCTGGCAAATTTATTTTGGTAAAGACCATTTTTCTAAAGCCGAATTCATTAAAGCCTGGATTGGATGGTGGGTGATTGCTATTGTCCTGCTCGGTGTACTGTCGATTTGTACTTCATTAAATTTGAGGGGGATTGGAATAGCGTTGGGATTCGGCTTTTGCCAGATCCATGCCCGCTATTTAACGTTTGTTGGTTGGAATAAGTTTATTGGTGTGTTGGGCGTGTTTCCAGTAACAAATATTATATTATTTATTGTATTGCTATTTACTAAGAAGAAATAACATAAAATGGCAGCCAGATAATAGCTGCCATTTTATTATTTAATGCTTACGCCGCTGCGTATAAATCGCATCCATCACGAAAATCGCCAGCGCGACCCAGATAAACGCAAATGTCACCATCTTATCCGCGCCCGGCACTTCGCCATAAAACGTCACCGCCAGTAAAAACATCAGCGTTGGGCCGATATACTGGAAAAAGCCCAGTGTAGAGAGACGCAGACGCGTAGCCGCTCCGGTAAAGCACAGCAGCGGAATCGTAGTGACCACACCCGCCGCCATTAACAGTAAGTTCAACGATAGTGCGTTTTGCCCCATATGGCTGGTAGGGCTATCGGCGATGCCAAACAGATAAATTGCCGCGACCGGCAGCAGCCATAGCGTTTCGACCAGCATACCCGTCTGCGCTTCAACGGCGATCTTCTTACGCACCAGGCCGTAAAACGCAAAACTAAACGCCAGCCCCAGCGCGATAATCGGCAGCGAGCCAAAGGTCCAGAGTTGCACCAGCACGCCGCACACCGCCAGAATCACCGCCAGCCACTGCATTCGACGGAAGCGTTCGCCAAGAAAAATCATCCCCAGCAAGATGTTAACCAGCGGATTAATGAAATAACCCAGGCTGGCCTCCAGCATATGGTGATTATTTACTGCCCAAATGAACAATAGCCAGTTACCGCCGACCAGTACGGCGGACAGGGCCAGCAGGAAAATCTTCTTTGGCGTTTTCAGTAAGCGCTTAACCTGTCGCCACTGCCGGCTGACGCTAAGCAGCGCCACCATAAAGAAAAATGACCAAATCACGCGGTGCGTCAGGATCTCATCTGCGGGAACGTAATAGATCAGCTTGAAATACGCGGGGGCGATCCCCCAAATAAAATAGGCGGCAAGAGCGAGTAATACGCCCTGCCGTGTTTGTTTTGCGTCCATCCGGAAAACTCGTATCTGAAGTGTAACAACAGTTTACCTGCTTTTATCCCACCATATAAGTAGCGGTGGCGCTGGCGATGTACAGCTGATCTTCATTGTGTAATTCCACGCGGGCGACGGCCACTTTATTCCCTGCGCGCAGCAGGCTACTGGTGGCCGTAAAGCGGTTGCCTCTGCCCGGACGCAGGTAATCAACGCGCAGGTCAATCGTTCCCATCCGCGACAGGCGCTGGCGTAGTTCATCTTCGCTGATGGTTTCGTGGCGAGTTAGCGTGCTGCCGACGCATACCAGTCCGGCGGCGACATCCAGCGCAGAGGCGATCACGCCGCCGTGTAAAATGCTTTGCGCCCAGTTGCCGACCATCATCGGCTGGTTGTTGAAGGCCAGTTGGGCGAACGCTTTTTCATAGCGTTCCAGCTCCAGCCCTAACGCCCGATTAAACGGCATGTGGTAGACAAACATTTCACCCACTAATTTCAGAGCTTGTTCAGCGGTAAGTACAGCGGACATAGATTCCTGATACCCCATTGGTTAATGAAATGTTGATATTATGCTTCTTAATTGTTGTTTTCTACTTTAAGAAGGGATAACTAACGGCTATGTGTGTAAATATGTAAAAATGATTGGCAGAGAATGATTCAAGCTGAAAATACTTCGTCAGGAGAACGTCAAGAATGCGGGCGATTTTGAGAGGGTTGTTGCCAGCCACGCTACTGCCATTAGCGGCATATGCACAAGAAGCTACGATAAAAGAGGTTCATGATGCGCCTGCAGTACGGGGAAGTATCATCGCTAACATGCTACAGGAGCATGATAACCCTTTTACGCTTTACCCTTATGACACGAACTACTTGATCTACACGAACACCAGCGATCTGAACAAAGAGGCCATAAGTACCTACAACTGGTCTGAAAACGCACGTAAAGATGAAGTGAAATTTCAGTTGAGCCTGGCGTTTCCGCTGTGGCGCGGAATACTGGGGCCGAACTCGGTACTGGGCGCTTCCTATACGCAGAAATCCTGGTGGCAGCTTTCCAACAGTAAAGAGTCTTCGCCGTTTCGTGAAACCAACTACGAACCGCAGCTTTTTCTTGGTTTTGCTACCGATTATCGCTTTGCCGGCTGGACGCTGCGCGACGTAGAGATGGGCTACAATCATGACTCTAACGGACGTTCGGACCCCACCTCGCGTAGCTGGAACCGTCTGTATACCCGTCTGATGGCCGAAAACGGTAACTGGCTGGTAGAGGTCAAACCGTGGTACGTGATTGGCAGTACCGACGATAATCCGGACATCACCAAATATATGGGTTATTACCAGCTTAAAATCGGTTATCACCTGGGCGAGGCGGTATTAAGCGCCAAAGGCCAGTACAACTGGAATACAGGCTACGGCGGCGCGGAAGTTGGATTAAGCTATCCGGTCACCAAACATGTCCGGCTTTATACCCAGGTGTACAGCGGCTATGGCGAATCGCTGATCGACTATAATTTTAATCAGACACGTGTCGGCGTCGGCGTGATGCTTAACGATATCTTCTGATTGGATTGTGTTTTAAACATTGCAGTTTCTCTCGCAGGCGCTGAAAATAGCGCCTGTTTTGATTTATGGTGAACGGGGTTAATGTGGCGCAGGCGGAAGTGTTGAATCTGGAATCAGGGGCCAAACAGGTTTTGCAGGAAACCTTTGGCTACCAACAGTTTCGCCCGGGCCAGGAAGCGATTATTGATACTGCGCTCTCCGGTCGCGACTGTCTGGTCGTCATGCCCACCGGCGGCGGCAAATCTCTGTGCTATCAAATCCCCGCGTTGTTGCTGGACGGGTTGACTGTCGTCGTTTCGCCCTTAATCTCGTTGATGAAAGACCAGGTCGATCAGCTACTGGCGAACGGTGTGGCGGCGGCGTGCCTGAACTCCACTCAAAGCCGCGAGCAGCAGCTTGAGGTGATGGCGGGGTGCCGTACCGGACAGATTCGTCTGCTGTATATTGCGCCGGAACGCCTGATGCTGGACAACTTTCTTGATCATCTGGCGCACTGGAATCCGGTATTGCTGGCGGTGGATGAAGCGCACTGTATCTCGCAGTGGGGTCATGATTTCCGTCCGGAATATGCGGCGCTCGGTCAGCTTCGCCAGCGTTTTCCCGCTTTGCCGTTTATGGCATTGACCGCCACCGCCGACGACACCACGCGCCAGGATATTATTCGTCTGCTTGGGCTTAACGATCCGTTAATCCAGATCAGTAGCTTTGACCGACCGAATATCCGCTACATGCTGATGGAGAAGTTTAAGCCGCTCGACCAGCTAATGCGCTATGTTCAGGAGCAACGCGGCAAATCGGGTATCATCTACTGCAACAGTCGGGCGAAAGTGGAAGATACCGCCGCGCGCTTGCAAAGTCGCGGCATTAGCGCGGCGGCCTATCATGCGGGGCTGGAAAACGCTATTCGCGCCGATGTGCAGGAAAAATTTCAGCGCGACGATCTGCAAATCGTGGTGGCGACAGTCGCTTTTGGAATGGGCATAAACAAACCTAACGTACGTTTCGTCGTGCATTTCGATATCCCGCGCAATATTGAATCCTACTATCAGGAAACGGGCCGCGCCGGGCGCGACGGACTGCCTGCGGAAGCCATGCTATTTTACGATCCGGCTGACATGGCCTGGCTACGTCGTTGTCTGGAAGAGAAACCAGCCGGACAGCTTCAGGATATTGAACGGCATAAACTGAATGCGATGGGCGCTTTTGCCGAAGCGCAAACCTGCCGTCGCCTGGTGTTGCTTAATTACTTTGGCGAAGGCCGACAAGAACCGTGCGGCAACTGCGATATCTGTCTCGATCCGCCCAAACAATATGATGGCTTAAACGATGCCCAGATTGCGCTTTCTACCATTGGTCGGGTTAACCAGCGTTTTGGCATGGGCTACGTTGTCGAGGTGATCCGCGGCGCGAATAACCAACGCATCCGCGATTTCGGTCATGACAAACTCAAGGTTTATGGCATGGGACGCGAAAAGAGCCATGAGCACTGGGTGAGCGTGATTCGCCAGCTCATTCATCTGGGGCTGGTAATGCAAAATATTGCGCAGCACTCCGCATTACAGTTGACGGATGCCGCGCGTCCGGTACTCCGTGGAGACGTTCCGCTAAAGCTTGCGGTGCCGCGCATTGTCGCCCTCAAACCCCGCGTGATGCAGAAATCGTTCGGCGGTAATTACGATCGCAAATTGTTCGCTAAGTTGCGCAAGCTGCGTAAAGCTATCGCTGATGAAGAGAATATCCCGCCGTATGTGGTCTTTAACGACGCCACGTTGATAGAAATGGCGGAACAGATGCCGGTTTCCGCCAGCGAGATGTTAAGCGTTAACGGGGTTGGGATGCGCAAACTGGAGCGCTTCGGGAAAGAATTTATGGCGCTCATCCGCGCGCATGTCGATGGTGATGACGAAGAGTAGTCAGCCCGGCAAAAAAGTGCCAGGATGGTGACTCACTGAACTATTTCCCCGCGAGCCATTTTTATGTTGATGCTATTTTTCACCGTGGCAATGGTGCACATCGTTGCGCTAATGAGCCCCGGCCCCGACTTTTTCTTCGTGTCTCAAACTGCTGTCAGCCGTTCGCGTAAAGAAGCGATGATGGGCGTACTGGGCATTACCTGCGGCGTGATGGTATGGGCGGGCGTGGCGCTGCTTGGCCTGCATCTCATCATCGAAAAAATGGCCTGGCTGCATACGATCATTATGGTAGGCGGCGGCCTGTACCTGTGCTGGATGGGCTATCAGATGCTGCGCGGCGCGCTGAAAAAACAGGATGCGGCGGCGTCTTCTCCGCACATTGAACTGGCGCAGAGCGGGCGCAGTTTTCTCAAAGGGCTGCTGACCAATCTGTCGAATCCTAAAGCGATTATCTATTTTGGTTCCGTTTTTTCACTGTTTGTCGGCGATAACGTCGGCGCTGCGGCGCGCTGGGGTATTTTCGCGTTAATCACCCTGGAAACGTTGGCCTGGTTTACCGTAGTCGCCAGCCTGTTCGCGCTGCCGAAAATGCGCCGCGGCTATCAGCGTCTGGCGAAATGGATTGATGGCTTTGCCGGCGCTCTGTTTGCGGGCTTTGGTATTCACCTGATTATTTCGCGCTAATTTACCTCCGGGCCGGATAAACATCATCCGGCACGACTATCACGCGTGTCTTGCCGACGCCAGGAGCGCGCCTACCAGCATAAACAACGAACCAAACGCTTTATTCAGCGCCTTCATCTGCTTTGGTCCTTTAATCCAGGCGGCAATGCGCTGCGCCAGCGTGGCGTAACCGGTCATCACAATCATATCCACCACAATCGTGGTGACGCCGAGAATGAGGTACTGCGCCAGTTGCGGTTGCTGCGGCATGATGAATTGCGGAAACAGGGCGGCAAGAAAGACAATGCTTTTGGGATTGGTTAGATTGACAAAGACCGCGCGTTTGAACAGCCGACCCCGCGATTGCGTCTGGGCGAGAGTATGCAGATCGATAGCGCCTGCGGCGCGCCATTGCTGGATACCCAGCCAGATAAGATAAGCCGCGCCAGCCCATTTCAGAATTTCAAAAGCGAGGAGCGAGCGCGAAAAGAGCGTACCCAGTCCGACGCCCACCAGTACGATATGTATCCCCAGCCCGGTCTGGAGCCCGGCGATAGAAGCCGCTGCGCCCCGATATCCATGGTTGATAGACGTCGTCATGGTATTGATGGCGCCTGAACCCGGAGAAAGACTCAACAGAGTTGAGGTCAGTAGATAGGCGAACCACCATTCAAAGGTCATGCGAAACTCCCTGGTTGTCTGTTTTTGTGCCACAATACGCTACTGCCGCTGTGTTGTGTCAGGCACGACGCAAAAAACGATTTTACCTGGTAAACGAGGCCGAAAACCCGATGTTTCAGCAGCAAAATGACTGGGAAACAAGAGAAAATGCGTTTGCCGCTTTTGCTATGGGGCCGCTGACCGATTTCTGGCGTCAGCGGGAAGAGGCGGAGTTTATCGGCGTGGGTAACATTCCGGTGCGCTTTGTCCGTTTTCGAAATGATTCCAACGATCGGACGATCGTCATTTGTCCTGGCCGCATTGAGAGTTATGTAAAATACGCTGAACTGGCGTATGACCTTTTTCATCTCGGTTTTGATATCTTCATCATCGACCACCGTGGTCAAGGGCGCTCCGGGCGGATGTTATCGGACCCGCATCGGGGTCATGTCGATCATTTTAACGATTATGTTGAGGACTTAGCGGCGTTCTGGCAGCAGGAAATTGAGCCGGGGCCGTGGCGTAAGCGTTATATCCTGGCGCACTCAATGGGGGGCGCGATAGCCACCCTGTTCCTGCAACGCCATCGTGTGCGGTGCGACGCTATTGCGCTCACCGCGCCGATGTTTGGTATTGTGATACGCTTGCCTTCCTTTATGGTGCGCCATATTCTCGACTGGGCCGAAGGGCACCAGCGTATCCGTGAAGATTACGCTATTGGTACCGGTCAGTGGCGGGCGTTGCCGTTTGGGATGAATGCGCTGACCCACAGCCGCCAGCGTTATCAGCGCAACTTACGATTTTATGCCGACGAGCCGCAGCTGCGCGTTGGCGGCCCCACCTGGCATTGGGTACGCGAAGGCATTCTGGCGGGTGAGCAGGTTCTGGCTGGGGCGAGCGATGACACGACGCCTACGCTACTGATTCAGGCGGAAGAAGAGCGGGTAGTGGATAACCGCACCCACGATCGTTTTTGTGAAATTCGCGCCGCGGCGGGATACCCTTGTGAAGGGGGAAAACCGCTGGTTATCAAGGGCGCGTACCATGAGATCCTTTTTGAAAAGGACGCTATGCGCTCAGTCGCGCTTAACGCCATTGTTGAATTTTTCAACAAGCCTAATTTATCCAGCGGAAATCGCTTTGCTTAGAGGTTAAATTTTATTATGTATCAGGTTGTTGCGTCTGATTTAGATGGCACGCTGCTCTCCCCCGACCATACGTTGTCCCCTTATGCCAAAGAGACTCTGAAGCTGTTGACCGCACGCGGCATCCATTTTGTCTTTGCCACTGGTCGTCATCATGTCGATGTAGGGCAAATCCGCGATAATCTTGAAATCAAGTCTTACATGATCACCTCCAACGGCGCGCGAGTGCACGATACCGACGGGAATTTGGTTTTTACGCATAATCTGGACAGCGACATTGCCAGCGACCTGTTCGGCGTGGTGAATGCGAACCCGGACATCGTGACTAACGTTTATCGCGACGACGAATGGTTTATGAATCGTCATCGCCCCGATGAAATGCGTTTTTTCAAAGAGGCGGTATTTAACTACTCGCTGTTTGAGCCTGCGCTGCTGGAGCCGGAGGGCGTCAGCAAAGTGTTTTTCACCAGCGACACTCATGAAAAGTTGTTGCCGCTGGAGCAGGCGATTAACGCGCGCTGGGGCGATCGGGTAAACGTGAGCTTCTCCACGCTAACCTGTCTGGAAGTGATGGCGGGCGGAGTGTCGAAAGGTCATGCGCTGGAAGCGGTCGCTCAGGCGATGGGGTACAGCCTGAAAGAGTGTATCGCCTTTGGCGACGGAATGAACGACGCTGAAATGCTCACGATGGCGGGCAAAGGCTGCATCATGGGCAATGCGCACCAGCGTCTGAAAGACCTGTATCCCGAACTTGAGGTGATCGGCATCAACGCGGATAACGCCGTGCCGCATTACCTGCGCGATCTTTTCTTACGCTGATGTGATTGTTTGTTAGTTGACCAGTTGTCAACTTCACTCTCCGCTACAATGGGTGTTCCCTGTTTTAAGAGACATCCATTGTGGCGCTACTCATCATTACCACTATCCTGTGGGCTTTCTCCTTTAGTTTATTTGGCGAGTATCTTGCCGGGCATGTCGATAGCTATTTCGCGGTGCTGATACGCGTTGGGCTGGCGGCGCTCGTTTTTCTGCCGTTTTTGCGTACTCGCGGGCACAACCTAAAAACCATCAGCCTGTATATGCTGGTGGGGGCGATGCAGCTTGGCATCATGTATATGTTGAGCTTCCATGCTTACCTCTATCTGACCGTATCCGAACTGCTGCTGTTTACCGTTCTGACGCCGCTCTATATCACGCTGATTTACGATGTGATGAGTCAGCGTCGTTTGCGCTGGGGCTATGCATTTAGCGCGTTGCTGGCGGTGATTGGCGCCGGGATTATTCGCTACGATCGCGTGACCGACCATTTTTGGGTCGGTTTGCTCCTGGTGCAGCTTTCTAATATCAGTTTCGCTATCGGAATGGTGGGGTATAAACGTCTGATGGAGACCCGTCCCATGCCGCAGCACAACGCCTTTGCATGGTTCTATCTGGGGGCGTTTTTGGTGGCGGCGGTGGCGTGGTCGCTGTTGGGGAACGCGCAAAAGCTGCCGGAAACCACGCTGCAATGGAGCATTCTGGTGTTTCTCGGCGTGGTGGCGTCCGGCATTGGCTACTTTATGTGGAACTATGGCGCTACCCAAGTAGACGCCGGGACGCTGGGTATCATGAATAATATGCATGTTCCCGCAGGACTGCTGGTTAATCTTGCCATCTGGCATCAGCAGCCCCACTGGCCAAGCTTTATTACAGGCGCGGCTGTGATCCTGGCTTCGCTGTGGGTGCATCGAAAATGGGTCGCTCCGCGCTCCGCACAAACGGCAGATGATCGCAGGCGTGATCCCGCGTCGAGCGAATAAACGCCTCGGTCACCGCCTGACGCTGGTCGCCGTCGCGCACGGCGGCATACAGGCGGCTCCACAGACCATCACCCAGGGTTTTGGTCACCACCAGACCCTGGCGCTCAACGCTTTCCACCACCCAGTGCGGCAGGGCGGCAATGCCCATTCTGGCCGCCACCATCTGAATCAGCAGTAGCGTATTATCCACGCTTTTCAGCAGCGGACTGATACCCGCCGGTTGCAGGAAATGTCGCCAGACATCCAGTCGGCTGCGCTGCACCGGGTAAATCAACAGCGTTTCGCTGGCTAAATCTTCCGGCGTAATCTGCGTTTTGCTGGCCAGCGGATGGTCGGGCGCCAGCACCAGTCGGACTTCAAAATCAAACATCGGCGAATAATGCAGCCCGCTGCGCGGCAAAATATCCGACGTCATCACCAAATCCAGCTCGCCCTGTTGCAAGGCCGGTTGCGGATCAAAAGTGACGCCGGATGTGAAATCCATTTCTACCTGCGGCCAGCTTGCACGGAAGTTTTCCAGCGCCGGGGTCAACCACTGAATACAGCTATGACATTCAATAGCGATGCGCAGACGAGTTTGCTGCGGTTCGTTGCACGCCTGCAGCGCACGGCTGATTTGCGGCAGCACCTGGTTTGCCAGTTGCAGCAGAACTTCCCCCTGCGGCGTAAAGCGCAGCGGCTGGCTTTTACGCACGAACAGGCGGAAGCCAAGGCGTTGTTCCAGATCGCTGAACTGATGAGACAGAGCGGATTGGGTCTGGTGCAGCACCGCAGCAGCAGCAGCCAGCGATCCACTATTCCGCAATGCCTGGAGTGTTTTCAGATGTTTAATTTCGATCATGAAAGTCCTTCACTTCGCCATGAACAAATTGCGCTTGAGGAATATACAGTACCTTTACATTATGGATGTGTAAACATCCAGACGTCCAAAATCCGTCGTCTTTTAAATTGATGGTGCGTTGGCTGCGTTTCCTCACCCCGGTCACTTACTGATGTAAGCTCCCGGGGATGAGCAAACTTGCCGCCTTCCCTGAATTTAAAATACTTAGGATTTACATATAATTAGAGGAAGTAAAATGACAATATTGACTCATACCCTCGGTTTTCCTCGCGTTGGCCTGCGTCGCGAGTTGAAAAAAGCGCAAGAGAGCTACTGGGCGGGGAACTCAACGCGTGAAGCGTTACTGGCGGTGGGCCGCGAACTGCGCGCGCGTCACTGGGAGCAGCAGAAACAAGCGGGTATTGACCTGTTACCGGTAGGCGACTTTGCCTGGTACGACCATGTTCTGACCACCAGCCTGCTGTTAGGCAATGTGCCGGCTCGTCATCAGAACAACGACGGTTCCGTGGACATCGACACTCTGTTCCGCATTGGCCGCGGTCGCGCGCCAACCGGCGAACCGGCGGCGGCGGCGGAAATGACCAAATGGTTTAATACTAACTATCACTACATAGTACCGGAGTTCAGCAAAGGCCAGCAGTTCAGACTCACCTGGACACAGTTGCTGGAGGAAGTGGACGAAGCGCTGGCGCTGGGGCATAAGATCAAACCCGTACTGCTGGGGCCTGTCACGTATCTGTGGCTGGGTAAAGTGAAAGGCGAACCGTTTGACCGCCTGACGTTGCTGAAAGACATTTTGCCGGTGTATCAGCACGTGCTGGCTGAACTGGCGAAGCGTGGTATTGAGTGGGTCCAAATTGATGAGCCAGCGCTGGTGCTGGAACTGCCGCAGGCGTGGCTGGATGCCTTCAAACCGGCTTACGACGCGCTTGCCGGCCAGGTGAAGCTGTTGCTGACGACCTATTTTGAAGGCGTGACGCCAAACCTGGACACTATTATCGCGCTACCGGTACAGGGGCTACATGTTGACCTCATTCATGGCAAAGATGATGTAGCGGAACTGCATCAACGTCTGCCGGTCGACTGGCTGCTTTCCGCAGGCTTGATTAACGGGCGTAATGTCTGGCGCGCCGATTTGACCGAAAAATACGCGCAGATTAACGCCCTTGTGGGCAAACGCGCGCTGTGGGTAGCATCCTCCTGCTCTTTGCTGCACAGCCCGATCGATCTCAGCGTCGAAACGCGTCTGGATACGGAAGTTAAAAGCTGGTTTGCCTTTGCGCTGCAAAAATGCGGTGAACTGGCGTTGCTGCGCGATGCGCTGAACAGCGGCGAAACGGCGGCGCTTGAGGAATGGAGCGCACCGATTCAGGCTCGTCGTCACTCCCGCCGCGTACATAATGCCGCGGTAGAAAAACGCCTGGCGGCGATCACCGCGCAGGACAGCCAGCGTGAGAATCCGTATGAGGTGCGCGCTGAAGCGCAACGCGCCCGCTTTAAACTTCCCGCCTGGCCGACGACGACTATCGGTTCGTTTCCGCAAACCACGGAGATTCGCGGTCTGCGTCTGGACTTCAAAAAGGGCAATCTCGACGCGAATAACTACCGCACCGGCATCGCCGAACATATCAAACAGGCTATCATCGAGCAGGAGCGTTTAGGGCTGGATGTGCTGGTACACGGCGAAGCCGAGCGAAACGACATGGTGGAATACTTCGGCGAGCATCTGGACGGCTTCGTCTTTACCCAGAATGGTTGGGTGCAAAGCTATGGCTCCCGCTGTGTGAAACCGCCGGTAGTGATTGGCGATATCAGCCGTCCGGCACCGATTACCGTGGAGTGGGCGAAATATGCCCAGTCGCTGACCGACAAGCCGGTAAAAGGGATGTTGACCGGCCCGGTGACTATTCTTTGCTGGTCATTCCCCCGCGAAGACGTGACCCGCGAAACGATTGCGAAACAGATTGCGCTGGCGCTGCGTGATGAAGTCGCGGATCTGGAGGCGGCGGGGATCGGGATTATTCAGATCGACGAACCGGCGCTGCGCGAAGGTCTACCGCTGCGTCGCAGCGACTGGGACGCCTATCTGGAATGGGGTGTGGAAGCCTTCCGCATCAACGCGGCGGTGGCGAAGGATGAAACCCAGATCCACACCCACATGTGTTACTGCGAGTTCAACGACATTATGGATTCGATCGCCGCGCTGGATGCGGATGTGATCACCATTGAGACCTCCCGCTCGGATATGGAGTTGCTGGAGTCGTTTGAAGCGTTCGACTACCCGAACGAAATCGGGCCGGGCGTGTACGATATTCACTCGCCGAACGTGCCGAGCGTCGAGTGGATTGAAGCCCTGCTGAAGAAGGCGGCACAGCGTATTCCGGCACAACGCCTGTGGGTGAATCCGGACTGCGGTCTGAAAACTCGCGGTTGGCCAGAAACCCGCGCGGCGTTAGCGAACATGGTCAAAGCGGCGCATAATCTGCGTCAGGCGAAATAGCCCATCCTGACCGCTGCGTTTATCCGGCAGCAATGCGGCGCTACCCTTTGACGGGTAGCGCCCGTGTCTGACCTGATTAACAGCGCCTCTTTCTTCTCATTTCCCTTTTTCTTATTTTCCGCGCTGTCCTTTTCAGGATCTGGCTATTTGGCGATCTTGATAATAAAAAGGTTCTCCGTATGAATGACAACCAGGCGGATAGCGTCCCTGGAAGCAGCTATTGCCTCGCAGATCGTTTTTCCTGTCATGATCGCCCAGCGCTCTCATAGCACAAAACGAGGTTTTCCATTCTGTTATGTTCCCTGGCGACGATAAACGTCGCATTGTCTCATGGCGCTGGTGAACCTTATTTTTTAACGGAGATGTCTGACATGGCGGTAGCAGGTTGTCACGTAATGGCCAAACCCGGCGGTGCGATTTGCAATATTGATTGCACATATTGCTTCTATCTTGAAAAAGAGGCGCTGTACCCGGAACGCAATAAAAACTGGCGGATGTCGGACGAGACGCTGGAACAATTTATACGCCAGCATATTGCCGCGCAGAGTGGCGACCGCATTGACTTTGCCTGGCAGGGCGGCGAACCGACCATGATGGGGCTACCGTTTTTCCGTCGGGTTGTCGCATTATGTGAAAAGTACGGCGATGGGCGAAAAATCACTCATGCGTTGCAGACGAACGGCATCCTGGTGAATGACGAGTGGGCGCGCTTTTTCGCTGAACAGCATTTTCTCATCGGTCTCTCTATCGACGGCCCGGCGTCGTTACACAACCACTATCGGCTTAATCGCGCTGGAAAAGGAACTCATGAACAGGTCGTCGCAGCAATGGCGCGGCTTAAAGCGCACCATGTCGACTTTAATACCTTAACCGTCGTGGGAAAACATAACGTCGGTCATGCAGCAGACGTCTACGAATTTCTTCTGGCGGCGGGATCGCGTTTTATTCAGTTTATCCCGCTGGTGGAGCGAATGAGCACCGATAACTCATCGGTACTTAATCTGGTGATGCCCGGCGAAAGCGCGGCGACGCTGGCGCCATGGACGGTACCGTCGTGGCAATATGGCGAATTTCTCAACCAGATCTTTGATATCTGGGTTCGTCGCGACGTAGACCGCGTCTATGTGCAGATGTTTGACGTGGCGTTAGCCGCCTGGACGGCGCAGCAGCCGGTACTGTGTGTACATTCCGAGACTTGTGGACATGCCTTCGCGTTGGAGTCGAACGGCGATCTCTACAACTGCGACCACTTTGTCTACCCGGAGCATCTGCTGGGGAATATCCACCAGCACAGCATCAAAACCTTAAATAATAGCGAGCGGGCTATTGCCTTTGGTGAGGCCAAGCGGGAGACCCTGACCGCCGATTGTCGTCGCTGTGACTACCGCTTTGCGTGTCATGGCGGCTGTCCGAAGCATCGCTTTGCCGTCTCGCCGTCCGGTCATCCTGCGCATAATTACTTGTGTGCGGGCTATAAGCATTTTTTCCAGCACGTTACGCCGTATATGAATGTCTGGCGGGAGCTGCTGGCGCAAGGCTATCCGATGGCATCGATCATGCGCTGGCTGGCGCAGGACGCGCGTAAAGACACAGGAGCCGTCAGTCGTAACCATCTCTGTCCCTGCGGCAGCGGCAAAAAATATAAAAAATGCTGTGGTAAAGCATAGCTAACGTGGCGATGACGCTTTGTTGAGCCTACACCGACTCCGGTCTCGTAGGCCCAACAAACATCGTAATGCGCTGTGGTTAGCCTTTTTTCCCACCGTACTGCGCGAACCATTCCAGCATTCTTTGCCAGCCGTCTTTCGCTGAGGCTTCGTGGTAGCCCGGACGATAATCGGCATTAAACGCGTGCCCTGCATCGGGATAGACCACGATTTCCGCCTTCGCATTAGCGGCGCGTAGCGCCTGACGCATGGTTTCCACGCTCTCCTGTGGAATACTGGTATCCTGCCCGCCGTATAAACCCAGTACCGGCGCGTTAAGATCGGTGGCGATATCAACGGGATGCTTCGGCGAATTGAGTGACGTGTCGCCCACCAGCTTGCCGTACCATGCTACCGCCGCTTTTAACTGTGGGTTGTGCGCGGCGTACAGCCAGGTAATCCGGCCTCCCCAACAAAAACCGGTGATCATCAGCCGATGCGCATCCCCGCCGTTGCGCGAAGCCCAACTGGCGACGTGATCCAGGTCGGCAAGGACTTGCGAATCGGGTACTTTAGCCACCAGCCCGCTCAATAATGTGGGTATATCGGCGAAATCATTGGGGTCGCCTTCGCGGAAATAGAGCTCCGGCGCGATAGCGAGATAGCCTTCCAGCGCCAGTCGTCGGCAAATATCGCGAATGTGTTCATGTACGCCAAAAATTTCCTGTACCACAATGACCACAGGCAGCGCGCCGTCGCTCGCTTTTGGTCTGGCGTAATAGGCTGGCATATCGTCGCCCTGAGAGGGAATCGACGTTATCCCCGCGCTAATGGCCCCATCAGGCGTATGAATCATCGTAGGGGCAAGTGGGGAGGCTGCAGGTGCAAAGCCGGATGGATGTGTCGTTGTCATGGTATTCTCCGTACCCTTAAAAAATAGCGCAATCTTAACTATAGACAGTGTGTAACAAACCACATTGCCTTAAAGCGGCTATCTTTTGTGCAATGCCTGGCGATATTGATTATTTATTGTGATGAACATCACTTTTTAATGGTAAGCGAGTGCAATTGTTTTACGTCATAGTGATGGCTGTCACGAAAATATCTTTATGCCTTAGGTAAAGTGTCTCTTTGCTTCTTCTGACAAACCCGATTCACAGAGGAGTTTTATATGTCCAAGTCTGATGTTTTTCATCTCGGCCTCACCAAAAACGATTTACAAGGGGCCCAGCTCGCCATCGTCCCTGGCGATCCTGAGCGTGTGGAAAAGATCGCCGCGCTGATGGATAAGCCGGTTAAGCTGGCATCTCACCGCGAATTCACCTCCTGGCGCGCTGAGCTGGATGGCAAAGCAGTTATCGTTTGCTCTACCGGTATCGGTGGCCCGTCTACCTCTATTGCCGTGGAAGAACTGGCGCAACTGGGTATTCGTACCTTCTTGCGTATCGGCACCACGGGGGCTATTCAGCCGCACATTAACGTCGGCGACGTTCTGGTAACGACCGCATCCGTTCGTCTGGATGGGGCGAGCCTGCATTTTGCGCCGATGGAATTCCCGGCGGTTGCCGACTTTGCCTGCACCACTGCGCTGGTTGAAGCCGCGAAATCGATTGGCGCCACGACTCACGTTGGCGTAACCGCCTCTTCCGACACTTTCTATCCGGGTCAGGAACGTTACGACACCTATTCTGGCCGCGTTGTGCGTCGCTTCAAAGGTTCTATGGAAGAGTGGCAGGCGATGGGCGTAATGAACTACGAAATGGAATCCGCTACGCTGTTAACCATGTGCGCAAGCCAGGGGTTACGCGCAGGTATGGTGGCGGGCGTTATCGTCAACCGTACCCAACAAGAGATTCCGAATGCGGAAACGATGAAACAAACTGAAAGCCACGCGGTGAAAATCGTCGTGGAAGCGGCCCGTCGTCTGCTGTAATTCTCCTCTCTTTTGCAAAGGCCGACGCGTTCGGCCTTTTCTTTTTGCGTGGCGCCTCGCAGGAAATCCCTTTTAAACTGGACGTTTATACAGCACAATTCTATTTTGTGTAGGACAGTGTGGTTCCAGGAGAGGTGTTGTGGATATTACTCTTATGATAAGCGCCGTCGTGGCGCTGGCGGCTGGGGCGGTGATTGGCTGGCTGGCGACGAAAGCGCACGCCGATCAAATCCGCGCCGATCTTATCGAAGAACGGCGTGAGCTGGATATCGAACTTAGCGCGGCCCGGCAGCAATTAGCGCAAGAAGCGCACTGGCGCAGTGAATGCGAGTTACTTAATAACGAACTGCGTAGCCTGCACAGTATTAATACCTCTCTGGAAGCCGATCTGCGTGAAGTCACGACCCGTCTGGAAGCGACTCAACAACACGCGGAAGACAAAATCCGTCAGATGATCAACAGCGAACAGCGTTTAAGCGAGCAGTTTGAAAATCTGGCGAACCGTATCTTTGAACACAGTAATCGTCGCGTAGACGAACAAAACCGACAAAGCCTGAATAGCCTGCTGACGCCGCTGCGTGAGCAACTGGACGGTTTTCGCCGCCAGGTTCAGGAGAGTTTTGGCAAAGAAGCGCAGGAGCGGCATACGCTGGCGCACGAAATTCGTAATTTGCAGCAGCTTAACGCGCAAATGGCGCAGGAAGCGATCAACCTGACGCGCGCCCTGAAAGGGGACAATAAGGCGCAAGGAAACTGGGGCGAAGTTGTGCTGGCGCGGGTGCTGGAGGCATCCGGACTGCGTGAAGGCTACGAATACGAAACCCAGGTCAGTATTGAGAACGATGCGCGCTCGCGGATGCAGCCGGATGTCATCGTCCGCTTGCCGCAGGGCAAAGATGTGGTCATCGACGCTAAAATGACGTTGGTCGCCTACGAGCGTTACTTTAACGCTGAAGATGACTATACGCGCGAGGCCGCTTTACAAGAGCACATCGCCTCGGTGCGCAATCATATTCGCTTACTGGGGCGCAAAGACTATCAGCAGCTTCCCGGCCTCCGCTCGCTGGATTATGTTCTGATGTTTATCCCCGTAGAACCCGCTTTCCTGCTGGCGTTAGATAAACAGCCCGAACTGATAACCGAGGCGCTGAAAAATAACATTATGCTGGTAAGCCCCACGACGCTGCTGGTGGCGTTACGGACAATCGCCAACCTGTGGCGCTATGAACACCAGAGCCGCAATGCGCAGCACATCGCAGACAGAGCCAGTAAGCTTTACGATAAAATGCGGCTGTTCGTTGATGATATGTCAGCGATCGGTCAGAGTCTGGATAAAGCGCAGGATAACTACCGCCAGGCGATGAAAAAACTTGCGTCGGGGCGTGGCAACGTTTTGGCGCAGGCGGAGGCCTTCCGGGGGCTAGGCGTGGAAATCAAACGCGAGATTAATCCGGATTTAGCGGAACAGGCCGTTACGCAAGATGAAGAATATCGTTTACGATCGATCCCTGAAGGGCGGCAGGATGAACATTATCCCAATGATGAACGGGTGAAGCAGCAGTTAAGTTAACCCATACGGAGTAGTTTAGTCCTGGCGCAGAGTAGGGCAAATTGGCCCAATCTGTTACACTTCTTGAACATTTTTATCGATAAGCAGGCACTGAGATGGTGGAAGATTCACAAGAAACGACGCACTTTGGCTTTCAGACCGTCGCTAAAGAGCAGAAAGCTGACATGGTGGCCCACGTTTTTCATTCTGTGGCGTCAAAGTACGATGTGATGAATGATTTAATGTCATTTGGCATTCATCGTTTGTGGAAGCGCTTCACCATTGATTGCAGTGGCGTGCGTCGTGGACAAACCGTTCTCGATTTAGCGGGCGGTACGGGCGATCTTACCGCGAAATTTTCACGTATGGTCGGGGAAACTGGCAAAGTTATCCTGGCGGATATTAATGATTCTATGCTCAAAATGGGGCGTGAGAAGCTGCGTAATATCGGCGTGATCGGCAACGTAGAGTATGTGCAGGCGAATGCCGAAGCTCTGCCTTTCCCTGATAATACGTTTGATTGCATTACCATTTCGTTTGGTTTGCGCAATGTAACGGAAAAAGAAAAAGCGCTGCGGTCAATGTTCCGTGTGTTGAAACCCGGCGGACGTTTACTGGTGCTTGAATTTTCCAAGCCTATCATTGAGCCGCTGAGTAAAGCGTATGACGCCTATTCTTTCCATATTTTACCGCGTATTGGCTCGATGGTCGCGAACGATGCGGATAGCTATCGGTATCTCGCGGAATCCATCCGTATGCATCCCGATCAGGATACCTTAAAAGCCATGATGCAGGACGCCGGATTTGAGAGCGTGGATTATTACAATCTGACGGCGGGTGTTGTGGCATTGCACCGTGGTTATAAATTCTAGGAGGGTGGAATGCCTTTTAAACCCTTAGTGACCGCAGGAATTGAAGGTCTCCTCAATACGTTTCTGTATCGTTCGCCAGCGCTGAAATCAGCCAGAACGCGCTTACAGGGAAAAGTACTGTGTGTGAAACTAAAGGGATTTTCGACGCCATTAGTCCTGGTATTCAGCGAACGCCAGGTTGATGTGCTGGGGGCATGGGAAGGCGAAGCGGACTGTACGGTAATCACTCAAGCTAGCGTTTTGCCAAAACTACGCGATCGTCAGCAGCTGGCCGCGCTTATTCGCAGCGGCGAACTGGAAGTGCAGGGCGATATTCAGGTCGTGCAAAATTTTGTGGCGCTCGCCGATCTCGCCGAATTCGATCCTGCGGAGTTGTTGGCGCCATACTCGGGTGATATTGCGGCGGAAAGTATCGGTAAGGCCGTGCGTGGCGGGGCTAAATTCCTGCGCCACGGGTTTCAACGCCAGCAGCGTTATGCCGCTGAAGCGATCACTGAAGAGTGGCGTATGGCGCCTGGCCCGCTGGAAGTCGCATGGTTTGCCGAAGAAACCGCGGCTGTTGAGCGCGCCGTAGATTCTCTGACCACACGGCTGGAAAAACTGGAGGCCAAATGACGCCAGGTGAAGTACGGCGCCTATATTTCATCATCCGCACGTTTTTAAGCTACGGCCTTGATGAACTCATCCCCCGAATGCGTCTTACACTGCCACTCCGATTATGGCGCTATTCGCTGTTCTGGATGCCAAACCGGCATAAAGATAAATTGCTGGGTGAACGATTAAGACTGGCGTTGCAAGAGCTGGGACCGGTCTGGATCAAATTTGGCCAGATGCTCTCCACGCGCCGTGACCTGTTCCCGCCGCAAATCGCCGATCAGCTCGCTTTGCTCCAGGATAAAGTCGCGCCATTCGATGGTCGGCTGGCGAAAGCCCAGATTGAAGAGGCGATGGGGGGGCTACCAGTCGAAGCCTGGTTTGACGACTTTGATATCCAGCCTTTAGCGTCGGCGTCAATCGCCCAGGTACATACCGCGCGATTGAAATCAAACGGTAAAGAAGTGGTTATTAAGGTCATTCGCCCGGATATTTTGCCGGTAATTCAGGCAGACCTGAAACTGATTTATCGCCTTGCTCGCTGGGTACCACGCCTGTTGCCGGATGGGCGTCGTCTGCGCCCGACGGAAGTGGTGCGTGAGTATGAGAAAACGCTGATCGATGAGCTGAATCTGCTGCGGGAATCGGCCAACGCGATTCAGTTACGCCGCAATTTTGAAAATAGTCCCATGCTGTATATCCCGGAGGTGTACTCCGATTACTGTAGCCAGAACATGATGGTGATGGAGCGGATATACGGCATTCCTGTTTCGGATGTGGCGGCGCTGGAAAAGAACGGCACCAACATGAAACTGCTGGCGGAACGCGGGGTTAAAGTTTTCTTCACCCAGGTTTTCCGCGACAGCTTTTTCCATGCGGACATGCATCCGGGAAATATTTTTGTCAGCCATGAACACCCTGAAAACCCGCAATATATCGGCATTGACTGCGGTATCGTCGGGTCGCTAAACAAAGAAGATAAGCGTTATCTGGCTGAAAACTTTATCGCGTTTTTTAATCGCGATTACCGAAAGGTGGCAGAACTGCATGTCGATTCAGGCTGGGTTCCGCCAGATACCAACGTTGAAGATTTTGAGTTTGCCATCCGCACCGTCTGTGAACCTATCTTTGAAAAGCCGCTCGCGGAAATCTCGTTTGGTCATGTGTTGTTAAACCTTTTCAATACAGCGCGTCGATTTAACATGGAAGTCCAGCCGCAACTGGTGTTGTTGCAGAAAACATTATTGTATGTTGAAGGGGTTGGGCGGCAACTTTATCCTCAGCTTGATTTGTGGAAAACGGCGAAGCCGTTTCTTGAGTCCTGGATCAAAGATCAGGTGGGTATTCCGGCTCTCACGCGGGCTCTTAAAGAAAAAGCGCCGTTCTGGGTCGAAAAAATGCCAGAAATACCTGAACTGGTGTACGACAGTTTGCGCCAGGGCAAATATTTACAGCACAGTGTTGATAAGATTGCGCGCGAGTTACAGGTAAACCATGTGCGCCAAAGTCAGTCTCGTTATTTATTGGGAATTGGCGCAACGCTGTTACTGAGCGGGTCATTCTTACTCGTCAACCGCCCTGAATGGGGATTGATGCCTGGCTGGCTCATGGTCGGCGGCGTAGTTGTCTGGCTGGTTGGCTGGCGTAAAACTCGTTGAGATTTTTTATCGCTCAACGCCGGTTGTGTCACGCAGGTACATATTATCACTCGAGGCAATACTCAGGCCGCAAGTCAATGTCGTCCCGGTCGTATGTAAAAGTATGTGAATAGGGCGGGCGAAAGCGGCTAACAAAGAGGCAGCGCGAAGGATAATGTGTATAATGCGGCCCTAATAATTCATCATCTATCACAGAGGAACATGTATGGGTGGTATCAGTATTTGGCAGTTGTTGATTGTTGCCGTTATCGTCGTACTGCTGTTCGGCACCAAAAAACTCGGTTCCATCGGTTCCGATCTTGGCGCGTCTATCAAAGGCTTTAAAAAGGCCATGAGCGATGATGATGCCAAACAGGATAAAACCAGTCAGGACGCTGATTTTACCGCTAAATCTATCGCGGATAAGCAAGGCGAAGCGAAAAAGGAAGACGCTAAAAGCCAAGATAAAGAGCAGGTATAATCCGTGTTTGATATCGGTTTTAGCGAACTGCTGTTAGTGTTCGTTATCGGCCTCATTGTGTTGGGGCCGCAACGATTGCCAGTAGCGGTAAAAACGGTAGCGGGCTGGATTCGCGCGTTGCGATCCCTTGCGACAACGGTTCAGAATGAACTGACTCAGGAACTGAAACTTCAGGAGTTCCAGGACAGTCTGAAAAAAGTCGAAAAGGCGAGCCTGGAAAATCTGACTCCCGAACTGAAAGCATCTATGGATGAACTGCGTCAGGCGGCGGAGTCGATGAAACGCACCTACAGCGCTAACGATCCCGAACAAGCGAGCGATGAAGCGCATACCATCCATAATCCGGTGGTAAAAGGGAACGAAACGCAGCATGAGGGCGTCACCCCTGCCGCCGCTGAAACACAGGCGAGCGCGCCGGAACAAAAGCCGGAGCCCGTTAAAGCTAACGTGCCTGAGTCGACGGAAACCGCTTCCGTAGCCACGATAGACGCCGAGAAGAAATCCGCTGCGCCTGTTGTCGAATCTTCCCCCTCGTCGAGTGATAAACCGTAAACATGGCTGTAGAAGATACTCAACCGCTTATCACGCATCTGATCGAGTTGCGTAAGCGCCTGCTAAACTGCATCGTCGCAGTACTTCTGATTTTTTTGGCGTTAATTTATTTCGCCAATGATATTTATCATTTAGTCGCCGCACCGCTGATTAAACAGATGCCGCAAGGGGCGACAATGATTGCGACGGATGTGGCGTCGCCGTTTTTTACGCCTATCAAACTCACCTTCATGGTGTCTTTGATCTTATCCGCGCCTGTCATTTTGTACCAGGTTTGGGCCTTTATCGCCCCGGCGCTGTATAAGCATGAGCGTCGTCTGGTCGTACCGCTGCTGGTATCCAGCTCGCTGCTTTTCTACATTGGTATGGCCTTCGCCTATTTTGTCGTATTCCCTTTGGCCTTTGGTTTCCTGACGCATACGGCGCCGGAAGGGGTACAGGTTTCGACAGATATCGCCAGCTATCTTAGCTTTGTCATGGCGCTTTTTATGGCCTTTGGCGTAGCCTTTGAAGTGCCGGTGGCGATTGTGTTGCTGTGCTGGATGGGCATCACCACGCCAGAAGATTTGCGTAAAAAACGGCCTTATATCCTGGTCGGGGCATTCATTGTGGGAATGCTGCTTACGCCGCCAGATGTTTTCTCGCAAACGTTGCTGGCGATACCGATGTACTGCCTGTTTGAAATTGGCGTTTTCTGCTCACGCTTTTATGTCGGTAAGCGACGGACGCGCGACGAAGATAACGAGGCCGAAACCGAAAAGGCCGAGCACACTGAAGACTAAACACAACCGCCCGCCAGGGCGGTTGTCATATGGGGGCAAGCATGTTTGATATTGGCGTTAATTTAACCAGTAGCCAGTTTGCAAAAGATCGTGATGATGTGGTCGCCCGTGCGTTTGCGGCAGGAGTAAAAGGTATGCTACTGACCGGAACGAACATCCATGAAAGTCAGCAGGCGTTAAAACTGGCGCGGCGCTACCCCCATTGTTGGTCGACGGCTGGCGTCCATCCCCATGACAGCAGTCAGTGGTCATCCGCGTCTGAAGACGCCATTATTGCGCTGGCGAACCAGCCGGAAGTCGTCGCTATCGGTGAGTGCGGGCTGGATTTCAATCGCAATTTTTCCACGCCGCAGGAGCAGGAGCGTGCCTTTCAGGCGCAGCTACAAATTGCCGCCGAATTGCAGATGCCAATCTTTATGCACTGCCGGGACGCGCATGAGCGATTTCTGGCATTGCTTGATCCCTGGCTGGATAGTCTTCCTGGTGCAATACTGCACTGCTTTACCGGTTCACGCCAGCAAATGCAGGCCTGTGTGGACAGAGGGCTCTATATCGGTATTACCGGGTGGGTTTGCGACGAACGACGCGGACTTGAGCTACGTGAACTCTTACCGTTTATTCCAGCGGAAAAGCTACTGATAGAAACCGACGCGCCGTATCTGTTGCCTCGCGATCTTACGCCGAACCCAACGTCACGACGCAACGAGCCCGCGTATCTGCCTCACATCCTGGAGCGCATAGCGCTATGGCGTGGTGAAGATCCGCAATGGTTAGCGGCGATGACAGATGCCAACGCCAGAACCTTATTTGAGGTCGTATTCTGAACGATAGCTAAATCTTGCGAAAACCGGTGTTTTTTACGCTCTGCTTCACTTCTTTATTGAGTAAATTAAGCAGTAACATCGAACGCGTTTCGCCATCCGGTTCGGTAAAAATCGCTTTCAGCCCTTCAAATGCGCCTTCCGTGATGATGACGCTATCGCCGGGATAGGGGGTTTCAGGATCGACAACGCCTTCGGGCTTGTAGATAGAAAGCTGATGAATAACGCTGGAAGGCACGATCGCAGGATGCGCGCCAAAGCGCACAAAATGGCTGACGCCGCGCGTGGCGTTGATTGTAGTGGTATGTATCACTTCCGGATCAAATTCAACGAACAGATAATTAGGAAAGAGCGGTTCGCTGACGGAGGTACGTTTTCCGCGTACCATTTTTTCCAGGGTGATCATCGGTGTCAGGCAACTTACCGCTTGTCTTTCGAGGTGTTCCTGAGCACGCTGAAGTTGCCCGCGTTTGCAGTACAGTAAATACCAGGATTGCATAATGACTCTTATCCGCTTGTTCGGGGCGCAAGCATAGCAAAAGCCATGCGCGAAGTTAATTATACACTTCATCCTTTAAGCCGTATCTGGATTAGAGTTGGTTGCCAGAGTTCACGCTAATTTAACAAAAATACAGCATCCCGATGATGAACGCCGTATAATGATGCGCTTACCAAGAGGCTACAATGGACGCCATGAAATATCACGATTTACGCGACTTCCTGACGCTACTTGAGCAGCAGGGGGAACTAAAACGCATCACGCTACCTGTGGATCCTCATCTGGAAATCACGGAAATCGCTGACCGCACGCTGCGTGCGGGTGGACCGGCGTTGCTGTTTGAAAATCCTAAAGGTTACGCCATGCCGGTGCTGTGCAACCTTTTTGGCACGCCAAAACGCGTGGCGATGGGCATGGGGCAGGATGATGTTTCCGCCTTACGGGAAGTGGGTAAATTATTAGCGTTTCTGAAAGAACCTGAGCCGCCGAAAGGCTTTCGCGATCTGTTTGACAAGCTGCCGCAGTTTAAGCAAGTGCTGAATATGCCGACGAAACGGTTACGCGGCGCGCCTTGCCAACAGAAAATCGCGTCTGGCGATGATGTCGATTTAACGCGTCTTCCTGTCATGACCTGTTGGCCGGACGACGCCGCGCCGCTGATTACCTGGGGACTGACGGTAACGCGTGGCCCGCACAAAGAACGGCAAAACCTGGGCATTTATCGTCAGCAGTTGATAGGTAAAAATAAGCTGATTATGCGCTGGCTGTCTCACCGAGGCGGCGCGCTGGATTTTCAGGAGTGGTTAGCCGCGCGTCCGGGTGAACGTTTCCCGGTCTCCGTCGCATTGGGCGCCGATCCGGCGACGATACTTGGCGCCGTGACTCCTGTTCCCGATACTCTGTCGGAGTATGCCTTTGCGGGCCTGCTGCGCGGCACGAAAACTGAAGTGGTTAAATGCCTTTCTAACGATCTGGAAGTGCCTGCCAGCGCCGAGATTATCCTTGAAGGTTACATTGAGCCGGGAGAGATGGCGCCGGAAGGACCGTATGGCGATCATACGGGCTATTATAATGAAGTGGATAACTTTCCGGTCTTTACCGTCACGCATATTACGCAGCGTGAGGATGCCATCTATCACTCCACCTATACCGGGCGTCCGCCCGATGAGCCTGCGGTATTAGGGGTGGCGCTCAATGAAGTCTTCGTGCCTATTCTGCAAAAACAGTTTCCGGAAATCGTCGACTTTTATCTGCCGCCGGAAGGGTGTTCTTACCGCCTGGCGGTAGTGACGATGAAAAAGCAGTACGCTGGTCATGCGAAACGCGTCATGATGGGCGTCTGGTCGTTTTTGCGCCAGTTTATGTATACGAAGTTTGTTATCGTTTGCGATGATGACGTTAACGCACGCGACTGGAATGATGTGATCTGGGCGATTACCACCCGTATGGACCCTGCGCGGGATACGGTGCTGGTTGAAAATACGCCGATTGACTACCTGGATTTTGCCTCGCCGGTCTCCGGGCTGGGTTCAAAAATGGGGCTGGATGCCACAAACAAATGGCCGGGCGAAACCCAACGCGAGTGGGGTCGTCCTATTGTTAAAGATCCTGAAGTTACCGCGCGTATTGATGCGATTTGGGATGAGCTGGCTATCTTTAAATAACTGAAAGCGGACATCGACATTTCAGGCTGCGGCGACTCGGCTTGAAAAATGTCGGTATTGACCCGACACCCGACAGAGGGAGCGCATGACAACCTTAAGCTGTAAAGTGACCTCGGTAGAAGCTATCACCGATACCGTATATCGGGTTCGTTTAGTGCCGGACGCGGCGTTTTCATTCCGCGCTGGTCAGTATTTGATGGTCGTAATGGACGAGCGTGACAAACGCCCGTTTTCGATGGCTTCAACGCCGGACGAGAAAGGGTTTATTGAATTACACATTGGCGCCTCCGAGCTCAATCTGTATGCGATGGCGGTCATGGATCGGATTCTGAAAGACCGGGAAATCGTCGTCGATATTCCGCATGGCGACGCCTGGCTACGTGACGATGAAGAGCGTCCATTGATTCTGATCGCGGGCGGTACGGGCTTTTCTTATGTGCGCTCCATCCTGTTGACGGCGTTAGCGCGCAACCCGGCCCGCGATGTTACCATTTACTGGGGCGGTCGCGAAGAAAAGCACCTCTATGATCTCTCTGAGCTGGAAGCACTCTCTGTTAACCATCCGAATTTGCGTATTGAACCTGTGGTCGAGCAGCCGGAAGAAGGCTGGCGTGGACGTACAGGAACGGTACTTACGGCGGTATTGCAGGATTATGGTACGCTGGCGGGGCACGATATTTATATTGCCGGACGTTTTGAGATGGCGAAAATCGCCCGCGATCTGTTCTGTCATGAGCGTAACGCGCGGGAAGATCGTCTGTTTGGCGATGCGTTCGCATTTATTTAACTATTTTATGGGACGCAGTAGCGTCCCTTTTTACGTTAGCCTACCTAAAAGTCCTCTTAAATATTAATTAATCGTCAACTATAAAACGTTATGATATTGAATATCTACAGGCTTTGTATTGCGTGTAATAAATTAAGTAATATTATGTCCTGAGGCTATCAATAAAAATAGTTAATTATATATGCTTCATTTATTTTTATAAAAGAAACATAAAATGGAAAGTTAGTTATTTATTTATAAGATGGAGAGTGTTATGAAATTTAAATATGCTTTAACTTCTCTCGCATTATCTGTTGCAATTTTGTCATCAGTACCTTCTACTGCTTTCGCCATCGGCGGCGCCAGCGGCGCTAAAGTGGACTATCAGGTCCAGGGAAAAATTGGCGAAGTTGTTATGAACCCCTATGATATCGCGCCGCTAACCGCCGTTATTCGTAATGGCGGTTACCAGTTACGTGACGTGCATGTACGGATTGTACCCAAAGAAAATGGCCAGGAGATCGCGTATAAAGTTAATAATAAATACCTTTTAACGTATGGCGGTATTCCCGTCTTTGGTCTTTACCCGGATTATGTCAATACCGTTGAAGTTGAATATACAAGGATCCAGGGTAGTAAAACCGAAAATGTAAAAGAAAGCTATAAAATGTATGCACCGCCTGCCTATATTGAATCAGCGGGTACAAAAGAAGAACAATCAGCACTCTTTACTATCGATGTTAAAAAGGTTTCCCCAGAATTTAAAGATCGCTTGTATCTTTTGAATAATACGAAAGATAAGTCTGGGAATGGAACGCGTACTGTCTGGAACAACCCTACTGGGGGTGCATTAGAATGGAACTTCACTACAGCTAACGCTATTATCGACACCTCCGGTGATATTCGTTGGTTTATGAATCCAAGTTCAATTTATGATTTAAAGTCAATTTATCGTGCTGGCGTTATGATGGGCTTTAAACAAAACCAGGATGGCGCACTATCGTGGGGCTACGGTCAGCGTTATGTGAAATACGATATCATGGGGCGTGAAATCTTTAACCGCCGCCTGCCGGATAATTATAACGATTTTTCACACTCAATGGATAACGCGGCCAACGGTCACTACTTCCTGCGTGTAGCCAGCTCTAACTATAAACGTCCTGATGGGAAAAATGTTCGTACCGTGCGTGATGTGATTGCCGAAGTTGATCAGAACGGCGTGGTAGTGGATGAATGGCGTCTGTTTGATATCCTCGATCCTTATCGTGATGTGATAATGAAAACCCTCGATCAGGGCGCTGTGTGCCTGAATATCGACGCCAGCCAGTCCGGCCATACGTTGAGCGAAGAAGATCTGGCGGCGCTGGACTCCTCCGACAAATTCGGGGATATCGTGGGTAGTGGGGCTGGCCGCAACTGGGCGCATGTCAACAGCGTCGACTATGACAGTGAAGATGATTCCATCATCATCAGCTCCCGCCACCAGAGTGCGATTATCAAAATCGGCCGCGATAAGAAAGTGAAGTGGATACTGGGTACGCCTGCTGGCTGGAAAGCGCCATTTAATGCCGCAATTCTGACGCCTGTGGATAGCAAAGGCCAAAAAATCACCTGCCAGGACAGTGGCTGCGAGGGTGACTTCGACTGGACATGGACGCAACATACGGCCTTTAAAATTGATAGTAAGAGTAAAGGCGATATCTTATACCTTTCCGCTTTCGACAATGGCGATGGCCGCGGCTTAGAACAGCCTGCTATGCAGAGTATGAAATACAGCCGCTCCGTGATTTACAAAATCGACCAGAAAAACAAGACAGTCCAACAGATCTGGCAATACGGTAAAGAGCGCGGGAACGAGTGGTTTAGCCCGGTAACCTCTATCACCGAGTACCAGACTGACAAGAATTCTGTGTTCGTGTATTCCGCAACAGCAGGTGGTGCGTTTGATTTATCGGTAGGCGCATTTACTAGCTTGCCTAATCCGTATCTGGAAGAGTTCAAATGGGGAGAAAAAGAGCCTGCGGTTGAAATGCAAATACATGGTGCGCGTGGATATCAGGCTATGCCATTTAGCCTGACCAAAGCGCTTACTGAGTAGAGCGGGCCATACGGTGAAAAAACCCGCCCCTGACGGGCGGGAAAAACGGCAACTAAACTGTTTCCCGTCATAATTCGCGCAGCCTCTTTGTTGGCTGCCTTTGCTCATCCCGGGCACATAGTTATCTATGTGCCCGGGGATTCGCTCAGTTGCCGCTGCGCTGCAATGCGAGTTATTTAGGGGATATTATCTTTGATTAAACCCGCTCAAACACCGTGGCGATGCCCTGACCCAGACCAATACACATCGTCGCCAGACCAAACTGCGCGTCTTTGCGCTCCATCAGGTTGATAAGCGTGGTGCTGATACGTGCTCCGGAGCAGCCGAGCGGATGACCAAGCGCGATCGCGCCGCCGTTGAGGTTGATCTTCTCGTCTATCTGCTCCATCAATCCCAGATCCTTAATGCATGGCAGGATCTGTGCGGCAAACGCTTCGTTCATCTCAAACACATCGATATCGCTGGCTGACAGTCCCGCTTTTTTCAACGCCAGTTTTGACGCCGGAACCGGCCCGTAACCCATAATTGACGGATCACAACCCACCACTGCCATTGAGCGAATACGGGCGCGAGGTTTCAGGCCCAGCTCACGGGCACGACTTTCGCTCATTACCAGCATGGCGGCTGCGCCATCGGAAAGCGCGGATGAGGTGCCCGCCGTGACCGTGCCACTAACCGGATCAAATGCCGGACGCAGCGTTGATAGCGCTTCGACCGTGGTTTCCGGGCGGATCACTTCATCGTAGTTAAACTGCTTCAACACGCCGTCTGCATCATGACCGCCAGTCGGGATAATCTCCGTTTTGAATGCGCCAGACTGCGTGGCGGCCCAGGCGCGAGCGTGAGAACGCGCGGCGAACTGGTCCTGCATTTCCCGGCTAATGCCGTGCAGGCGGGAGAGCATTTCCGCCGTTAGCCCCATCATCCCTGCCGCTTTGGCGACGTTGCGACTCAGACCCGGGTGAAAATCCACGCCGTGGCTCATCGGCACGTGCCCCATATGCTCCACGCCGCCAACCAGACAAACCTGCGCATCGCCGGTCATGATCATTCGCGCTGCATCGTGTAACGCCTGCATCGAGGAACCACACAGACGGTTGACGGTGACCGCCGGTACCGAATGGGGAATTTCTGCCAGCAGCGCGGCGTTACGGGCAATGTTGAAGCCTTGCTCCAGCGTTTGTTGTACGCAGCCCCAGTAAATATCATCGAGGGTGGCCGCTGTAAGCGACGGATTACGCGCCAGCAGGCTACGCATTAAGTGGGCGGAGAGATCTTCTGCCCGCACGTTGCGAAACGCGCCGCCCTTCGAACGGCCCATCGGGGTGCGAATAGCATCGACAATGACAACCTGTTCCATTGTGACTCCTTAAGCCGTTTTCAGAGAACCAACCGGACGGGCTGGTTCAACCGGGGGATAATACGGTTCGTTATGGCGCGCTTTATCACGCAGCCCTTCCGGCACTTCATACAGCGGGCCGAGGTGTTGATACTGCTGCGCCATATCAAGATATTTCGCGCTGCCCTGTGTATCCAGCCAGCGGAATGCGCCGCCGTGGAACGGAGGGAAGCCCAGGCCGTAGACCAGCGCCATATCGGCTTCCGCCGGGCTTGCGATAATGCCTTCTTCCAGACAGCGAACCACTTCGTTAATCATCGGGATCATCATACGGGCGATTATCTCGTCGTCGCTGAAGTCGCGTTTCGGCTGGCTGACGCTTGCCAGCAGGTCATCCACCGCGGCATCTTCTTCTTTCTTCGGCTTACCCTTGCTGTCTTCTTTATAGCGCCAGAAGCCCAGACCGTTTTTTTGCCCAAAACGGCTGGCGTCAAACAATGCGTCGATCGCGTCGCGATACTCTTTCTGCATCCGTTGCGGGAAGCCTGCCGCCATTACCGCCTGCGCGTGGTGGGCGGTATCAATACCCACCACGTCGAGCAGATAGGCCGGGCCCATCGGCCAGCCGAACTGTTTTTCCATCACTTTATCGACTTTGCGGAAATCCGCGCCGTCGCGCAGCAGCTGGCTGAAGCCGGCAAAGTAGGGGAACAGCACGCGGTTGACGAAGAAACCGGGGCAGTCGTTGACCACGATCGGCGTTTTGCCCATTTTGCTGGCCCAGGCGACGACTTTGGCAATGGTTTCATCTGAGCTTTTCTCGCCGCGAATGATCTCAACCAGCGGCATGCGGTGCACCGGGTTAAAGAAGTGCATGCCACAGAAGTTTTCCGGGCGTTTGAGCACGCTGGCCAGTTCGTTGATTGGAATGGTTGAGGTATTCGAAGCCAGTACGGTGTCCGGACGTACCTTATCTTCGGTTTCCGCCAGTACCGCTTTTTTCACTTTCGGATTTTCGACTACCGCTTCGACAACAACATCTACGCGATCGAAACCGGCATAATCGAGAGTCGGGTGGATGGTCGAAATGACGCTCGCCAGCTTCAGACCGTCGATCTTGCCGCGCTCCAGCTGTTTGTTCAGCAGCTTGGCCGCTTCGGTCATGCCGAGGTTCAACGATTTATCGTTGATATCTTTCATGATGGCCGGTACGCCTTTCCAGGCCGACTGGTAAGCGATACCGCCGCCCATAATGCCCGCGCCCAGTACGGCTGCCTGTTTCGGCGTCTCAATATCTTTGGTCAGCTTTTTGGCTTTACCTTTTACATATTGATCGTTGAGGAAGATACCGACCAGCGCACGAGCTTCATTGGTATGCGCCAGCGGAACAAAGCTTTTATTTTCCAGATTCAGCGCTTCTTCACGACCAAAACGCGCGGCGGCTTCAATGGTTTTCACTGCGGTCATCGGCGCCGGATAATGTTTACCCGCCGTTTGTGCGACCATGCCTTTAGCGATGGTAAAGCTCATCGCTGCTTCAATCTTACTGAGTTTCAACGGCTCCAGTTTCGGCTGGCGTTTAGCTCTCCAGTCGAGATCGCCGGTAATGGCCTGGCGTAACACCGCTATCGCGCCTTCAATTAGCTTCTCTTGTTTGACCACGCCGTCCACAAGGCCGATTTTCAGCGCGTGCTCTGCACCGACATCTTTACCTGCCGCGATGATCTCCAGCGCGCTGTCTGCGCCCAGCATACGCGGCAGACGAACGGAGCCGCCGAAACCCGGCATGATACCCAGTTTAGTTTCCGGCAGACCGATACGGAGGTCTGGCGTCGCCAGACGGTAATCGGTGGCCAGCACGCATTCGCACCCGCCGCCCAGCGCATAGCCGTTTACGGCGGCAAGGGTCGGTACGGGTAAATCTTCCAGACGGTTAAAGACGCTATTAGCGAAATGCAGCCATTGGCTTAACTGCTCTTCGGGGACGAGGAACAGTGAAAGAAATTCGGTGATGTCCGCGCCGACAATAAAGGCCGCTTTATTCGAGCGCAGCAGCAGCCCTTTTAAATCGTGTTGCTTTTCCAGCACCTCAAGCGCCTGGCCGAGGCTGGCGACGGTTGCGGTGTCGAGTTTATTGACCGAGCCTGGAGCATCGAACACCAGTTCGGCGATGCCATCTTCCAGCCAGTCGAGGTACAGGGTGTCGCCTTTATAAAGCATGTCAGTCTCCTGAATCCACAAGGTGATCTGGTCGTACCAGATGAAGCGAAGTGTGTATTTTGTGTTAATAAAATGCAAATAAATGATTAAAGAAATGCCGATGTGATCACGCTCGGCAGAGATCACGCTCTCGTGGGGCAATGTGCTAAGATGCGGGAACTTGAGGTCAAAAAAACAGAAGGGTAAAAAATGGAATCACTGGCCGCGCTCTATAAAAATCATATTGTTACCTTACAAGAACGGACGCGCGATGTTCTGGCGCGCTTTAAGCTGGATGCGTTACTTATTCATTCCGGCGAGCTTTTCAACGTCTTTCTCGACGATCACCCTTATCCGTTTAAGGTCAATCCGCAGTTTAAAGCGTGGGTGCCGGTAACTCAGGTTCCAAATTGCTGGCTGTTGGTCGATGGCGTCAACAAACCCAAATTGTGGTTTTATCTGCCGGTCGATTACTGGCATAACGTTGAACCGCTGCCAACGTCCTTCTGGACAGAAGAAGTCGAGGTCGTCGCCTTACCGAAAGCGGATGGCATCGGCAGCCAACTGCCTGCCGCGCGTGGCAATATCGGCTATATCGGCCCGGTTCCTGAGCGCGCGCTACAATTGGATATCGCCGCCAGCAACATCAACCCGAAAGGTGTTATCGACTATCTGCATTACTACCGCGCCTATAAAACGGATTATGAACTGGCCTGTATGCGCGAAGCGCAGAAAATGGCGGTGAGCGGTCATCGGGCGGCGGAAGAGGCCTTCCGTTCCGGCATGAGCGAGTTTGACATCAACCTGGCGTACCTGACCGCCACGGGACATCGCGATACCGATGTTCCGTACAGCAACATTGTGGCGCTGAACGAACATGCCGCCGTGCTGCATTACACGAAACTGGATCATCAGGCACCGTCTGAAATGCGCAGTTTCCTGCTGGATGCGGGCGCGGAATACAACGGCTACGCGGCGGATCTGACGCGGACCTGGTCGGCGAAAAGCGATAACGACTACGCCCACCTGGTGAAAGATGTTAACGACGAACAGTTGGCGCTGATCGCTACCATGAAGGCGGGCGTCAGCTATGTGGATTATCATATTCAGTTCCATCAGCGCATCGCGAAGCTGCTGCGTAAACATCAAATCATTACCGACATGAGTGAAGAGGCGATGGTGGAAAATGATCTCACCGGGCCGTTTATGCCGCACGGTATTGGTCATCCGTTGGGTCTGCAGGTACACGATGTGGCCGGGTTTATGCAGGATGATTCCGGTACGCATCTCGCCGCGCCGTCCAAATACCCGTATCTGCGCTGCACGCGTGTGTTACAGCCGCGAATGGTGTTGACCATCGAACCGGGGATTTACTTCATCGAATCGCTGTTAGCGCCGTGGCGCGAAGGGCCGTTCAGCAAGCACTTCAACTGGCAGAAAATTGAAGCGCTCAAGCCTTTCGGCGGTATTCGCATTGAAGATAACGTGGTCATCCACGAAAACGGCGTGGAAAACATGACGCGGGATTTAAAACTGGCGTAATGGACAGTTGGTTAATCCCTGCAGCGCCGGTCACCGTTGTTGAAGAGATCAAAAAAAGCCGCTTTATTACGCTATTGGCGCATACCGATGGCGTAGACGCGGCGAAAGCGTTTGTTGAGTCAGTCAGAGCTGAGCACCCTGATGCGCGCCACCATTGTGTGGCGTGGGTGGCGGGGGCGCCGGACGACTCACAGCAACTGGGCTTTTCAGACGACGGCGAACCGGCGGGAACGGCAGGCAAGCCGATGCTTGCGCAATTGATGGGCAGCGGCGTCGGAGAGATTACCGCCGTCGTCGTGCGCTACTATGGTGGTATTCTGCTGGGTACGGGCGGGCTGGTAAAAGCCTATGGCGGCGGTGTGAATCAGGCATTACGTCAGCTTGCCACACAACGCAAGACGCCATTAACCGAATATACTTTGCAGTGTGAGTACGGTCAGTTGGCCGGAATCGAAGCATTATTAGGACAGTTTGCCGGGAAGATCGTTTCCAGCGATTATCAGGCGTCTGTTCGGCTCAGGGTGGCGCTTCCTTTTGCTCATGTGAATGCATTTTCCACAAAACTGGCGGATTTTAGCCGTGGTTCATTGCAATTGTTAGCGATTGAAGAATAATCCCCACCTCATTTTTAAGAATAAAGGAAGCGGCAGAGATGCATTTTCGCGCCATTACCCGAATCGTTGGACTACTGGTTATCTTATTTTCGGGGACAATGATTCTCCCGGGACTGGTAGCGCTAATATATCGTGATGGCGCAGGAAGAGCGTTCACGCAGACCTTTTTTGTCGCGCTGGCGATCGGTTCCATACTGTGGTGGCCAAACCGTAGGGAAAAGGGCGAGCTGAAATCCCGCGAAGGATTTCTTATCGTGGTGTTGTTCTGGACCGTGCTGGGCAGCGTGGGTGCGCTGCCGTTTATTTTCTCGGAAAGCCCAAACCTCACCATTACCGATGCTTTTTTTGAATCGTTCTCCGGGCTAACCACCACGGGCGCCACTACGCTGGTGGGGCTGGATTCATTACCGCACGCCATTCTCTTTTATCGTCAGATGCTGCAATGGTTTGGCGGTATGGGGATCATTGTGCTGGCGGTGGCGATTCTCCCTATCCTCGGCGTCGGGGGGATGCAGCTCTATCGGGCGGAAATGCCGGGGCCGCTGAAAGATAACAAAATGCGCCCGCGTATTGCCGAGACGGCGAAAACGCTGTGGCTTATCTATGTCTTGCTAACGGTAGCCTGCGCGCTGGCGCTATGGTTTGCAGGGATGCCCGCGTTTGACGCTATCGGACACAGCTTCTCCACTATCGCTATCGGCGGCTTCTCAACGCATGACGCCAGCGTAGGCTATTTTGATAGTCCCACTATTAATACCATCATCGCTATTTTCCTGCTGATCTCCGGTTGTAACTATGGCCTGCATTTCTCTTTATTAAGCGGGCGTAGCCTGAAGGTATACTGGCGCGATCCGGAATTCCGCATGTTCATCGGCGTACAGTTGACGCTGGTGGTGATCTGCACGCTGGTACTGTGGTTCCATAATATCTACGACTCGGCGCTGACAACGCTAAATCAGGCGTTCTTCCAGGTCGTGTCGATGGCGACAACGGCGGGGTTTACCACGGACAGCATTGCGCGCTGGCCGCTGTTTTTGCCCGTCTTGCTGCTATGTTCCGCGTTTATTGGCGGTTGCGCCGGGTCAACGGGCGGGGGGTTAAAGGTCATCCGTATTCTGTTGTTGTTTAAACAGGGGAACCGCGAACTCAAACGTCTGGTGCATCCGAATGCCGTTTACAGTATTAAGCTGGGGAACCGGGCGCTGCCAGAGCGTATTCTGGAAGCCGTCTGGGGATTCTTTTCTGCCTACGCGCTGGTATTTATCGTCAGTATGCTGGCCATTATCGCTACAGGCGTAGATGATTTCTCGGCTTTCGCCTCGGTAGTGGCTACGCTTAATAACCTGGGACCGGGGCTGGGGGTGGTTGCTGATAACTTCGCCAGTATGAATCCGGTTGCGAAATGGATACTCATCGCCAACATGCTATTTGGTCGTCTGGAAGTATTCACTTTGCTGGTACTTTTTACCCCGACTTTCTGGCGTGAATAATGGAGTAACACGTGAAAACATTGATTCTTTTCTCTACCCGGGACGGACAAACGCGCGAAATTGCCTCTTATCTGGCTTCTGAACTCAAAGAGATGGGGATCTGGGCCGATGTCGTTAATCTGCATCGCGCAGAAGAGCCTGACTGGGATAGCTATGATCGCGTAGTGATTGGCGCGTCTATTCGTTATGGTCATTACCACAGCGCCTTTCAGGAGTTTGTTAAGAAATACGCCACGCGGTTGAACGGAATGCCGAGCGCCTTTTATTCCGTTAACCTGGTGGCGCGTAAAGCTGAAAAACGGACGCCGCAGACTAACAGCTACGCGCGGAAGTTTTTAATGAGCTCTCCGTGGCGACCTGACTACTGTGCCGTCATTGCAGGCGCGCTTCGCTATCCCCGTTATCGCTGGTATGACCGTCTGATGATCAAGCTTATTATGAAGATGTCGGGCGGCGAAACGGATACCAGTAAAGAAGTGGTGTACACCGACTGGGAGCAGGTTGCGCACTTTGCCCGTGAAATAGCCCATTTAACCAACAAATCGTCGGCAAAATAAACGCAAAGAATAAAAAGTGCGCACTCAGAAAATTATTTTAAATTTCCTCTTGTCAGGCAGAAATAACTCCCTATAATGCGCCACCACTGACACGGAACAACGGCACACAGGCCGCCGGGTCAGCGGGGTTCAGACCAGAACCTCACGGAGAAAAGCGAAAATAAACGCTTGACTCTGAAGCGGGAAAGCGTAATATGCACACCCCGCGCCGCTGAGAAAAAGCGAAGCGGCACTGCTCTTTAACAATTTATCAGACAATCTGTGTGGGCACTCGAAGATACGGATTCTTAACGTCCTCGGACGAAAAATGAATACCAAGTCTCAAGAGTGAACACGTAATTCATTACGAAGTTTAATTCATTGAGCATCAAACTTTTAAATTGAAGAGTTTGATCATGGCTCAGATTGAACGCTGGCGGCAGGCCTAACACATGCAAGTCGAACGGTAACAGGAAGCAGCTTGCTGCTTTGCTGACGAGTGGCGGAC